>JAWKQO010000004.1:0-300000 GCA_041390105.1 Gemmatimonadota bacterium
GACCACCCGGCGCACGCCTTCTCAGGCGTTCGATGGGTAGCGAGGAAAACTAGAAAAGGGGGTTGCCAACGTCAACGGGCGCGGCCGGTCTACGCCCTGAAGCGCGCGGGCCCAGCAGGGGCGCGCTCGGACACGGGACTCAGAGCGCCCGAGCCCGACCCTTGCCCAGACCGGCCCAGGGCTGCTCGGGCGGCGTGATGAGCGGCCGGAGCGCCGAATCCAGCTCCATGGCTCGACGCTGGGCCTCTCCGCGACCTCGTTGCCACTCCCGCACCCGCATCAGGTCAGGCACCGGGTCGAGCCAGTCGATATCCCCGTACGAAGCCGCTGTCCCCCCAGGCACCGTCGCGGCGCTCCGGCCCAGCAGCGCCTTCAGTTGGAGGGAGGCCTCCCGGGCCCGGGGAAAGGTGAACCGCCGACGTACCCCCACCCGGTAGGTCGGCTCACGCGTAGGGACGCGCCCCAACGCCGCCTCGCGGGCAAGCACAGGGAAATTGAGCCCGGCGTGGATCGAGAGGGCCAACGTCCCCCAGAACTTCGGATTGATCTCGATCAGGTGGTATTCGCCGCTGCGAGGATCATGACGGAACTCCACCTGGGCGGGCCCCGACCACTGCAGCGCGCCGAGGACGCGGTGCGCCAGCTCCCGCACTGTCGGGTTGTCGGTCGTGACGTTGACGGCACCGACCCCGCCATAGACCGGCACCATCACCTGCCGGACCTGGGTCAAGGTCGCGAGCGGACGGGCATCGTGCCACACGGCGCAGGCATCGTGCAGATGTCCCGAGATGAACTCCTGGACGAGCGGAGCCTCGAAGCGTTCCGCGGCACCGCGGGCCCTCCGCTGCATCAGCGTCTGAACTGCAGCGAGCAACTCATCGGCCGTCTGCACGACGCGGAGGCCTGTTGCCGACCCGCTTCGCGGCTTGACGATAAGCGGGAAGCGCGCCTCGCGTGCCAAGGCCCGGACGTCACCTTCGTCCTCGGGAGTGAAGCTCCGGGGAACGGAGATCCCTAGGTCGCGACAGAGCTCGCCCGTGCTCGCCTTGTCATTGGCGATCCGGAACGACTCCACGGAGGGGAGGAGCGAGGCGGCCTTCCCTTCGAGCAGGTGGCGGTGGTGCACCGCCGCGTAGTAGGCCGGAAGGCCATAGGGGAGCACGACGTCATGACCGTCGCCGGCAACCCGGTCCCTGACATCCGCCATGTAGCCCAGCGGGTCTGCGAAGGCGGGTCGGGAGGCATGCCAGCGTCGGACGCTGCGGCTCCAGGACCGAGCGCCCAGCGGGCGCTCCCAGATCAGATCACAGACGTCACCGTCCCGCCACAGCGCACGCGCCGCCGAAAGCTCGGCCGGCCCCGGAGTACCGGCGATGAGGACAAGCGACACAGCGTCGTCAGACCACTCCCAGACGCGGCCGCGACGAGGACGGCTGCGCTTCGACTGCGGGGGCTGCCGTAGCCGGGGTGTTGGGAAACGTCATCAGGGTGTCGGAGCGCAAGCCGAGTCGCAGCGTCTCCAACCCGATCACGTCGGTCAGGGCGATGTTGGCCAGGTTGGCGTTGGGTCCGATGCGGCGGATGAACTCGACCTGAAGCTCCTTGTTGGGCGCTTCGAAGATGAGTCGGTCCTTGGGCAGGGCCGAATCCAGGATCTCGGCCACCAACCCGTAACGTAGCTCACCATCCGCGCGGCAGATCCCTGACTTCCCGGACTCGCGCGCCTCGGTGATGACCCAGCGCGCCCCGGCCTCCAGGTCCTCCGCGATGTACTCGATCCACTGGGCAGGAAACAGCTCCTGCGAGCGAGCCACGTCCTTGTAGCCCACTTCGCTGAGCACCGTGAACTCCTCCGCGAACTCCCGGATGTACCGAGCCTTCTCGCGGTTGCTGAGCGTGATGCTCCCGTTCGAGACCTCGATGTGCGTGCATCCGCACGAGCGCATGAACGCACGCAGGCCATCGAGACGGCCCTGCAGCAGTGCCTTCTCGAAGAGCGTCCCCCCGAAGAAGAAGTCCACGCCGCAGTCCTTCAGCACTCCCAGCTTGCGCTGGAGGTCCGGCGTCACCAGCGCGGTGCCCCACCCGAACTTCACCAGGTCGATCAGGGAGCGCTGCGATTCCAGCACGTCGTGGAAACGCCCCCCTGGCACCCCGTTGTCGATCAGGACGGTCAGGCCCTTCTGACGGGGCTTTTCCGTACGCTCGGGGAGGTCTAGAAAGGACTGCGCAGCCATCGTCATCCTCCTGACGGGGTCGGCCTCCGCAACGCGCAGAGCCGGGAGCCGGGGGTCGGTCGGCTCCAAGCTGCGAGATCGATGCCACGCATCGTCGGACCTCCGCAGCAGGCCGGCACCCCGTAAATCACCATATTTCAAGGGTTTTCCCCTCCTCGGCCCCCTCGCCTGCCGGCATGTGCCTTGCTAGCTTGCCGGATCGAATCGAGCAGCGATCGACCGAAACGATCCACACCGAGGTTCCCATCTCTCCGTCGCGCCTCCAGGCCGAGACACAGACGCCGGGTAGCCCCGGCGATCCGCCTCCGGCGAGCCCGGGCTCTCTGGATCGGTCGCTGGTTACCGGGGTCGCCTGGACCAGTGCCGGCAAGTTCGCGGTGCAGCTGGTCCGCTGGCTTTCCACGCTGCTCATCGCGCGGATCCTCGCCCCCGCCGACTATGGCATCGTCGGCATGGCCGTGCTGTTCACAGGGCTGATCGCGCTTGTCTCGGAGTTCGGCGTGGGCGCGGCCATCGTGCACCGCCAGGACCGGCTGAGCGAGGATCAGATCGCGCGCCTGGGGGGTGTGGCGCTGCTCACCGGCCTGGGGCTGGCCGGCCTCTCGGCGCTGGCCGCACCACTCGTGGCTGGGTTCTTCTCCGAGCCCGGAGTCCGGCCCGTGGTGATGGCGCTGAGCCTCCAGTTCGTGTCCGAAGCACTGCGCGTGGTGCCTCGCTCCCTGATGACCCGCGACCTACAGTTTCGCGCGCTGGCGCTGATCGAGGTGGTCGAGGGGGTGGTCCTGGCGCTTGCGACCCTCACGCTGGCGCTGCTGGGCGCCGGGTATTGGGCCCTGGTCGGGGGTCTCCTCATCCACTCTGCGGTGGGAACCATCGCCAGCTTCCTGGTCCGGAGTCACCGCATCGCGTGGCCCCGAGACCTGCGGAGCATCCTGTCCGAGGTGAAGTTCGGGTTCCACCTCGTCTTGAGTCGCATCGGCTGGTACACGTATTCGAATGCGGACTTCGGGGTGATCGGCCGCATCTTCGGCAAGTCGCCTCTGGGCGACTACACCATCGGCTGGAACCTGGCCAGCGTACCGGTCGAGCGGATCACGAGCATCGTCTCGCGCATCGCCCTCCCGATCTTCTCGCGCCTGCAGGACGATGCCGTAGAGTTCCGCCGCTCCCTTCGCAACATCACGCAGGCCCTGAGCATCATCACCTTCCCCGTCGCCGTGGGGTTGGCCCTGGTGGCCGAACCGTTCGTTCTGGTGGTGCTGGGCGATAAATGGGTAGGAGCCATCGAACCCCTGCGAATCCTGGCGCTGGCGGCCGTCCTTCGCTCGATCACGCCGGTGCTGTCCCCGGCCTTGATCGGGATCGGCCGCCCGGACCTGGCATCCCGCTTCTCCCTTTTCGGAGCGCTGGTGCTCCCGGCCGCCTTCGTCGTGGCGGCCTTGCGCTGGGGCATGGTCGGCGTGGCCTGGGTCTGGTTGCTCGTCTATCCGGTCCTGGCCTTTGGGCTGCAACTGCGCTGGACCTGCCGCGAATCGGGGTTGCGGGTACGCAACTACCTGCTCGCCCTTTGGCCGGCCACCGCCGGGACGGCGGGAATGGCCGCGGTCGTGCTGTTTGTGGAGTGGGAGTTCCTGCGGGGCACTGCGCCCGTCGTATCGCTGTTTGTGAGTAGCGCGGTGGGAATGATCGCCTATGGGCTGATCATGGGTGTGGTGTTCCGAGAGAAGTCGGTGCGGATGCTGGAGCTGGTGCGGTCCCTCCGGAGTTGAGTCCGAAGTCGCGCGTCACGGTTCGTCTCAGCAGCTGGCGGCCGGGGTTGGTCGGCCCTGGTGCGCCTGGACGCTACAGACCCCGCCTCGCCAAGAACTCCGCGATCTCGGGCGCTTCGACGTAGAAGGTCCCCAGCGTCCCGTCCTTGGTGCCGTGCCAATCCGATCCGCCGGTCATCACGAGCCCGTGCCGCCCGGCCGCCTGCTCCAGTTGGGCTTGATACTCTCGAGAGTGGGTGGGGCGGTAGACCTCGAGGCCTTCCAAACCGTCGCGGACGAACCCAGGGAGCAGGGACTCCATGCTCTCGCGGGGCGGATGGGCCCAGACGGCTACGCCGCCTGCCTCGTGGATGCGCGCAATGGCTTCGGCCGGGGACTGCAGGGCCGTGGGCACGAACGCCTCGTGGTCATCGGAGATGAAGCGGTCGAACGCCTCCTGGACCGTGGCCACGTACCCCGCGTCCAGCAACGCCCTGGCCAGGTGGGGACGGCCGATGCTCTTGCGGCGCTCGTCCGCTCCCGCGATGACCCGTACGGCTTCGATGGTCACGTGCACGTCCTGGCGCGCCAGACGCTCGATGATGCGGACCATGCGGCTCTCGCGGAACGTACGGGCCCGGTCTGCGTGCTCCAACAGAACGGGCGCAGCCGGGTCCACGAAATACCCGAGAATGTGAAGGTCGCGCTCCTCGTGGGTGCTGGACATCTCCACGGCGGGGATGACCTCGACGGATAGCTCGGCACCGGCCGCGGTGGCGGCCGCCACGCCCGCAGTCGTGTCGTGGTCCGCCAACGCAATCAGGTCCAGGCGACCGTCGCGCGCGAACTGGGCTACCTGCTCCGGAGCGAATTGGCCGTCCGAAGCCGTCGAGTGCATGTGGAGGTCGATCCGCATGCTGGGAACGCGCGCTCCTCGGCCGCCTAGGCCGGGACCGTAGCCACTCCCTCGCCGACGTGATCGGTCAGAACGATGACATCGTCGTTCTGGACACGAATGAGCCCTCCGGCGATATGGAACCGCTGGCTGCCCCCTCCGGGAAGATCGATCGCGAGCTCACCCGCACCGAGCGCCGCAATCAGAGGCGCGTGCCGGGGCAACACCCCCATACGCCCGTCCCAGGCTGGCGCCACGATCGAAGCCGCGTCACCCTCGAAGACGATCTGCTCGGGAGAGACCACGCGGACGCGCAACATCAGGTCCGCCATCAGCCTGCCATTCTCTCGGCATCGGCGATGACCTCCGCGATGCCGCCCTTCATGTAGAAGGCCTGCTCCGGCAGGTGGTCGAACTCACCCGCTGCCACACGCTCGAAGGACTCGATGGTCTCCTCGAGCTTGACGTAGCGGCCCGGTAGACCGGTGAACTGCTCGGCGACGTGGAACGGCTGCGAGAGGAAGCGCTCGATGCGGCGAGCGCGGCCCACCAACACCTTGTCTTCTTCGGAGAGCTCGTCCATGCCCAGAATCGCAATGATGTCCTGCAGCTCCTTGTAGCGCTGCAGAATCCGCTGCGTCTCCCGGGCCACCCGGTAGTGCCGCTCGCCGATGAAGTTCGGATCCAGGATCCGGGAGGTCGAGTCCAGCGGATCGACCGCCGGATAGATGCCCTTCTCCGAGATCGCGCGGGAGAGCACCGTGGTCGCGTCCAGGTGCGTGAAGGCCGTGGCGGGCGCCGGATCGGTCAAGTCGTCGGCGGGCACGTAGATGGCCTGCACCGAGGTGATGGAGCCCTCGCGGGTGGACGTGATGCGCTCTTGCAGCTCGCCCATCTCGGTGCCGAGCGTCGGCTGGTATCCGACGGCCGAGGGCATGCGCCCCAGCAGGGCGGACACCTCGGAGCCTGCCTGCGTGAAGCGGAAGATGTTGTCGATGAAGAGAAGCACGTCCTGCTTCTCCACGTCGCGGAAGTACTCGGCGATGGTCAGGCCAGCCAACCCGACCCGAAGGCGGGCACCCGGAGGCTCGTTCATCTGCCCGAAGACCAACGAAGTCTGCTTGATGACTCCCGACTCGGTCATCTCCAACCAGAGGTCGTTGCCTTCACGGGTCCGCTCACCCACCCCGCAGAACACGGAACGTCCGCCGTGCTCCATGGCGATGTTGTTGATGAGCTCCTGGATGATCACCGTCTTGCCGACGCCCGCTCCGCCGAAGAGGCCGGTCTTGCCGCCCTTCACGTAGGGCGCGAGCAGATCGATGACCTTGATGCCCGTCTCGAAGATCTCGGTCTTGGGCTCGAGCTGGTCGAAGCGCGGAGCCTCGCGGTGGATCGGCCAGCGCTCCAGCTTCTGGCCCTCGCCCACGGGGCCCATCTCGTCCACCGGCTCGCCGAGCACGTTCAAGATGCGGCCCAGCGCCGCCTCACCGACCGGAACCGTGATCGCCTGACCGGTGTCGAGCACGTCCATGCCGCGCAGCACGCCGTCCGTCGACGACATCGCGACCGCGCGCACCTGTCCGCGCCCGATGTGCTGCTGGACCTCGGCCACCAGATCGATGCTCTGGCCGCTCTCGGTGGTGCCCTTCAGAGAGAGCGCGTTATAGATCTCGGGCAGGTTCTCGGGGTCGAACTCGACATCGAGGACGGGGCCGATGACCTGGACGACCTTTCCAACGTTCGCCATGACGGTTTGATCTCCGCTATTCGAGAGCGGCGGCGCCACCCACGATCTCCGCGATTTCCTGCGTGATCTGGGCTTGGCGCGCCCGGTTGTACGTGCGTGTGAGCGACTCGAGCATCTCGCCCGCTTTGTCTGTCGCGTTCTTCATCGCCGTGCGTCGAGCACCTTGCTCGGCCGCGGCATTCTCCACGAGCGACCGATACACGGTGTTTCGGACGTAGGCGGGAAGCAGGCCCTCCAGAATGTCACCGGCGGAGGGAGATAGGATGAACGCGTCGGCCGTGGACTTGGCCCCGGGCTCCGCCTGTACGGGCAGCAACAGACGGGACACCGGCGGGGCGGACATGGCCGACCTGAAGATCGAGCTGATCACGTAGACGGCGTCCAGCTCGCCCGCCGCGAATCGATCTCGGAGCGGTGCCACGAGCCGCTCGGCATCCTCCGGCGTGGGGCGATCCGTCACCGAGAGGTCCGTAGAAGCGATGGGCTCACCCCGAAAACGGAAGTACACAGCCCCCTTCTTCCCGACCACGTGCAACTCCACCTCCATCCCCTGGCTACGCAACTCGTGCAAGAGGCGGTTGCCTTCGCGGATGAGGTTGGCGTTGAAGGCCCCGGCGAAACCTCGATTGGCCGTAAGCAGCAGCACGGCTGCCCGACGGACCTCGGCAGGCTGGCGCAGCAGAGGGTATTCCTTCCCAAGCGACGGGGAGAAGAGGCTCTTCACCACGTCGCCGATGGCCTCCGCGTACGGGCGTGCCGCGTGAACACGGTCGGTAGCACGCTTCAACTTGGAGGTGGCGACCATCTCCTGGGTGCGTGTGATCTTCGCCGTATTGTCGACGGAGCGGATCCGTCGCTTGATCTCGCGTGCTTTGGCCACGGTCGATCCTAACCGTTGCGCGCCTGGAAGGCGGCCTGATACGAGCCGATCACCTCGATCAGCTCCTTCTCCAGCTCATCGGTCAACTGACCGGAAGACCGGATCCCTGAGAGCAGCCCGGGCGCCTGTGCCGCCATGTAGTCATGGAAGCCGTGCTCCCATTCCTTGACGTCGCTGACGTCCACCGTGTCCAGGTATCCGTTGGTCACGGCATAGATGATGGCGACCTGGTTCTGCACCGGCATCGGCTGGTACTGCGGCTGCTTCAGCACCTCGATCGTGCGCTGGCCCCGCGCCAGCTGGCGCTGGGTGGCCGCGTCGAGGTCGGAGCCGAACTGAGCGAATGCCTCCATGGCACGGTACTGCGCCAGGTCGAGGCGAAGACGCCCCGCGACCTTCTTCATCGCCTTGATCTGCGCGTTGCCGCCCACACGCGACACGGAGATCCCGACGTTCACGGCAGGTCGCACGCCGGCGTAGAACAGATCGGGCTCCAGGAAGATCTGCCCGTCGGTGATCGAGATCACGTTCGTAGGAATGTAGGCGGAGACGTCCCCGCCCTGCGTCTCGATGATGGGCAAGGCCGTCAAGGAGCCGCCGCCATGCTCGTCGGAGAGCTTGGAAGCCCGCTCCAGGAGCCGGCTGTGCAGGTAGAACACGTCCCCGGGGTACGCTTCGCGGCCCGGAGGCCGGCGCAGCACCAGGGACAGCTGACGGTAGGCCTGGGCTTGCTTCGACAAGTCGTCGTAGATGACCAGCGTGTGCTTGCCCTGCCACATGAAGTGCTCTGCCAACGCCGTAGCCGAGTAGGGCGCGATGTACTGCATGGGAGCCGGATCGGAGGCGCTGGCCGCCACCACGATGGTGTAGGCCATCGCTCCCTGCTCGCGCAGGATCTCGACCACGTTGGCCACCTTGCCCGCGCGCTGACCGATCGCGCAGTAGATGCAGATGACGCCCGTGTCCTTCTGGTTGATGATGGTGTCGATAGCGATGGCGGTCTTGCCCGTTCCGCGGTCGCCGATGATCAGCTCGCGCTGCCCCCGTCCGATCGGGATCATCGAGTCGATCGCCTTGATCCCCGTCTGCAGGGGCTCCTTCACTGGCTGACGCTTGACGATTCCGGGAGCGACGATGTCCATGGCCCGGCGCGTCTCCGCGGCGATCGCGCCCTTGCCGTCGATCGCCTCGCCCAAGGGGTTGACCACGCGCCCGACGTAGCCCTCACCCACGGGCAGGTCCAGCACGCGTCCGGTGCGCCGCACCTGGTCTCCCTCACGCAGCCCCGTCCAGTCTCCGAGGATGACGGCGCCGATGTTGTCTTCCTCGAGGTTCAGGGCCAGGGCGGTCACCGCCTCGCCGGTCTCGCTCGAGACGATCTCGAGCATCTCGCTGGTCATGGCCTTGGTCAGGCCGTAGACCCGCGCGATCCCGTCCTTTACCTCCAGCACCTCGCCGATCTCCTCGGCCTGGAGCTGCTCGTCGTAGCGCTCGATCTCTTTGAGCAGAACGCCCTTGATCTCGCTCGCCCGGAGCTGGGAATCCGCGGTTGCCATCGTCTATCGTTCCTCAGGGCCTAAGGTTCGTTGCTGTTCTCTCGCCGGCGATGCCGCTCAGAGCTCCGTCTGGAGCATCCGGCGCCGCAGGCGTTCCATCTTGTGGCGCACGGAACCGTCGAAGATCCGGTCGCCGGACTTCACCACCACGCCCCCCAGGATGTCCGGCCGCACCCGCACCTGGGGAATGGCCTGTTTGCCGAGCAACCCGCTGAGGTGCGTGGCCAACTCCGCTCGCGCATTCTCGTCCAATGGGTGCGCCACGGTCACTTCCACCCGCTCCCTACCCAAGCGCTCGTCCAGGAGCCGTTGGTAGGCCTCGTTGATCGCGCCGAACAAGCGTTGCCGACGCTTGTCGATGGTGATCAGCAGAAAGTTCAGGAACGGACGGGGGACCTGATCTCCCAGCGCGGTCTTGAGCACCCGCTTCTTGGCCTGTGCGTCGATGCGCGGCGTACCCAGGAAGAGAGCCAGCTTCCGGTTCTGGGCGATGAGCTCGGCCACCGACTCCATCCAGGAGCCGTACGCCTCGATTCCTTCATGACGCTCGGCCAGTTCCAGCAGCGCCTCGGCATAGTTGCGGGCGACGGACTCGTCCCTCACGCCTCCGCTCCCTGACTCTTCGAGATCCGGCTCAGATAGTCCATGACCAACGCGCGATCGGACTCGGAGTCCAGGTTGCGCTGGATC
Organism: Gemmatimonadota bacterium; assembly: GCA_041390105.1. Classification (NCBI taxonomy): domain Bacteria; kingdom Pseudomonadati; phylum Gemmatimonadota; species Gemmatimonadota bacterium. The sequence goes on from JAWKQO010000004.1 coordinate 9,757, forward strand.
AGCTTGGAAGCCGCCGAAAGGGCCAGCTCCACGGACTCCTTGCGGAGCGCCTCGATGGCCGCGTCACGCTCGTGCTCGATGTCACGACGGGCCCGCTCGAGGAGGGTCTGACCCTCCAGCCGGGCCTTCTCTTCGATGTCCTTGCGCACGCGCTCGGCGGCCTCGCGGCTCTCGGCCACGATGCGCTGTGCTTCGCGTCGGGCTTCGGCCAGCTGCAGGCGGTTCTCCTCGAGGAGCGTTTCGCTCTCTTCCTTCAGCCGCCGCGCGTCTTCGATGGTCGCGCGGATGCGAGCCTCGCGCGCGTCGAGCGCTGAGAGCAGCGGCTTCCAGGCGAAGCGCGTGAGCACGAAGAGCAGCGCCCCGAAGGTGAGCACCGTCCAGAAGGACAATCCCCAATCGACGCTGAACAGCCTGTCCCACCCACTCGCATCCTGCGCGCTCAGTGCGGTCGGCCAAGCGACCAGCGCCAAGACGGCGGCGGTTCTTTTCAGGTTCTTCATCGGTATTCCCGCAGGGTTCCTGGGCGGGGAGCGCCGGCAGGTCCGGCGCTCCCGGATCCCAGACCCTAGTTGATGAACTTGAACAGCGCCGCCACCACGATCGCGAAGAGTGCCGCGCCTTCAACGAAGGCGGCGAGCAGAATCGCGAGTCCGCGGATGTCGTTGGCCGCCTCGGGCTGGCGCGCGATACCCTGGGTCGCGCCGTCACCGATCCGGCCGATACCGAGGCCAGCTCCGATCACCGCCAGACCCGCGCCGATGCCGGCACCGAGCAGGGCCAGGTAGTTCTTGGCCGTGACGGGATCGAGGTTCGCCGCGCCTTCCTGGACCGCGGTCAGCATTGCGTGCAGCATGGTGTCTCCATCCTAGGGATTACGGTTTTGCAACCAGGTTGAACTTGTGCGTCAGTGCTCGTGCTGCATGAGGCCGATGAAGACGGCCGAAAGCATGGCGAAGATGTACGCCTGGATCAGGGCCACCAGCAGCTCGAGCAGCATGATGGCGCTCACCATGGCAAACGACGCCCCCGCCACGAACCAGCGGGCCACGACGTAGCTCTGGAACACGAAGATCAGGCCGAGCAGCGAAAAGATGAGCATGTGCCCGGCTGTCATGTTGGCGAACAGCCGGATCGCGAGTGCGAACGGCTTGGTGAACTTCGAAAGCAGCTCCACCGGGGTCATCACCAACAGCATGATGATCTTCCAGACCCCTTCCGTGCCCTCGGGGATGAAGAAGATCGTCTTCGCGTATCCTACGGGCCCCAGCTTGATGAAGCCTGCGATCTCCACCACCAGGAAGGTGATGACCGCCAGGGCAGCCGTGACCGAGAGGTTCCCTGTCGCGGTCCCCCCCCAGGGCAACAGCCCGAAGAGGTTCATGGTGAGGATGAAGAAGAACAACGTCAGGATGAACGGCACGAACTTCTCGTAGCCGTGGCCGATGTTGGTCTTGCACACGTCGTCGCGGAAAAACACCACCATGGCCTCGACCGCGTTGGCGAAGCCGCTGGGAGCGTCCTCCACGTACTTGCGACGCACGGCCCGGGCGACCACCAACATGGCCAGCCCGCTGAGGAGTGCCGCCAGCAGCATGAGCACCAGGTGCTTCGAGGGCGACAGGTCCAGGGCGATGGGACCGAGATGGATCGGTTCGAAGTGCGGGAAGTGCACCGGACCGATCAGGGGAAGCTCGTACTCGGCAGCGTCCAGGATGTGGTGCGAGAGCATCTCGCCCAGGTCGAACGCACCCTCGCCGTGCCCGGCGGCCTCGGCGGCGTGTTCGGCCGCTTGGGCCGCCTCACCGGCATGTTCCTGCAGAAAGGAAAGTCCCAGCATCTACGGATGGGCGGCGCGCGGCCGCATGAGGTCGAGGTTCTCCAGGACGGACTCGAACAACAACAGGGCCACCAGGTAGACCGTCAGCGCCAGCAGGAACGGGACGGCCCAGGCCGTGGGAGAGAGCGCGAGCCAAATGATCGCACCCAGCAAGACGACCATACGGGTCGCCGCCCCGGCGACCACGCCCACGGCGAAGCGCTTGGGGTCGCGCCGCACCCGGCGCAGCGCCACATAGAGCACGAGCTGGGTGGTCAAAGCAATGGCCGCCGCCAGGCTCACCCCGAACCAGGAAACGGGAGGAAGGAACAACCGCAACGCGAGCGCGGTCAGGCCAACGGCCAGCACCGATCCGCCAACGAAGGTCGTCGACCGTGTCACGTGTCCTCTTGGTCCTCTCGCCTCTTGCGCGGCTCCACGATCACGTGGAGGTACAGGTTGTAGAAACCCGTCGCACCTCCGAAGAACGCGCCCCCGATGGAAAGCCAGGGTACCGTTCCCAACCGCTGGTCCAGCCACAGACCGAGGAGGAAGAAGATCAGGGTCGACAGCGCCCAGGTCAGACCGAACCCGACGTAGCGTCCCTGCTCCCGCCACACTCTCCCCGGATCGTCTTCGGGCTCGGGCTTCTTCGATGCCACCGGAAGACCTCCGTGGGGTCCACAGCCTGACTATTCTAGGCGCTTGTGAAAAAAAGCGCAAGCGGATCGGCCGCCCCATTCCGAGGCCCGGATCGCTTGACGCCGCAAGGCCTTTTCGGACATTATCCGCCGGCCCGGTCGCCTGCCCGCTGGAGGCTGGCGGCCCCCCGCGTCCGGGGGGCGGGTCCGGCTTGATCGATTCCCGTGCCGGCGGAACCCAGCGTCGTCCTCCAGGGGGGGCCGGCCGTCCCCGGCCGACCGGCCACCAGTGCACCGGCGGTCGGGGCACCAAGGCGATGCCGGACGAGGGCTCCAAGGAGGGCCTACCCAAGGGTGACACAGGGACAGATGGTATCGGAGGATCGCGACGCGGCGCTTCTGAAGCGGGTGGCCGAGGTCGCAGAGACCTTGAGGCGGGAGGTCGAACAGCGGATCGTCGGACAACACGAGGTGGTGGAGGGGATCCTCACGGCGCTGCTGGCCAATGGCCACGCCCTTCTCGTGGGAGTGCCCGGACTGGCCAAGACCCTTCTTGTGCAGTCCGTGGCCGAGGTCCTCGACCTCGAGTTCAGCCGGATCCAGTTCACGCCTGACCTGATGCCCACCGACATCACCGGCACCGAGGTGATCGAGGAGGACCGCACCACGGGCAAGCGCGTCTTCCGGTTCGTGCGCGGCCCCATCTTCGCAAATGTGGTCCTGGCGGACGAGATCAACCGCACCCCGCCGAAGACGCAGGCCGCCCTCCTCCAGGCGATGCAGGAGCGTGCGGTGACGGCGGCGGGTCAAACCTACACCCTCGAGCCACCGTTCTTCGTTCTGGCCACACAGAACCCGATCGAGCAGGAGGGGACCTACCCCCTCCCCGAGGCCCAGCTTGATCGGTTCATGCTGGAGCTCTCCATCGGCTATCCCTCGCGGGCCGAGGAAGAGGAGATCGCGAGGCGGACCACCGGGGATGCCGTTTCACAGTTGCGCCCTGTGGTGGCCGCCGCCGAGCTGATCCAGCTCCAGCATCTGGTCCGCCGGATCCCCGCCCCGCCTTCCCTGGTCGCCTTCGCCGTGCGGCTGGCGCGGTCCACCCGTCCCGAGGATGAGCTCGCCCCGTCGTTGATCAAGAAATACGCGTCCTGGGGCGCAGGGCCACGAGCGTCGCAGTTCCTGGTTCTGGGTGCCAAGGCGCAGGCCGCAGCGCGCGGAAGCGCACTGCCCACCGTGGACGACGTACGGGCGGTGGCGCCGGCGGTCCTGGCGCACCGACTGGTTCTCAATTTCGAAGCGGAAGCGGACGATCGGACTACCCGTGACGTGGTCGCGGAGCTGGTACAGTCAAGCACGTCATGGACGTAGACCCAGGTCCCTGTAGCGACGACCCCTTCCCCCGGCGGCGCGGCATGGCCCGCCCGGCGGCTTGGCCCCGGCCATGACCACGGCCTGGCTCATCACCCTGGTCGTCCTTCTGCTCGCCTCGGCCCTCCTGTCCGCGGCGGAATCGGCGTGCGGCTCGGTGGCTACCTCCAATCTCCGGGCCATGCAGGAAGAGGGGTTCAGCGGTGCCGCCGAGCTGCTCCAGCTACGGGCGCAGGCCCCACGCTCCGCGACCAGCGTTCTGCTGCTCAACCTCCTCCTCGATACCGGCGCGGTGGGGCTGGTCGTGGTATGGGCCTCGGTACGCTGGGGAGCCGGTGGTGGCTTTCTCGCCTTGGCTCTCGCCGCCCTCGTCACCTTCCTGGGTGCGGAGGTGCTTCCCCGCATGCTCGGGGCACGGCGTCCGGTGCGGCTGGCACTCGTCAGCGCCCCCGTTCTCCTGGTGCTGGTGAGGACCCTGCGTCCGTTCATGGCACCGCTTTCGGGACTGGAGAGCTTCCTGGAACGACAGGACTCGCTGGACGGCTCGACCCGCGGTCAGCGCGAGCTTCGCGCCATCACCGCGCTCGGCCGCGAGGCGGGTGTGGTGGGCGAGGAGGAACACGATCTGGTCGAGCGGGCCTTCCGTCTCGACGAACGCACCGCCTGGGACGTCATGACGCCGCGGGTCGAGATCTTCGCCTGGAGTGATTCCCTCACCCTGGCCGAGATCGTGCCCGAGCTGGGGCAGGTGCCCTACTCCCGGGTCCCGGTCTACCACGAGACCATCGACGAGATCACGGGGATCATGTACGTCCGGGAGGCCTACCGAGCCTTCGCCGCCGGACGAGGTGACCTTCCCCTGGCCCGCCTGGCGCGGGAGCCGCTGTTCGTGCCGGGATCGCTCCCGCTCACCCAGCTGCTGCGCTACTTCCAGGGTCGACGGATCCACATGGGCATCGTCGCCGACGAATTCGGAGGCACCGACGGGCTGGTGACGATGGAGGACGTGCTCGAGGAGCTGGTCGGCGACATTCGTGACGAGACGGATCTGGAGGAACCGTCGGTGCATCGTGTGTCGCGATCCGAGGTCATCGCGGAGGGGGCGGCCGAGCTCCGCGAGATCAACTACGCGATCAACATCTCGCTTCCGCACCTCGAACACCGCTCCTTGAACGGTTGGGTGTTGGAGGAGCTCGGGCACGTGCCTCAGGCCGGTGAGGTGGTCGAACACACCGACGCGCTCGTCGAGGTCATGGAGGCCTCGGAAACCCAGGTTCTCAAGGCCCGAGTTCGCCGCCGGTCCCCCGTCCTTGGAGCCGAGGCGAGCTGACGGTGGCCTTGGTCGTGCCCTTCGCGGGGAAATCCCCCCGCATCGCCCCGGATGTATTCCTGGCCCCGACGGCCGTGGTGATCGGCGACGTCGTGATCGGACCGGGGTCCTCGGTCTGGTTCGGCGCCGTGCTGCGAGGCGACCACCCTCGCAATTCCATCGTGATCGGCGCCCGCGTAAGCGTGCAGGACAACTGCGTCGTGCACGTAGGGGATCCGGCTCCGACGTCCATCGACGACGACGTGACGATCGGGCACGGCGCTCGCCTGGAGAGCTGTTCGGTCGGCCGCGGCACGCTGGTGGGGATGAACGCGGTGCTCCTGCCGGGGGCGGTGGTCGGAGAGGCCTGCGTGGTGGGTGCGGGCTCCGTGGTGAAGGAGCAGGCCCATTTCGAAGACCGCAGCGTGATCGCGGGCGTTCCCGCCACCCTCAAGAAATCACTGCAGGGCTCATCGGCCACCTGGGTGGGCCGCTCCTCGAGCCACTACGTGGAGCTCTCACGGCAGTACCTGGCCCAGGGCTACGGAGCCGCTCCGGACGATGCCCTGCAGGTATGTGAGCGTTGCGGCTTTTCGATGTACGACCGGCACTGCAAGGTCGTCTGCCCCAACTGCGGCTACCTGAGGGACTGCTCGGACCCCTAGCGGACCGTATCCACAGAAACAGGGGCCCCCGCCATCGCGGTCAACCCATACCCAGGATGGAGACCGTATACCACTGCAGCAGCGGCTCCCCCCACACGTAGGTGACGGCCGCGCCCAAGGACAGGAAGATCCCGAAGGGGACCAACTTCTCCGTCTTGATCGCGATCGGCCCGAAGATCAGCGACCCGAGGAGCGATCCCAGGAACAGGGTGAGCAGCACGCCGCTGGTCCCCAGGAAAGCACCGATCATCGCCATCATCTTGATGTCGCCCCCTCCCATCGCGTCCTTCTTGAACGCGGCCTTCCCGAGAAGCGCCACCAGCCACAACAACCCGAATCCGACTGCAGCACCGATGAGCGCCCTCAGCGGCTCGATACCCGCCGGGAGAAAGGACAACGCGAGACCGAGTACGGTCCCGCCGACCGAGAACTCGTCGGGAATGATGTAGAAGCGGGCGTCCGTGAGCGCGATGCCCAGGAGAAGGGTCATGAGCACCGCTCCCCGAGCCGCCTCCGCCTGCGTACCGAGCGCGTAGAAGCTCCCGGCCCAGATGAGGCCCGTAGCCAGCTCGACGAGCGGGTACTGGACGGAAACCCGCGAACCGCACCGACGGCAGCGACCGCGCAGGATCACCCAGGAGACCACCGGGATGTTGTCGTACCACGCGATCTGCATGCCGCAGGCACCGCATCGCGACCGCGGCCGTACCACGGACTCGTCCTGGGGCCACCGGTAGGCGCACACATTCAGAAAGGAACCAAGCATCAAGCCGAGAATCCCGGCCAGCACCGGATCCGCCACCGGTCCGATCATCACACTCGTCCCCCGCGAGTAGCGTTGGGGCCGTGGCCCCGCAGCGCGTGCAACAACACGGACCCGGCCACCGCTGCGTTGAGGGACTCGACCCCCCCCGCCAACGGAATGGCCACGGTCCGGGCGCCCGGGGCTCGGACCTCGGAGCGGACGCCTGCGCCTTCGTTTCCGACCACGAGGGCGCGTGCTGCGCTGGTCTCGGGAACGTCCTCGACGGCGGCGCCACTCGCTTCCGCGATCAGCACCTGAACTCCGGAGGCGTCCGCCGCCTCCCGCCAACGCGCAACGGTACACTGGGCCACCGGGATGCCGAAGCAGGTGCCCGCGGCGGCCCGCACCGCCTTGGGGCTCCAGGGGTCCGCGGTCCCGTCCAGCGCCACCACACCGGTGGCCCCGAACGCGCGCGCCGATCGGATGAGCGTGCCCACGTTCCCCGGGTCCTGCACCTGGTCCAACACCAAGACCACGCCCGCTCCTCTCGTTAGGGTTGCCAGATCGACGCGCCCGGGCTCCGCAACCACCGCCAGCACGCCTTGGGGGCTCTCGGTGGCAGACACGGCGGCGAGATCCTCGTCCGCGACGTCCAGGACGCTGTCCGCAGAGGCCGCCAGGGAATGAGCAAGCGCCGCGCCACCCTCGAGGGTCTCCAAGCGGGGGGAGCACAGCGCGAGAGAAGGGCGGGCCCCGTCCAGGAGCGCCTGACGCACCGAACGGATGCCTTCGACCAGAACCTGCGCCTCCCGCTCGCGCTGCTTGCGCCGATGCAGGCGCTGGACACGGCGGCGGGTCGAATCCGCGAGCCCCCCAAGAGGTTTCTCGCGCCGGCCCTCCCTTCTACTCTTCATTCCCGTGAAACCCTATCGTCGCCCTATCGCGTGTACGGTTGCCGGCTCGGACTCTGGAGGGGGCGCCGGAATCCAGGCGGACCTGAAGACGTTCCACCAGTTCGGCGTCTTCGGGACCAGCGTCCTGACCGCGATCACGGCGCAGAATACGCTGGGTGTGCGCGCGGTGCATACGGTCCCCCTCGATGTGGTCACACTCCAGGTCGAGGCCCTGGCCACCGACCTTCCGCCGGCGGCGATCAAGAGCGGCATGCTGGGCTCGGCCGAGCTGGTCGACGCCGTAGCCGACGCCGTGGAACGCTGGAGCTGGCGCCCGTTGGTCGTCGATCCGGTCATGGTGGCAACGTCCGGCGATCGACTCCTCGCCGAGGGAGCCGAGCAGAGAATCCGGGAGCGCTTGCTCCCCCTTGCCACGCTGGTGACGCCCAATCGCGACGAGGCCATGCTGCTCACCGGTCAGGCGATCGATTCGCCCGAGGACGCCGAGCGAGCCGCCCGCACGCTGGTTGCCATGGGAGCGGCCGCCGCGCTCGTGAAGGGCGGACACGGTCCCGCCCCCAGCGAGACCCTGGTCGACGTACTGTTCGACGGCCAACGGATCCATCGCTTCGCGCACCGAAGGATCCCGACTCGGCACACGCACGGAACCGGGTGCACGCTGTCCGCCGCCGTCACGGCCGGGCTCGCCTGGGGACGGGCTTTGCCTGAGGCGACCGAGGCGGCCGTCGCGTTCGTAGCGCAGGCCATCGAGCGTGCGCCAGGCCTGGGTGCGGGATCGGGACCCGTCGATCACTTCACGCCTCCACCGGCGTGGGCGTCCCCGTTGGTGCGCTGACCGGTCGCGGAGCGGCCGATCGCAGCGCAGGGTGGTCCATCGAAGCGGACGGTCTCCGCCTCGGACCGATCACGAGAGCCCCGCCAGGACGTCCTCGATCAACTCCCCGAGGCGCTGGCCGGCCGCCTTGCCCACCTCGAGCACCTCATCGTGCTGGAGCGGCTGGCCCGAGAGCCCCGCAGCCGCATTGGTGATCATCGAGAAGCCGAGGCAACGCATGCCCGCCGCCCGGGCCGTGATGACCTCGGCCACTGTGGACATCCCCACCGCGTGCGCTCCCAGGCCCGCGGCCATGCGGATCTCGGCCGGGGTCTCGAAGCTCGGGCCCAGCAGGCCCAGGTAGACACCGCGCTGCAAACGCTCTCCCCGCGCCGAGGCTGCTCGCTCAGCCAGGCGCTGCAGGTCGCGATCATAGGGTGCGCTCATGTCGGGGAATCGCGTCTCGCCGGGCCGTACCGCTCCCAGCAGCGGGCTGTGTCCGGTGAGGTTGATGTGGTCGTCGATCAGCATCAGGTGGCCGGGCTGCAGCCTGCGATCGATGCCGCCCGCCGCGTTCGTGAAGATGCCGATGCCTGCGCCGAGAGCCCGCGCCACCCGCACCGGGGCCACGACCGTATCGACCGGGTGCCCCTCGTAGAGATGAAAGCGGCCCGCTTGCACCAGCACAGCACGGCCCGCCAGCCATCCGATGCGAAACTGGCCGGCGTGGCCCAGAACGCCTGCGGCCGGAAAGCCCGGCACCTGTGAGAAAGGCACCACGGCGGCGCGCTCTACGCGCTCCGCCACGTGGCTGAGCCCGGAGCCCAACACCAGATAGGCAACGGGCGCCGGCGGGAAGGCGTCCGGCGCGGCCCCGCGCAGCACCTCGGCGGCGCGGGCCACCTCGTCGGTCACAGCAGCAGTCCCGCCACGGTGGCGGTCATGAAGGCCGCCAGCGATCCGCCGATCATCGCCTTCAGTCCCAGGCGCGCCAGATCGGATTTCCGGGAAGGGGCGATGCCACCGATCCCACCGATCTGGATGGCGATGGAGGAGAAGTTCGCGAAGCCCGAGAGCGCGTAGATGGCGATCAATGCCGAGCGTGGCTCCATGGCGGCCTCGCGGCCCAGGAGATCCGCCAGCTGGAGGTACGCGACGAACTCGTTCAGCACCGTCTTCACGCCCATCAACCCCCCGACCGTCACGGCGTCCGACCAGGGAACTCCCATGATCCACGCGAGTGGGGCCAGCACGTAGCCGAGCAGCAGCTCGAGCGTGAGTCCCTGGAGTCCCAACCAACCTCCAGCCCACGCCAGCAGCCCGTTCAACATCGCCACGAGCGCCACGAACGCCAGCAGCATGGCGCCCACGTTGAGCGCCAGGAACAGCCCTTCGGACGCGCCCCGCGCGGCCGCCTCGATGACATTCACGTCCGGGCGCTCGACGGTGACTCCCAGCGCACCTGCCGTCTCCGGGTGGCCTTTCTCCGGAAGCATGAGCTTGGCCATGACCAGAGCCGCCGGCGCCGACATCACCGAAGCAGCCATCAGATGGCCGGCGATGTCGGGAAACGAAAACACCAACATGCCCACGTACGCCGCCAGCACGCCGCCCGCCACGGTGGCGAACCCGGCCGTCATCACCGCCATGAGCTCGGAATCGGTCATGCGCTCCACGAACGGCTTGATCAGGAGCGGAGCCTCGGTCTGGCCGACGAAGATGTTGCCCGCGGCCGAGAGGGTCTCCGCACCCGAGGTGCGCATCGTCTTCTGCATGACCCAAGCGAAGCCCTTCACCACCATCTGCATCACGCCGAGGTGATAGAGCACGGTCATAAGGGAGGAGAAGAAGATGATCGTGGGGAGGACGTTGAAGGCGAAGAACGCCCCCGCGCTCGCGACGCTGCCGCCGGTAGGCGTGAAGGGTCCGTTGCCGGGGTCCCCTTCACCGATGGGGATGGAGTTCAGGACCAGGTTGCCGAAGAGGAATCGCGCTCCCTGCTCCACATAGCCGAGCAGATCGAGCACCACGCCGTTCAGGACCTGGAAGATCTCCACGCCGAGGGGCGTCTTCAGGATGAAGAGCCCGAACAGCAGCTGCAGCGAGGTGCCCCAGATCACGATGCGCCAGGGCACCCCTCTCCGATCTGCGCTCAGCAGCCACGCCAGCGCCAGCAGCAGGCCCATGCCCAGCAGCGACCGGAGCCGATCGAGCGGGCGACCCTGGATCGGAGCGCTGCGCACGTCCTGGAGTCGTTGTTGGTCGGCGTTCTCCGCGGCCACCTCGATCGTCGCCGAGGAGGATTCGGCCCACACGGCTTCCAAGGCAGGCACCGACGCCTCGGCAGCGAGTCGGGACGGAAACAACAGTGCGGAGAGCGACAGCAGGGCGGACAGCGCCAGAAGCGCCAGACGCGAGGTCAAAGCCACCCTCCGTGTTTGATTTGATCGCGTGAGAGTACGATCCCCGATCGCTTGGCGGAGACCAACTGGGAATTGGCGAAAAGCCGCACGAGCAGGACCCCGGCAACGAATCCGCCGATGTGGGCCCAGAAGGCAACGCCTCCCCCCGTCACGTCCTGGGTGGCGGAGGAAAGCAGCTGTACCACGAACCAGTACCCCAACATGGCCCAGGCCGGGACGTTCAGGATCGTGATGAAGATGATGAGCGGCACCAGGGTCTTCACGCGCGCCCGCGGGTAGAGCACCAGATAGGCGCCCATGATCCCGCTGATCGCCCCCGAGGCGCCGACCGTCGGTATGGCCGAGCCAGGGTCCGAGATCACGTGCGCGGCAGCGGCCAGGAGACCGGTGAGGAGGTAGAACACCAGGTAGCGCAGGTGGCCCATGGAGTCCTCGATATTGTTCCCGAAGATCCAGAGGAACCACATGTTGCCGATCAGGTGCATCCAGCTCCCGTGCAGGAACATGGAGGTGACGAGCGCGCCGCGCGTCAGGCCGCCGGCCCGGCACGTCACTCCCTGGCCGAGCTGGATGAGCGCTCCTGGTTCGATCCACCCGAGGACCTCACCGGGGATGGCACCGTACGCACAGAGCGATCCCACAAGGGCCGCCTCGGATGCCCCGGCCCCCTGAAGCAGGATCCAGACGAGCACACACGCGGCGATGATCCCGATCGTGACGAACGGGGTGATCTCGGTGGGGTTGTCGTCGCGGAGTGGAAACACCGGCTACCCTGCCAGGAACCTCTGAACGAGTGGGGCAGCGCACCCGCGGCGACCGCGGGACGGGCACGGGACGCAGCCGCGCGCCCAGCGAGCCTCATGTTAGGAGGGCAGACCAGTGGCGGCCAGACCACTGCCCATTCGGCAGGCGCGGACCAAAGTGCGGCCATTCTGGCCGATAATCGGCGGTCCTAGCCCGGCATGTCGGTTGCTCCTTGGGCGGCGGATTCATTCGTCGCCGCCCCGGAGCGGGCGTGACGTCACCTGTTTCTCGACACGCGATCTGAGGAGAGCATGGGCAAGATCATCGGGATCGACCTCGGTACCACGAACTCGGTGGTGGCCGTGATGGAAGGCGGCGAGCCGGTCGTCATCCCCAACTCCGAAGGGGGCCGCACCACGCCTTCCGTGGTCGGTTTCACCAAGGACGGGGAGCGCCTGGTGGGCCAGGTCGCGCGCCGCCAGGCCATCACCAACCCCAGGAACACGGTCTTCTCGATCAAGCGTTTCATGGGCCGCAAGCGGTCCGAGGTGACCGAGGAGATGAAGCTGGTGCCCTACGACGTCACCGGCGACGCCCAGGACCGGGTGCAGGTCAAGATCCCGAACGCGGACAAGTCGTTCAATCCGCCCGAGATCTCCGCGATGATCCTGCAGAAGATGAAGCAGACCGCGGAGGACTACCTCGGTCATGAGGTGACCGAGGCCGTGATCACGGTGCCGGCCTACTTCAACGACGCCCAGCGCCAGGCCACCAAGGACGCCGGCCGCATCGCCGGCCTCGAGGTCAAGCGCATCATCAACGAGCCCACGGCGGCCGCGCTCGCCTACGGCCTCGACAAGAAGAAGGACGAGAAGATCGCCGTGTTCGACCTCGGCGGCGGCACCTACGACATCTCCATCCTCGAGCTGGGTGATGGCGTCTTCGAGGTGAAGGCCACGAACGGCGACACGCACCTGGGTGGCGACGACTTCGACCAGCGCGTCATCAATTGGCTGGTCGCCGAGTTCAAGCGGGACCAGGGCATCGATCTGTCCCAGGACGCGATGGCACTGCAGCGGCTGAAAGAGGCAGGCGAGAAGGCCAAGATGGAGCTCAGCTCCACGATGCAGACCGACATCAACCTGCCGTTCATCACCGCCACGCAGGAGGGGCCCAAGCACCTCAACTATACGCTGACGCGGGCCAAGTTCGAGCAGCTGGTGGACGATCTCATCCAGCGCACCATCCCGCCCATGGAGGCGGCGCTCAAGGACGCAGGCCTCTCCAAGGAGCAGGTCGACGAGGTCATCCTGGTCGGGGGCTCGACACGGATTCCGAAGATCCAGGAAGTGGTGAAGCAGTTCTTCGGCAAGGACCCGCACAAGGGTGTGAACCCGGACGAGGTGGTGGGCGTGGGCGCCGCCGTGCAGGGTGGTGTACTGGCCGGAGACGTGACCGACGTGCTCCTACTCGACGTGACGCCCCTTTCGCTCGGCATCGAGACGCTGGGCGGAGTGATGACCACCCTGATCGAACGCAACACCACGATTCCCACCAAGAAGGCCGAGGTCTTCTCGACGGCCGAAGACAGCCAGACCACGGTGGAGATCCATGTGTTGCAGGGTGAGCGGAAGATGGCGACGGACAACAAGACCATCGGCAAGTTCCAGCTCACCGGGATTCCGCCGGCACCGCGGGGCATGCCCCAGGTCGAGGTCACGTTCGACATCGACGCCAACGGAATCCTGCACGTGTCGGCCAAGGATCGGGCGACCGGCAAAGAGCAGAAGATCCGCATCGAAGCGTCCAGCGGCCTGTCGGACTCGGAGATCGAGCGCATGGTGAAGGACGCCGAGTCGCACGCGGACGAAGACGCCAAGCGCCGGGAGCAGGTGGAATCGAAGAACCAGCTCGACTCCCTGGTCTACCGGGTCGAGAAGGATCTGAACGAGTGGGGCGACAAGCTCTCCGCAGGGTCCAAGGACCGGGTCAATCAGGCCCTGGAGAGAGCCAAGCAGGCCCTGAAGGGCGACGATGCCGGAGCCATGAACTCGGCCCGCGACGAGCTCACCCAGGCCTTCAGCGCCGCCGGGGCCGAGATGTATCAGGCCCAGGCCGCCGAGGCCCAAGCCGAGGCCGCGGAGCCGCAGACGGAAGCGGAGGCCGCCCAGGCGGACGACGAGCAGGTGGTCGAGGCCGACTACGAGATCGTCGACGAAGGTAAGTAGGCCAGGCAACCAACGGGGGCGCCCCAGGCGTCCCAGGACCGACTCGGGGGGTCGGGAGACGACGCCGGAACACCGGACCGTCCCCCGCCCCCCCGGTGTACACACGCCAACGCAACCACGATCGCCGAAGAGGCATGACTCGAGAGGCCGCTCCGTCGCCGGGCCGGCCATCGTAGAAGGAGGAACCGATGTTCGACCCCCTCCGGGCGAAAACCAAGATCGTCATCTACACGTCTCTGGCGTTCCTCTTCGGATTGGGGCTCGCCTCCAGCCTGGACTGGACGGCCCCCTCGCACGCGGCGCCCGTCTTCGGCACCAGCAACGCTCAGGTGACGGAAGCGGAAGTAAGGCCCGCCCTGGACTTGAGTGACGCCTTTATCCGCGTGGCCGAGGAGGTCACGCCAGCGGTGGTGCGCATCGACGTTTCGAAGCCGGTGCGGGTGGCCCAGCAGCGCGTTCCCGAACAGTTTCGGCAGTTCTTCCGGGACCCGGAGCAAGGCGACGCGCCGGACCGCCAGTTCGGGGGAGGCAGCGGGTTCCTGATCTCCGCCGACGGCTACATCATGACCAACAATCACGTCGTGGCGGACGCCGACGAGATCAACGTGCGCTTCCTGGACGGACGTACCATGGAAGCGCGGCTTGTGGGCGCGGACCCCACGACGGACGTGGCGGTCATCAAGGTCGACGGCTCCGCCTATCCGCACCTCTCCTTCGGCAGCTCGGACGAGGTCCGGGTCGGGGAGTGGGTCCTCGCAGTCGGGAACCCCGGATTCGGTGCCGGCAGCACGCTCGACTACACGGTCACGGCCGGCATCGTATCGGCCAAGGGGCGTCCGCTGCAGCTGCTGCAGAACGAGCTCCAGGACGATCCGCGCTACAACCAGGGCGGCACGGGCAGCTGGGCCATCGAGGACTTCATCCAGACGGACGCCGTGATCAACCCGGGCAATTCGGGTGGGCCGATGGTCAACCTTCGCGGGCAAGTGGTGGGAATCAACTCGGCCATCGCCAGCCGCACCGGTTTCTATCAAGGCTACGGCTTCGCAGTCCCGATCGACCTGGCCCGCCGGGTGGGCGAGGACCTGATCGAGTACGGCGCGATTCGACGGCCGTGGATCGGGATCGCCATGACCTCGGTGGACCAGGTGGTCGCCGACGGGTTGGGGCTGCCCCGCGTATCCGGCGCCCGTATCACCGACGTGCGGGACGGCGGCCCCGCCGCGAAGGCGGGCCTCCGTCTCGAGGACGTGATCACCAAGCTGGACGGTACCGAGATCGCCCAGCCCGGTCAGCTCCAGAATCTGATCGCCCGGCACCGGCCCGGCGATGAGGTCGATATCGAGTACTACCGGAACGGGAAGGCGAATGCGGCCCGGCTCCGTCTGGGTGAGGCCCCCATCAACGATGCGCCGGCCCCCGAGGCCGTGGCCATGGAGGAGGCCTCCGACACCAAGATCGGGATCCGCGTCCAGGAGATGGACCGGGAGTTGGCCGATGAGCTCGGCTACGACGACGCCAATGGCGTGGTCATCACGGACGTGGAGCGCTACAGCGCCGCCTGGCGGCGCAACATCCCGATCGGGTGGCGTGTCCTGGAGATCAACGGCAAGTCGATCCGCTCGCAGGCGGACGTCCGGCGGGAGCTCAGCGCCGCCCAGCCTGGCGACGTGGTCAACCTGACCCTGCAGAATCCGGACGGGACGTCCCAGCGGCACTACGTCCGGGTCCCCAGCTGAGGCGGCCCCGGGCCGGCAGCCCGGGCTGGGAACGACAGCGCACGCGGCGCGTCCCTGGCAGGGGCGCGCCGCGTTCCGTTGAACCCCCTTCCCCGAGGGGATTATCTTTCCTCACCCCGCGAAAGTGGCGGAACTGGTAGACGCGCGAGACTTAGGATCTCGTGGCCCCGGCCGTGGGGGTTCGAGTCCCCCCTTTCGCATCGTTCCCCGATCCCTGAGCCACGGCCGAGACGCTTGAGCATGAGCCTCCAAGGCGCAGATCTTTCCATCGACGTCCAGGAGCTGGAAGCGTGGCGTCGCCGCCTCACCGTGACGGTGCCAGCCACCGCGGTGAGCGGCGAGCGGGCCCAGGCCCTGAAGCAGCTCTCCGGCCGGCTGCGGCTGCCTGGCTTCCGGAAAGGCCATATCCCCGCGGCCGTGGTCGAGAAGCGGTTTGGGGCCAGCGTCGAGCGTGAGGTCCTGGACCGGGTCATCCGGGCCGCCTACCAGGAGGCCATTCAGCGCCAGGATCTCCATCCCATCAGCGAGGGAGAGATCGACGATCTCGACTACGAGCCGGGCAAGGACCTGGCCTTTTCCATCTCCTTCGACATCCGTCCTACGGTCGAGGTGGGCCGCACCGGAGGGTTCGTCGTCGAGCGGCCCCGGGTCGAGGTGACGGATCAGGAGCTCGAGGCCGTCCTCGAGCGTCTCCGCCACCAGCATGGGACCTGGGCTCCGGCGGAAGGTCGCCCGGAGAGCAACGACCTGGTCCATGTCGAGGTGACCAACCTCGAGTCCGAGGAGGCGGAAGCCCAGCCGTATGAATTCGTGCTGGGTCAAGGGGAGGCCATCCCCGACGTCGAGGACGCGATTCGCACCCTGGAGCCGGGCGCCGAGGGTGACTTCGTCATCACCTTCCCGGACGACTTCCCGAACGAGGCCCGGCGCGGGCAGCAGGAACGCGTTCGCATCGCGCTCAAGGGGCGGAAGGCCCTGGAGTTGGCAGCCCTCGACGACGATTTCGCCCGGAGCGTGGGTGACTTCGACAGCCTGGAGACCCTTCGAGCCCGGATCCAGGAAGACCTGGAGAAAGAAGCGGCCGACCGTGCCGAGAATCAGCTTAGAGGGCAGTTGCTCCAGCAGCTGGTGGAGGCCAATCCGCTCGAGGTGCCCGGCTCCATGGTGGATCGCTATGTGGAGGGGGTGCTGGGCAACCTGCAAGGCGGCGACCCCGAGCGCTTGGCGGGCCTCCGCGACAGCGTGCGTCCGGAGGCCCAGCGGGCCGTGGCGCGGATGCTGATCCTTGAGCGGATCGCAGAAGTGGAAGAGCTTTCAGCAACCGAAGAGGACATCGACGCCCGGATCGAAGCCATCGCCGAGCGCAGTGGCACAAGCCCTGCTGAGGTATATGGCCGGCTGCAGAAGGCCGGGCGGATCGAGGCGCTCGAGCGAGAAATCACCGAAGAGAAGGTCTTCGAGTTCCTCAAGGGGCACTCGGAAATCGTGGACCCGGCCTGAGACAGACAATGGCGATCTATCCTCCGTACGTCATCGAGCGCACCAGCCGCGGCGAGCGCAGCTACGACATTTTCAGCCGCCTCCTCATGGACCGCATCGTGTTCCTGGGATCGGCGATCGATGACAATGTTGCCAACGTGATCATCGCACAGCTCCTCTTCCTCGACGCGGACGATCCGGAGCGCGACATCTACCTGTACATCAACTCGCCCGGTGGCAGCGTCTACGCGGGACTGGCGATCTACGACACCATGCAGCACCTGAGGGCGCCCGTCGCCACGTACTGCGTGGGCATGGCGGCGTCGATGGGCGCGGTGCTGGTGGCGGCCGGTTCGCCGGGCAAGCGTGCCGCCCTGCCGAACTCCCGAATCATGATCCACCAACCGTCCGGCGGATCGCAGGGCACCGCCGCCGACATCGAGATCGCCGCCCGGGAGATCCTGGAAGCGCGCAAGCGACTCAATGCCATCCTGGCCAAGCACACCGGTCAGACCATCGAGCGCATCGGTGACGACGTCGACCGCGACCGCTTCATGAGCCCCGACGAGGCCGTCGACTACGGACTCATCGACCGGGTGTTGACGGCCCGGGAGAACGGGACGAAGCCGGCCAGCACGCTGCTTATGGACGACGGTCCCTCGAGCGGGGCCTGAGGCCTTCAAGGACGACGGAGCGATGACGACCGACTCCCATCTGCGCTGCAGTTTCTGCGGGAAGTCCAAGGAGAGTGTCAAGAAGTTCATCTCCGGACCCAACGTCTACATCTGCAACGAGTGCATCTCCCTCTGCAACGAGATTCTCGCTGAGGAGGAAGAACGCGAAGCGCAGGAAGCCGTCGTCGCCAGCCCGACCCCGACGGAGATCAAGGATGTGCTCGACCAGTACGTCATCGGGCAGGATGCGGCGAAACGCGCGCTGTCGGTCGCGGTCTACAATCACTACAAGCGCATCAACCACCAGGGCGTGCTGGACGACGTCGAGATCGACAAGGCCAACATCCTCTTGATCGGACCGACGGGAGTCGGGAAGACGCTCCTGGCGCAGACCCTGGCGCGCATGCTCCAGGTGCCGTTCACCATCGCAGATGCAACGACGCTGACCGAGGCAGGATACGTGGGTGAGGATGTGGAGAACATCCTTGTCCGCCTCTTACAGGCCGCCGATTTCAACGTTCAGGACTGTGAACGCGGCATCGTCTACATCGACGAGATCGACAAGATCGCCCGCAAGTCGGAAAACCCCTCCATCACGCGGGACGTCTCGGGTGAAGGCGTCCAGCAGGCCCTGCTCAAGATCCTGGAAGGAACGGTGGCTTCGGTGCCGCCGCAGGGTGGCCGCAAGCATCCGCAGCAGGAATACATCCAGGTCGATACGCGCAACATCCTCTTCATCTGTGGTGGCGCCTTCGACGGCCTCGACGAGATCGTGGAGACCCGCATCGGGCGCCGCCGGGTCGGCTATGCGGACAACGAGAACGGCAAGGCACGCTCGATTGATCGCGCTGATCTCTTCGCCCACGTCGAGCCCGAGGACCTCACTCGCTACGGCTTGATCCCCGAGCTCGTTGGTCGGCTTCCCGTGGCCGTCCACCTCGATCCCCTGGACGAAGACGCCTTGGTGCGCATCCTCCAAGAGCCGAAGAATGCGCTGGTGAAGCAGTACACCAAGATGCTGGAGTTGGAAGGCATCGGCCTGACGTTCGATCCGATGGCGCTGCGGGCGATCGCCCGTCAGGCGCTGGAGCGCGGCACCGGGGCTCGCGGCCTGCGCTCGGTCATCGAGAATCTGATGCGCGATCTCATGTTCGACATTCCGTCCCGGGACGACGTGCGCGAGATCGTCATCACGCCCGAAAGCGTCGAGGGAGGCGTTCAGCCTCTCCTGGTGCTGCACCGCGAGAACCGGAAGCGCGAGGCCTGAGCCCCGCGCACCTCCGGGCCGTGCACCTCCCTTCTTTCGGCCAGCCCTCCGATTCTCTAGTCTAGGGGTAGCCTCGGCACGGTCGTCGTGCCGCCTTCCCCACCCCGCACTCGGGCACGCATGCCGACCCTCGAGCGCGTCGACGATCGCTTCGATGTCCCGGCCGAAGTGCCGGTGGTCGCTCTGCGCGACCTGGTCTTCTTCCCCTACATGGTGTTGCCGCTGCTCATCGGCAGGCCAGCCTCCGTGGCGGCACTCGAGGAAGCGGAGCGCTCGGGCGGCTTCCTCCTGCTGCTCGCGCAACGCGATCCCCGCGCCGACGAGCCCATGGAGGCCGATCTCTGGAAGCGAGGCACGCTGGCGCGCCCACTGCAGGTTGCGCGGCTCCCCGATGGGACCGCACGCGTGGTGTTGGAGGGATTGGGACGGGCCGAGGCCACCATGCTCACGCACGGCCCGCGGGGCTTTCGGGCGCGCATCTCCGTCCTGGAGCCGTCGCGGGAAGCGGATCTCGACCTGGAGACCGGAGCCCTGGTCAATGAGGTGGTGGAGCTGTTCGAGCACTACGTCGCGCAGAACGCCCGTATCCCTGACGAGCTCAAGGACACGCTTGGAGAAGTACGCGACCGTTCTCGCCTGGGCAGCCTGATCGCCGGACATCTGCTGCTTCCCGCCGCTGAAAAGCAACCCATCCTGGCCGCAGTCGGCGTACGCGCCCAGTTCGAGCTCCTCCGCGACCTCCTGGGCCGCGAGTTGGAGATTGCCCGGATCGAGGCACGCCTGGACGCGCAGATCCAGAACCAGCTCGAATCCGAGCGCAAGCAGTACTACCTCCAGGAGCAGCTCAAGGCCATCCACCGCGAGCTCGGCGAGGGCGAGGACGAGTGGGCCGCCTTGGAAGCCCAGATCGCACAGGCTCCGCTGCCAACCGCGGCCCGGGAGCGGGCCGAGCGCGAGTTCCGCCGGCTCGTGCGCCTCAACGCCACGGCGCCGGAGGCGTCGGTGATCCGCACGTACCTGGACTGGATCCTGGGTCTGCCCTGGAGACGCAGGACCGAGGACCGCCTGGACGTGGAGCAGGCCGCCCGCCTCCTCGACGAGGCTCACCATGGGCTGGGCGAGGTCAAGGAGCGCATCCTCGACCATGTGGCGGTGCTGTCCCTGGTGGGGGAGATGACGGGTCCGATTCTCTGCCTGGTGGGCCCACCCGGGGTCGGCAAGACCTCCCTCGGGAAGAGCATTGCCGAGTCCGTGGGTCGCGAGTTCGTGCGGGTCAGCTTGGGCGGGGTCCGTGACGAGGCAGAGATCCGAGGGCACCGGCGCACCTACGTGGGTGCTCTGCCCGGTCGGATTCTCCAGGGAATGCGCCGCAGCGGATCGAGAAACCCGGTGTTCCTGCTCGACGAAGTGGACAAGATGGCGCGCGACTTCCACGGTGACCCGGGAGCCGCTCTTCTGGAGGTGCTCGACCCCGAGCAGAACCGGACCTTCACGGACCACTACCTCGAATTGGAGTTCGACCTCTCGGACGTCCTGTTCGTGGCCACAGCCAACACCTTGCAAGAGATCCCCGAGCCCCTGCGCGACCGCATGGAGGTGATCCGCATCCCGGGCTATCTCGACACCGAGAAGAAGTCCATCGCGCGCTCGTTCCTCTGGCCGCGTCAAGCCCGCAAGCACGGTCTGGATCCATCGCTCCTTTCCCTCTCCGAGGGTGCGCTCGACCGCATTCTGGACCGCTACACCCGCGAGGCCGGGGTGCGTGAGTTGGATCAACGCATGTCACGCATGGCACGCAAGCTGGCGCGGCGTCAGGCCACGGGGCGGGCCACCGAGGGGGAGATCGCCGTCGGCGCGGAGGACCTGCGAGAACTGCTCGGTCCCCCGCCCTACCTCCGCGCCCTCCGGGAGGAGGGCCTGGAGCGCACCGGAATCGCCAACGGCCTCGCCTGGACATCGGCGGGCGGCGAGGTGCTGGACGTCGAGGTCGCCGTGGTGCCGGGCACGGGACAAATCCAGCTCACCGGTACGCTCGGGGATGTGATGAAGGAGTCCGCGGCGGCGGCGATGACCTACGCCCGCTCACGCGGCCCCGTCTTCGGCCTGGACGAGCGCTTCTATCAGAACGTGGACATCCATATCCACCTACCCGAGGGCGCCACGCCCAAGGACGGCCCGTCGGCCGGCATCACCATCGCGGTCGCGCTGATCTCGGCCCTCACCGGGACGCCCACACGCGCAGACGTGGCCCTGACCGGCGAGATCACGCTGCGGGGACGGGTACTGGCCGTAGGCGGAATCAAAGAGAAAGCCGTCGCCGCTCTCCGGGGAGGCGTGCGCACCGTCCTACTGCCCCAGGCCAATCTCCCCGATCTGGAGATGCTACCGGACGAGGTGCGGGCGGGGTTGCGCTTCCAGCCCGTGTCCACCATGGACGAGGTCCTAGAGGCGGCTCTTCTGCATCGCCCCCTGCGAACCCCCCGCTCGCCGGCCCTGGGGAGCGCGGACCCAGGCGTGCAGATCTCGCAGTGATCATCCGCTCAGCCGAGTTCGTCACGTCCATTGCCGATCCCGGCACACCCCCTCCTGACGCGATGCCGCAGGTCGCGTTCGCGGGGCGCTCCAACGTTGGAAAGTCCTCGCTCATCAACACCCTGCTGGGACGCACGCGCAATCGCATTGCCAAGGTGTCGTCCACGCCTGGCAAGACGCAGACCCTCAACTACTTCCGGGTCAACGACGCTTTCTGGCTCGTCGACCTGCCGGGCTATGGCTTCGCCAAGGTGTCGCAGGCCCAGCGGGCGTCCTGGAAGCGCCTGATCGATGGGTACCTTTCCGGCGCTTTCGCGCCGCAAGGTGTCGTGCAGCTCATCGATATCCGCCATGATCCCACCACGGAAGACCGGGGTATGATCGAACGGCTGGCCGAGCTGGAGCTGCCTACGCTGGTGGTGCTCACCAAGGCCGACAAGCTGGGGCGCGAGCGGGTGCGCGACGCGGTCACGCGGACGGCGGCATCGCTGGGACTCGATGTGGACCAGGTGCTCCCCTTCTCCGCGAAGACCGGTGAGGGCCGAGAAACGCTCCTGGAGTCCATCGAATCCCTCCTGGAGGAGGAAGCGCCGTGAGACCGGGATGGCGGGGGGTGGGCGCCTGTGGAGTGATGGCGGCCGCGCTGGCGGGCTGCGCAGCCACCGCCGCCATCCCCGCCTCCGGCGACGCCGGTGACGCACCCGTTCCTGCAGGATTCGGAAGCCTGCGCCAGGACGAGATCACGCTCGATCTTCAGTACGAGTCCCTTCTGATCAAGGTCACACCTCTCGATGAGGCCGTGATTCGCCTCACCGCCCCGGACACCTACCAGCGCCTGGGCTCGTTGGCCCGCTCGCGGCAGGATGAGTTGGAGCGGCTGATCGTCCCCGGGGACGCCCACCTGTTCCTCGTGTCGTTCTTCTCCTACCAACCCGATGTTCCCTTCCAACCGGAGGACCTCAACCTCCTGAGCTTGGGACTGCGCTTCCGCCCTCGCGCCATCGTGCCGATCACGCCCGGCTGGTCGCTCCAGAGGCTACGGCAACAGGAGACGCAGATGGCCTTGTACGCCTTCGACGCGCGCGTGGATCTGGAATCGGATCTGGATGTGGAGTACCGGGACGCCGTTCAAACCGAGTGGGACCGCGTGCTCGCGCGCGTCGAGGCGGAGCGCGCTCGCGTCCGCGCCCGCTCCGTGCGTCGTCTGGACCCGGCCCGCTGAGTCTGGACGCCCGTCAGGCGTCCATCTCGTACTTCTGGAGCTTGCGGTAGAGGGTGCGCTCGCCGATGCCCAGCGCCCGCGCTGCCCGCCGCCGGTTGCCCCCGTGCTGGGCCAATGCCGCCGCGATGGCGCGCTGCTCCATGTCGTCCATGGTCAGTCCCGGCCGATAGACCACAACGCGCTCGTCCTCTTCGGGCGCACGCACCGATGCGACGGCCTGAGGCGCCGGGAGCACCGCGACCGGAGGGGCGCGCCGGACGGAGTCCTGCTGATACAGCTCGAACTGGCGGCGCAGGTCGTCCATGTCCATGCGCAGCTCGACCAACGTCCGGAAGATGAACTCGAGCTCGGGAGCAGGACGCGCGCTCGGGACCGGGGCCTCCACTCGAGCCACGGGAAGTCCTGCATGGAGCAACTCGGGCTCGATGCGACGGCGACGGATGTTGTCCGGGATATCCTCGGGTCGAATCTCCCGGCCCGGGGCCAGGACCACCATGCTCTCGATCAGATTGCGCAGCTCGCGTACGTTCCCCGGCCAGCGGTGCGATTGCAGCAATGCCATCGCCTCGGGGTTGATTCCTACGAAGGTGCGATCGTGGCGGGCGGTCAGTTCCCGAATGAAGGCTCTGACCAGCAGCGGGATGTCCTCCTTGCGCTCGCGCAGGGGAGGTAGCTCGATGCTGAGAACGTTCAGACGGTAGAAGAGATCCCTGCGGAACTCTCCAAGGGCCACGAGCCGCCCCAGATCCTGGTTGGTGGCAGCCACGATGCGGACGTCCACGCGGATGGGTTTCTCACCCCCGACCCGGATGAACTCGCGCGTCTCCAGGACGCGCAGCAGCTTGCTCTGCGTCGTCAGCGGCATCTCGCCGATCTCGTCGAGGAAGATCGTGCCCCCGTCGGCCAGCTCGAAGAAGCCCCTGCGCGAGTCGATCGCCCCGGTGAACGCCCCCTTCTCGTGCCCGAACAACTCGCTCTCCAGCAGAGTCTCCGGGAGCGCCGCCACGTTCACCGCGATGAAGCGCTTGTGCCGTCGCGGGGACAACGCGTGGATCCCGCGAGCGACCAGCTCCTTGCCCGTCCCGGACTCACCGGTCACCAACACGGTCGAATCCACTGGCGCGATCTGTACCACGCGCTCCAGAGCCTGCTGAATGGCAGCGCTCTCCCCCACGATTCCTGTGAGCTCCTGTAGACGTCGCCGACCGATCGTCGCCCGGGCGATGACCAACACGTCATCTGCAGTGGAGGGCGGGCTGAACAACTCATCCGCGCCGAGTTGCTCGGCCTGGGCGCGCTCTTCGGGGAGATCGCTCTCCAGGAACGCGAAAAGCGGGATGCTCAGTGTGGTCTGGGCCTGGTGTGCGAGGCCGGCGGCGTCCGCAGTGCCCGTCAGCACCAACAGTGTCGCCTCGTCGTACCGGGCAAGATCTTCGTCGGGCGTCACCAGCTCGACCTGGTAGCCTGCTCGCTGAAAGGCCTCGCGCAGCGCACCGGCCGCGGGGAGGCGATGGGTCGAGATCAGCACACTCTCGTTCACCGACCCTCCTCTTGAGGCAGCTCGTGCTCCGTCTCTCCAGCCAACAAGCGGCAGACGTGGTCGATCAGAGGACGCACCGCCTCGAGGCCATCGGCCACGCCCCGGGGGCTCCCGGGTAGGTTGACGATCAGCGTGCGACCGCGCACTCCGGCCAGGCCCCGCGACAACGACGCCATCGGCGTGTTGTGCTCGCCGGCCCGGCGCAGGCGGTCGGCGATTCCGGGAGCTTCGCGCTCGAGGACGGCACGCGTGGCCTCAGGAGTGACGTCGCGAGCCGCCAGGCCCGTTCCCCCGGTAGTGAAGACGACATCGACGGCAAGGTCGTCGGCCCATTCCAGGAGAACAGGCACGATCGCGGACGGCTCGTCCGGAACCGTGGCCCGCGCGCTCACCTCCCACCCCCGCTCCAGACACCACGCCTCCAGACGACCACCGCTGGTGTCGGCGCGGGCGCCTTGGTGACACCCATCGCTCACCGTCAGCACACCGACGCGGGTGGCGCTCACCGACGGATGGAGCCGTCTCGGTAGAACGGAGGGCGCTCGACCTGGGCCCCGAAGTCCTTTCCTCGGATGCGGACCGACAGCGCGGTTCCGGCCTTGGCCAGCGCGGCGGGCACGTAGGCCAACGCGACTCCGCATCCCAACGTGGGGCTGAGCGTGCCGCTGGTGAGCGCACCGACCTCCTCGCCCCCGGCCACCACCGGGTAGCCGGCCCGGGGGAAAGCCCGCTCCGTCAGCCGCAGGCCGACCAACCGCTGCGCCGGACCCTTCTCCTTCGTGCGCACGAGAACATCGCGGCCCACGAACTCGCCCCGATCGAGCTTGACGATCCAGGACAGTCCCGCCTCGATCGGATTGCGGCTCTCGTCCAGGTCGTTGCCGTACAGCGCGTATCCGAGCTCGAGACGCAGGCTGTCGCGCGCACCCAACCCCGCGGGCTTGAGTCCCAGGGGAGCGCCTACCTCGAGCAGCCTGCGCCACAGCGGAGCCGCTGCGTCGGCAGCCACGTACAGTTCGAACCCGTCCTCACCGGTGTAGCCGGTGCGGCTGATGATCGCGTCGATACCGTCCACGCTGCCTTGGGCGAAGTGGTAGTATTCGATCGAGTCCAGGTCCGTCTCGGTGAGCTGCCTCAGGATGGCCGGCGCCGCAGGGCCCTGCAGGGCCAACAACGCAATGGCATCCGAGCGGTCCTCCAACGACACGTCGAAGCCCTCGGCCTGCCGGCTGGCCCAAGCCCAATCCTCCGTCCGCCGTGCTCCATTGACCACCAGCATGTAGTGGTCGGGAAAGCGGTAGACGAGCAGATCGTCGATGATCCCCCCGTCCGGTCGGCACATGGCCGAGTATTGGGCCTGCCCCACCTCCAGCTTCGACGCGTCGTTCACGGCCAGGTGCTGCACGAACTCCAGCGCCTGTGGCCCTCTGACGAGGAACTCCCCCATGTGCGAGACATCGAAGAGGCCCGCTGCCTTTCGCACCGCTTCGTGCTCGGCGGTGATCCCGTCCGGATACTGCACGGGCATCTCGTAGCCGGCGAATGGAACGATCTTGGCACCTAGCGCCTGGTGCTCTTCGAAGAGCGGGGTTCTGCGCAGCACGGAGTCCTCGGAGTGGGGGGTGAGCGTTACAGGATATAGCGACGGAGGTCTTCGTCCTCGACGATGCTCTGCAGCCGCTCCCGGACGAAAGTGGGGTCGACCAGGATCTCCCTGGATCCCGATTCGGGCAGATCGAAGAGCACGTCTTCCAGCAATGTCGTGAGCACGGTCTGCAGTCTCCGCGCCCCGATGTTCTCCATGCGCTCGTTGACCTCCATTGCGATGCGGGCGATCTCGTCGACTCCCTCATCGGTGAAGCGCAGCTCCGCTCCTTCGGTCTCGATCATGGCGCAGTACTGTGTCACGAGTGCGTTCTGGGGCTCTTTGAGGATGCGCACGAAATCATCCCGGCCCAGGCTCTTGAGCTCAACCCGAATCGGAAAGCGGCCTTGCAGCTCTGGAATCAGATCGCTGGGTTTGGCGACGTGGAATGCACCGGCTGCGATGAAGAGGATGTGATCGGTCCGGATCATTCCGTACTTGGTCTGGACGTTGGACCCTTCCACGATGGGCAACAGGTCTCGCTGCACCCCGCCCCGGCTGACGTCCGGGCCATGAGTGCCCCGCTCCGAAGCGACTTTGTCGATCTCGTCCAGAAAGACGATTCCGCTCTCCTCGACGCGAAAGAGGGACTCGTTCACCACATCGTCCATGTCGACGAGCTTGTCGAATTCGTCCTGCAGCAGGATGCGCCGCGCCTCGGACACCGAGACATTGCGACGCTTCTTCCGTTTGGGAAGCATCTCCTGCAGCATCTCGGTGAAGTTGAAGTCCATTCCCTCGAATCCGCCCATCGGGATCATCATCCCGTCCAGGGCAGGCGTCTGTTGGACTTCGACCTCGACCTCCCGGTCTTCGAGGTGCCCGTCGCGCAGCAGGGTGAGCAGCTTTTCGCGCGTGCGGCCCCAGCGCTCCTCGGGATCGGCATCGTCGGCGCCCCGACTCTCCACGCCCAGCGGGCCCGCCACGAAGACCTGGCCGGCGGCGGAGCTCGCCGGGGTCTGCGCCTCGTCCGCGGACTTGGGGAGGAGCAGGTCGAGGATCTTCTCCTCGACGCGTGCTTCGGCCTCCTCCTGGACATCCGCTTCGCGCTCGCTGCGCACCATGTTCACCGCGATATCCACGAGATCGCGGATCATGGACTCGACGTCCCGCCCCACGTAGCCGACCTCGGTGAACTTCGATGCCTCTACCTTGACGAAGGGAGCGCCTGCCAGCCGGGCCAGCCTGCGAGCGATCTCCGTCTTCCCGACCCCCGTGGGACCGATCAGGATCAGGTTGTTGGGCACGATCTCCTCGCGGAGGGTCTCCTCGACTCGCTGCCGACGCCAGCGGTTCCGCAGCGCAATGGCGACGGCCTTCTTGGCATCTGCCTGTCCTACGATGTACTTGTCGAGCTCGGCGACGATCTCTCGTGGTGTGAGCTCCTCCAACGCCGCCTCACCCTCCGCAGGTGCCGCTTCTTGCGACCCGACGACCTCGTGGCCGGTGGTCGTCTCCAACGCTCCTGTATTCACTCGAGCTCCAGCACGCTGATCTGACGGTTCGTATAGATGCAAATGTCCGCAGCGATCTCGAGCGCGGCACGCACGATCTCGGGGGCGGACAGATGGGTGTGCTCCTTCAGTGCGCGGGCCGCGGCCAGCGCGTAGGGGCCCCCCGACCCGATGGCGATGACCTCGTCGTCCGGCGAGATGACGTTGCCGTCCCCGCCGATGAGGAAGAGCTCGCTGGCGCTGGCGACCACCAGCAGCGCGTCGAGCCGGCGGAGGAACCGATCGGTACGCCAGTCCTTCGCCAACTCCACGCACGCCCGTGTGAGGTTGGCCGGATAGCGGTCGAGCTTCTCCTCCAGCTTCTCGAACAGGGCGAAGGCGTCGGCGACGCCCCCGGCGAAGCCGGCGAGGATCCGACCGTCCTTGAGCGCCCGCACCTTCTGGGCGGCCACCTTGACCACGGTGTCCCCCATGGTGACCTGGCCATCTCCCGCCATGGCGGTCTTCCCGCCCTGGCGGACGGCGATGACAGTGGTCGCCCTCAGGAAACGCTCTTCCATCTTCGCTCCAGTCAACATGTTAGACGTTCCGGCCCCGGCCCGGCTTCCCGGGTGCTGAACCCTCTGCTACCCCCCATGCGGCCCGAGGTGCACCGTCGGAGGCGCCCGGCTCATGCCCTCGGATGGGCATCGCGGTAGACCCGGTGGAGACGCTCCCGGGAGGTGTGGGTGTAGATGCGGGTCGTGGACAGGGACACGTGGCCCAACAACTCCTTCACGGCCAGCAGGTCCGCCCCTGCGTCCAGGAGGTGGGTCGCGAAGGAGTGCCTCAGTGAGTGCACGCTGAGCCCCTCGCTGGCGGCCACCCGCTCCAGCAGGTCACGGACCCGCCGTTGGATGCTCCGCCGCGACAGGCGTTCGCCCTTGCGATTCAGGAACAGCGCGTCCGCCTCGGCATCCAGGTGGGTCAGGACGTCCGCGCGCCGCAGCTCATAGCGGCCGAGCGCCCGCACGGTCGTGCGCGTGAGCGGTACGATGCGCTCCTTTCGGCCCTTCCCACGCACGCGCACCTGGCCCGCGCGGCGGTCGATGTCCTCGGGGCCGAGGCCGTACAGCTCGGACAGACGCAGGCCACTCCCGTACAGGAGTTCCAGCATGGCGAGGTCCCGGGTGCCCTCCAGCGTGTTCTGGGCCGAGGCCTCGGAGGCGCGTTCGAAAAGCGCCGCCATCTGCCCCACGCCGAGGTGACCGGGGAGGCGGCGCTCACTCTTCGGAGAGCGCACCGCTCGGGCCGGATTGCTCGGCACCTGGTCTTCCAGCTGCAGGTAGCGGAAGAGCGAGCGTACTGCCGACAGCTTACGCGCCAGCGTCCGCCGCGAGAGCCCGCGCCGCGCGCCAGCAGCCAGGAAACCCCTCAGCCCGCGACGATCGA
Source organism: Gemmatimonadota bacterium (assembly GCA_041390105.1). NCBI lineage: Bacteria > Pseudomonadati > Gemmatimonadota > Gemmatimonadota bacterium. The sequence continues at coordinate 38,410 of JAWKQO010000004.1, forward strand.
CATCGCTCCATCGCCAGTCAACCTCGTTCCGCTCGCGGTCCAGGAACGACACGAGATCGCCGAGGTCGCGACGATAGGCAGCCACCGTGTGCGGCGAGAGCTGACGCTCATCGCGCAGGTGGACCAGGAAGCGCTCGACCTCCCGAGACGGGCCCCGCGCGTCAGCGGATTCCACCGACCCCGACGGGAGTCCCCATGATGCTCTCCTCTTGAACCCAGCGCTCGAAGTCGGCTTGGGCTCGGGCCGCCAGCGCCTCTCGACGCTCCGGCTTCCCCCGCGGCGGGTTGGGGAGGGGATCGACCAGGCCCCAGTTCGAGTTCATGGGCTGAAAGCGCATCGGATCCGCCTCGCGGAGGAACCGCAGGAGGCCGCCCAGCATCGTCGTCGCAGGAGGCATCACCGGTGACCGTCCGGTCAGGATGCGGTCCAGGTTGATCCCCGCCAGGATGCCGCTCGCTGCCGACTCCGTGTATCCTTCCACGCCCGTCAGCTGACCGGCGAACACCAGGTCGGGGCGTCCGGGGAGCCCCCCATGCGGCAGCAGATGTGCAGGGAAGTTGAGGTAGGTGTTGCGATGGATCGACCCCCACCTCAGGAATTCCGCCCCAGCGAGGCCCGGGACTCTGCGGAATACCGCCGCTTGGGCTCCGACCTTCATGCGCGTCTGGAAGCCCACCAGGTTGAGCATCTGGCCTGCGGCATCCTCTCGCCGGAGTTGCAGGACCGCCCACGGACGCCGTCCGGTTCGCGGGTCCGTGAGGCCGATGGGCTTCATGGGACCGAAGCGCAGCGTGTCCCGCCCGCGGCTCGCCATCACTTCGATGGGAAGGCAGCCCTCGAAGTAGGGAACGCGGTCCCAGTCGTGACCGTCGTGGACCTCAGCGGCCAGCAGATCGTCGATGAACGCCTCGTACTCGTCCTTTGAGAACGGGCAGTTCAAGTAGTCGTCGGACTCCTCGAAGCGACCCGCCGCAAAGACGATGCTCTCGTCCAGCGACTCGCGGTGCACGATGGGAGCGATGGCATCGAAGAAGGCGAGTCCGTCGCTGCCCAGGCAAGTCCGGATGGCCTCGGAAAGCGCATCCGAAGTCAGCGGACCGGTCGCCACCACGGTCGGTCCTTCCGGAAGCGCACGCACCTCCCTGCGCTGCAACTCGATCCCGGGATGCTCCCGGACCGCCGCGGTCATGGCGCCTGCGAAGCGCTCGCGATCTACGGCCAGCGCGGACCCCGCCGGCACACGGGCGGCGGCCGCAGAGCGCAGGAGTATCGAGCCCAGCTGCGCCATCTCGCGCTTCAGCTGGCCGTGCGCGTTGGCGGGGTCTTCGCTCTTGAAGGAGTTGGTACAAACGAGCTCGCCGAGCAGGTCGGTCTGGTGAGCCGCCGTGCTGTGGGCGGGGCGCATCTCGATGAGGCAGACCTTATGCCCGTGCGCCGCCAGCTGGAGGGCAGCCTCGCACCCCGCCAGTCCACCACCGATGACGGTGACGGCGTGGTTCACTTCCGCGTCCGGCCGCGGCGCGCAGGAGCCTTCGTCTTCGTGCGTGTCGCCGCCTGGGCCAGCAGTGCCACGGCTTCGTCCATGGTCACGTCCTGTGGGTCGCGGTCCTTGGCGATGGACGCGTTGAGCTTCCCGTCGGTGACGTAGGGGCCGTAGCGGCCCTCGACCACCTCCAAGGGCTTGCCTGTCTCCGGGTGGTCGCCCAGCGACTTCAACACCGTCTTCCCGCGCTTGGGCTTGGAGTTGATCAGCTCCACGGCCTCGTCGAGGCCGATTTCGAAGACCCGCTCCAGCGACGGTAGATTCCGATACACGCGCTCCCGGTTCACGTAGGGTCCATACCGGCCCAGCCCTGCAAACACTTCGGCTCCCGTGTCGGGATCGGAGCCGAGACTGCGCGGCAACGACAGGAGCTTGCGCGCGTAGTCGAGCGTCAGCTCTTCGGGCTTCATGCCGCGGGGGAGACTCGCTCGCTTGGGCTTGTCGTCCTGATCGTCGGGCCCCAACTGAACGTAGGGTCCGTAGGGCCCCACCTTCAGGTAGATCGGCTCGCCCGTGCGATCATCGGTTCCGATGGGATCCTCGGACCGGGAGCGTTGCTCCAGGATCTCGTGGGCCTTCTCGGGAGTCAGCTCGTCGATGAGGACATCGAGAGGCACCGTCGCGCGCTCGTCGCTTTCGCCTCTCTGCACCAGGATGCTGTTCTTTCCGATGCGGACCAGCAACGACTCCCCGGTCTCCGGGTCATTCCCAACCGGGATCTGCGGGTACTCGATGCGAGGCAGCTCGGTCTCGATGGACTGCACCAGCCCCGGATCCCCGTCGCCTCCGCGGTAGAAGCTGGACAGGAAGTCCACGGAGTCGACCGCGCCCGAAGCGATCTCGTCCAGGGTGTCTTCCATCTTCGCCGTGAACGCCAGATCCACGTAGCGGCCGAAGTGCTCTCGCAGCAGCCGGATCACCGCCATCCCCACGTAGGTGGGCACGAGCTGACTTCCCTTCTTGACCACGTAGTGCCGATCCTGGATGGTCGAGAGCGTGGGCGTGTACGTCGAGGGGCGGCCAATGCCCTCCTCTTCGAGCCGCCGCACCAGCGTCGCTTCGGTGTAGCGCGGTGGTGGCCTGGTCTCGTGTCCCTCGGGCTCCAGGGACTCCAAGGGAACACCCGAGGCATCGTCCCCGACCGTCGAACCCTCCTCCAGGTGGGGAAGGAGCTGATCCTCCCGCTCGGTTTCGAGCACCTGCAGGAAGCCGGGGAACCGGAGCACGGATCCGTTGGCGCGGAAGTGATGCACCTCCTTGCCGCGGGCCTCCAGGTCGACGGTGGTGCGGTCGATGCGCGCATCGACCATCTGCGATGCCATGGAGCGCCGCCAGATCAGATCGTAGAGCGCCAATTGCTCCTTTGTCAGTACGCGCGCCACCGAATCGGGCGTGCGGCCCAGGACTGTCGGGCGAATCGCTTCGTGGGCCTCCTGCGCCGCTTTGGCGCGCGTCTGGTAGAAGCGGGGACCATCGTAGTACGCCTCACCGAACTGCTTGCGGATCTGGGTCGCGGTACCCTCCAGAGCCTCGGCGCTCAGGTGCACGGAGTCCGTCCGCATGTAGGTGATGAGACCCTCGCGCTCGCCTCCTCCGAGGTCGATACCTTCGTACAGGGCCTGCGCCACCCGCATGGTCTGCTTGGCCGACATCCGCAGGCGGGACCCAGCCGCCTGTTGCAGCGTGGAGGTCGTGAACGGTGCCTGTGGGCGCTGACGCGTCTCCTTGCGTTCGACGCGCGTGACCGACCACGGAATGGCGGAGCGGGCCGCTTCCACGACGCCCGCCGCCGACGCTCGATCCAGCACGCGCACTCCAGCGTCCGCATCGAGTGCCCCGGTGATGGAGTCGAAGTCGCGCGAAGTGGCAATACGCTGCGCGCCGATGGCAGTGAGCCGCGCGGTGAAAGGAGTGCCGTCCGCCTGAAACTTCGCCACCACGTCCCAGTACGCCGTGCTCTTGAAGGCCTGCCGCTCCTCTTCCCGCTCCACCACCAGACGCAGCGCGGCGCTCTGCACACGCCCCGCCGACAGCTTGGTCCGGACCTTCTTCCATAGCACGGGGGATAGCTCGTAGCCGAACAGGCGATCCAGGACACGTCGCGCTTCCTGGGCCTGCACCAACTTGCTGTCCACGTCCCGAGGCTGCGCGAGCGCGCGCTGCACCGCAGAGCGCGTGATCTCGTTGAAGGTGATGCGACGGACCGGCACCTCCGGCTCGAGCACCTCGAGCAGGTGCCAGGAGATCGACTCGCCCTCGCGGTCTTCGTCCGTGGCGAGCAGCACCTCGTCGGCCTTCTGCATCAGCTTCTTCAGGTCCTTGATGCGCGCCTGGTTCTCCTTGGGCACGACGTAGATCGGCTGGAAACTCCCTTCCGTATCCACAGCGAGCCGGGCCCAGGACTTCTTGCGATAGCGCGCGGGAATCTCCCGCGCCGAGCTGGGCAGATCCCTGATATGTCCGTACGACGCAGCGACCTTGTAGTCCTTGCCCAGGAACTTCTCGATCGTCTTCGCCTTGGCCGGCGACTCTACGATGACGAGCTTCACTGACTCTCCTTCAAAGCAGTTGCGATGCGTTCGGCGATCTCACGCGGCCGAGCGCCCTCGGTGTCGATGCTGAGGTCCGCGCGTTCGTACGACGCCGCGCGGTCCCTCCGTAGTCGTTCCAGCGTCTCCATCGGGTCGGGGCCCGAAAGCAAAGGGCGTTCCCGCCCGCCGTCCGCCAGTGCGCGCTCCAGCGCGACCCTGGTGCTCACCCGCAGCCAGACCGTGCGCGTACCGTCCGGCAGGGCGTCCCAGACCCCGGGCTCCGACGCCCAGCCGCCACCGGACGCGATCACGCACGCGGCCTCTCGGAGAAGCCCCGACATCACCTTCCGTTCACGGGCTCGAAAGCCCCGCTCCCCTTCGGCGGCGAACACGTCCGCCACCGAGCAACCTGCCTCTCGCTCGACGACCTCATCGGCGTCCGCGAAGGTCCATCCCCACAGGTCCGCGAGCTCGCGCCCTACCGTACTCTTGCCGCTTCCCATCGATCCGATCAACACCACGCGCCGGATGCCCGCGCTCATCCCGTCTCGGCACGGAGAGGAACCCGGTGGCGGGTGCGCTCGGCCAGATCGGCCATGTAGGCGCCAAGATTGCGCCGGGTCTCCTCGAGGGAATCTCCACCGAACTTCTCCAACATCGCGTCGGCAAGCACCAGCGCCACCATGGCCTCACCCACCACCGATGCGGCCGGAACGGCGCAGACGTCGCTGCGCTCGACTGCGGCGTCCCGCTCGCTGCCATCTCGCAGATCGATGGAGGGGAGGCGCTTCCTCAGGGTCGCGATCGGCTTCATCGCCGCGCGTAGCCGCAGGGGCTCTCCGTTGGTCATGCCCCCTTCCAATCCACCGGCACGGTTCGATGCGCGGCCTACACCACCACTCAACGCACGCTCCGGGTCGCTGGCCATGGCGTCGTGAACCCCCGAGCCCGGCTTTTGGGCGTTCTCGAACGCGGGGCCGATCTCGACCCCTTTGATGGCTTGGATCGACATGAGCGCGCCGGCCAACCGACCGTCGAGTCGACGGTCCCAGGCCACGTGACTGCCCAGACCGACCGGAAGGCCGCGGGCCACCACCTCGAAGACCCCCCCGAGGGTGTCCCCAGCCTCTTTGGCCGCATCGATGGCCGCCACCATGCGTGCCTCGGCGTCAGGGTCGAGCACCCGCACCGCCGATGGGTCGGCAGCGTCGTTCAAGCGATCGGGCAGACCCACCACCTCGGGCGCCACCACGGGCCCGATCGAGCACACATGACTCTCGACCCGTACACCCAGCTCTGCGAGCAGCCGTTTGGCCACTGCCCCCGCCGCGACGCGGGCAGCCGTCTCCCGGGCGCTGGCCCGCTCCAGGATGTCGCGTGCCTCGGAGCGGCCGTACTTGAGGACCCCAGCCAGGTCCGCGTGGCCAGGTCGGGGGAGGAAGACCGGTTTGAGGGCCTTCGGGTTCACGTCGGCAGGAGCCGCCTCCGCCCCCATGGCTGGAAGCCAGTTCTCGTGGTCGCGGTTCCGCACCAAAAGCGCGATGGGGGACCCGAGCGTCTCTCCCAGGCGGACTCCGGAGAGGACCTCCGCCCGATCCTGCTCGATGAGCATGCGACGGCCCCGTCCGTACCCGGCCTGCCGGCGCTTCAGCTCAGGATCGACATCGCGTTCGGCCGCCAGGGGCAGTCCCGCGGGGACGCCTTCGACCAGAGCGATCAGGCCGGGGCCGTGGGACTCGCCGGCGGTTCGGAAGCTGAATACGGACATGACTATATAAGTAGAGGGGGGATGCGGTCCCACCAAGCCCTGACTTCCCTCGGCCGCTTCTCCAGCGCCCACCAACAGGAAGGGCCCGACTCCCCGAGGGGAGCCGGGCCCTGACCTCTCAGGCCCCCGCGTCAGCGCGCGGGGTGGTTCTTGAGAATGTCGCCCTTGCGAACGTCGATGACCACCACGCCACCGCCGCTCGTGACGCCGTAGAGCTTGAGGACCACGCAACGGTCCTCGGTGGGCCCACCCGTCACCGGATAGGGCACCAACCCCGACGCGTCGGCGAAGATGTCCACGGCCGATCCGATGTTCTGCCCCGAGGCGTTGAACACCGGCTTGGTCAGACACTGCAGCCCCAGGTTGTCCTCCGGGAACGGCAGGGCCGCCCGCAGCGGTCCGGTCATCACGTCTCGGATGAAGATCCGTCCCAGACGGTTGAAGTGGAAGGCGTCGATGATGTCGATGGTGCCTTCCCCCGTCCCCAGGAACGCGAGGTGAGTGTCCGGATCGTACTGACCGGGCGACGTAAGCGTCGGATAGTTGGCGTGCAGCGGGTGCAGGGCCGCACCGGACCCGCCACCGGGCAGATCGGCGATCCCCTGCAGTCGCAGGTCCGTGCTGAAGAAGTAGGCCTGATTCCCGCGCGCGACACCGAGCGTGCCGTCGTTGTTCAGCCCGATGCCTCGGACCTCCTCGGAGGGGTTGGTCATGAGGTCGGTAACGGCTACGACATCGCTGATCCGGTCGGTGGACGCCTGGTACATCATGATCCGGCCCACCGGCTGACGGGAGCCTTCGCCGAAGACCACCCATCCGCGGTCACCCGAAGCCGCAACGAACGTCGTGTCCAGGAAGGTCATTCCCGGCACGTTCCAGCGACCTGTCCCCGCCACCACATCCGAACCAGCGGCCGCCAGGTCGGCGATCGCTTGCTGCAGAGGCGCCGGACCGGCCGAGATGACCGTGTTGGTTCCGGGGACGTGGTCCACCAGCGTGGCCAGATCGTTCTGCAGGCCGGCCGAATCCGGAGCCGACAGAGAGATCCCGACGTCGTCGATATTCCCGATGGCCGTGAAGTCGGGCGCCTCGACCAGTGAGGCGTGCTCGAAGAACATCACGACTTCACTTCGGAACCCACCTGCCGGCACGAAGGCCCGCCGAATGGTCCCCAGGTCGCCCAGCAGCGACGTCTTGGTGGAGTACAGGATCCGACCCGTGGAGTCGACGGCCGCATACTGGGGCCGATCCGAGAAGCCCGGGGGCGTCGCGTCCGGCACCACGAAGACGTTGTTGCGCTCCGCGCCCGTATCGTCCAGGGCCCGTTCGACGTCGAAGAAGTAGACGTCCGGAGTCAGGAAGCGACGGCTGCCATCCTCGACGTGGCCCGTGTAGGGATTGAAGGGATCCGTCGGCCCCAACCAGACGTTGGACATGTTGGTGCCGCCCGAGTTGGCGACGATCAGCGTGTCTTCGCCTCGGTTCATGGTCAGGCCCCAGGGCTCGGCACCGACCGGGACCGGGTCCATGAAGAGCTCGTCCTGCAGGCGGAAGACTTCGACCTGGTCGCGATCGATGTTCGACAGCCAGAGGTTGCGCCGGGTCGTATCAACCACGGCGTCCATGATCCGGCCGCCGCCGGGGAGCCGAACCGTGCGCCCGGCCACCACGGGCCGGATCACCCGCTCCCCGTTGGCTTGCAGAGCCACGGTCTCACCGGTCGGGAGACTCAAGCAAGCCAGACTCTGGTTGTTCGCGCTCGCGACCACGGCCGCGCAGTTGTTGTCTTCGTCGATCAAGTACCCCACCACCTCGAACACCAGCGTGTCGGGCAGGGCCAGGGAATCGACGTTGAACGGAGCAAAGGCGAAGACCTCCGAGACGTTCCCGGTACGAGACGGCGTGAAGGTCCGCTCCTGCGAGCGAATCAGCGTGTCGCCGCGCGTGGGCGAGATTGCGTAGGCGGTATAGCCCACCCTGGCCACGCCACTCCCCTGGGCATCATCGAGACCGGTGACCGTCACGCGGACGGAATCGCCCAGCTCCATACGCCCGGGAGCGTCCACAGCGATCTTCCCGGAGGGGCGGATCGTGTCCGCAGCCGCGGAGTTGACCACCACCAGGGTGATCGGACCGTCGGTTCCCTCCACGTCCAGGGTGCTGCGCGCACCCGCGACCAGCTGGAGCGGTCCAACCGCCGCATCCGGGATCACGAACGCAGTGTCGAAAGCGATCGAGTCCTGTGGCGGGTTGAAGCTACGGGTAAGTGTCTGCTCGTCCGCCCCGGTGGAGCGGAGCTGCACCTGCACGATCCCGTTCGGGTCGAACGCCTCGATGCGTACCGCCAAGCTGAGTCCCGAGAGGACTCGCTGGCCCTCGGTCACATTCAGCAGACGAACGCGCGGGGCACCCAGGCGCAGGTTGAGCGTGTCCGCCGCGAAGTTGCCCCCGTGGTCGAAGGCGGTGACCACGATCACCGCTGATTCACGCGTGCTGTCGGGCGTCGGCAGCAGATAGCGCCGCACGATGGTGTCCGTGGCGAAGTCCAGGGGCACCGTCTTGGAGATGAAGCGCTCGATGATCGTGTCCGTTCCCAGGCCAGCATCTCCCCGGAAGGAGAAGCCCTCGAAGCGCACCGAGTCGACGCCACCGTTGTCTTCGACCAACGCGGCCACCAGAAGCGAATCCCCGATCGGGTTCGCCGCTGGATCCCGGGGCTCCTGGATCTCCACCGTGGGAGCAGCGCCGTCTGGGCCGCGTCCACCACCGGGGGTAAACAGGTTCTCCCCTTCGCATCCGAGGAGGACGAGCGCCGCAGCCGCCCCCCAACCGAGGCGCGCGAAGCGCCCCGGCCGTGTCAGTTCTCTATGCATCATGGCTCAGGCTCCCGTAGCTCCTTACCCGTCCGTGCGCACGATTTGAGGCGTCACCAGGATGATCAGGTCACGCTGGATCTCCTGTTCACGTGTGACCCGGAACAGGCGGCCAACCACGGGAAGGCTCATGAGAAGCGGGATTCCCGACCGGGACTCCGTTCGCTCCGAAATCGTAAGACCTGCGATCACTACCGTCTCACCGTCTTCGACCAGCACCCGCGACTCGGCTTCCTGGGTGCGGAAGATGAAGCCGGCGTCCGACTGGGCTAGCTCCGCCGCTGACCGCTCGGCTCGCAGGTCCAGCAGGATGTTGTTGCCAGCCGTCACGTGTGGGGTGACGTCGAGCTTGATACCGGTCTCCTGGAGCTGGACGGTGGCCTGGGGGATGTTCCCACCCTGCCCACCACCACCACCACCTGCCTGAGACCCGAGGTCGATGACGCGCAAGGGCGTCCGCTCACCGACCAGCACCCGCGCGGCCTTGTTGTCCATGACCGTGAGCGTGGGCGCCGCCTGGACTTCGCTCAGATCGAGCGACTCCAAGGCGTCGATGAAGTTGATGAGCGTGTAGCGGCCAACCAACAGCGAGGTCAACACGCTGAGCGCGGGCGTCGGCAGGCGGTTGCGGGCGTTGCCCAGCGCCGCCACCGAGCTTCCGCCGAGGCTGATCACATCGGTTCCGCGTTCGACCTGCTCGTCGGGCAGGGACAGCACACCGTCACCGTTCTCGTCGATGGCGCCCGGCGTGAGCACGTTGAGCTGGTTCCCCCGCGAGTCCTTGAGGTCGTAGGTGATCCCGAACTCGTTCAGGTCCGTCCGGTTCACGAAGATGATCTTGGCCGAGATGTTGACCATCGGCGTGCGTACGTCCAACTCGCCGATCAGGTCCTCAACCGCTTCGAGCACTCGCGGCACGTCGGTCACGATGACCGTGTTTGTCCCGCTGCCAACGGTCACCTTGCCCCGATCGCTCAGCAGCCCCTGGATGGAGGTCGAGAGTTCGTCCGCTGCCGCGTAGTTGACCCGGAAAGGCCGCGTCTGCAGAGCTTCGATCGTCTCGCGCTGACTCAGGTTCTCGATGTTGTCCACGCGGATGATCCCGGTCTCCAACTCCCGGGCCGCGAGGCCCTGGGCTTCCAGGATCGTCTGTAGCGCGATGTCCCAGGGCTGGTCCCGGATATCGGCGGAGATGTTGGTCTGGACATTGGTCCCCGCCACGATCGACCGGCCCGCGAACTCTGCGAACGTGAAGAGAACGTCACGGATGGGCGTCTCGGCGAAGGCGACCGTGATGCGGCGCGCCTCCTGTTGCAGCGGCTGGACGTCCAACCTGGCTTCGCGGGTCGCGATCAAATCGGCAACCGCATCCGGCTCGGCCGGGGCAGGCCCCGAGGCCATCGGAACCGCCTCTGCAACCGTCGACCAGGGTTCGAAGGTCCCGGTCTGGCCCTGCAGCGACACCCTCACGAAGCCTGAGCCCGCCTGCACGTCATAGGTGACGGCCTGGTCGAGCTCGACGACGACGCGTACGACGTCCTCTGAGTACTGGCTCGTGCGGACGGCCTTCACGCCGCCGCGGTTGATGTCGAAGTAGTTGGCCTGTGGCAAACCGTGCCGGGCCCCCAACAAATCGACGACGAGGCGCGCCGGTGCCTCCAGAGTGAAGTCCCGATACTGCACTTCACCCTCGATCCCGATCACGATCTCGGTCCTCTCCGCGTTCGGCAGGACGTCCAGACTCTTGACCAGGTCGCCGCCGAACACCGAGACGGCCAGAGCCGTCAGGAAAGCGGTCATCGTGACCCTCCTTGACCGGGCCGCTTCACCTCGAGGGCCCTCTGTTCCGTGAGACCAAACTCTTCGACTTCAACGAGGACGCGCGAGCGCTGGATCTGCAGGACTCGCGTATTCCCCAGACGGTCGCCGCGACGGACCCGGAAGGTCTTCGCGGTCGTGCTTCCCGCTTGCTGCACCCCGACGCTCAGCAGCGCTACGCTGGCCGAGGGGTCGGTGGAGTAGATCACTCCGAGCAGCACCAGCTCCTCGAAGCGAGGGCCCGACTCGTCGCCCGAAGCGAGCGGACGGAAGGGATTGCGCCGCGCGAAGCTCGGATACGAAAAGACTTCGCGTTCGAACACCAATTCGGTCCCGGACGTGTCCGGAGGCGGTCCGGATCCCGGGTCGCCGGACTGCGCGTGCAGGTCCGGTGAGGCGAGGATCACGGCGAGCCCGGTCAGGGCGCCGATGGAACAACCCTTGAATCTCATGCTCCACCTCCGGCAGCCACCCCCTCACCGGTACCGGGCGCAGGAAGCGCTCCCGGCGGTGGGATGGTGTACGTCTGAATCTTGAACGTCGCCTGGATCGGCGTGTCGGCGTTCTCATCCGCCCCACGCTGTTGCGCCGCCGAAGCGGTCGCCACATCGAGATCGATGGGCGTCAGGATGCGCGGGAGGGAGGCGATCGCAGCCAGGAACCGCCCCACCGAGTGGTAGTTCCCGGTTACGCCGATCTGATACACCGTCTTCGTGTAGTGCTCGGTCGTCTCCGGCTGCGGATCGGGGCGCATGAGGGCCAGATCGACGTCGTTCTGGCGGGCCTCGATCGACATGCTGTTGAGGAGAGCCGGCACCTCTTCGCTCCGCGGAATCAACTGCTCGAGGCGCAGAAGGTGGCGCTCGTACAGCGCGAGACGCTCCTCCAGCTCACGTCCTCCGCGGGTGGCCAGGATCTGCGCCCGCCGGTTCTGATCGGTCAACTGTTCGAGGCGCGCCTCCATCTCCTGCATCGTCTCCTTGCGGGGCGCATACCAGTAGCTCTGGAACGCGTACAGCCCCAGCAAGGCGAGAATGCCGATGAAGAGTGCATTCCTCTTCTTGGGTTCGGTCGGGATCAGCTTCATGGTCGTCTCTTGTGCCTTAGGCCACGGCTACGGCACGATGTTGCCGCTGAGGTTTGCCGAGAACAGCGGAACGGTCTCGATCAATTCGGTGGGCGGATCTTCGTACCCGGCCTCGAGCGAGAACTGATGGACCTCGCGTTGGATGCCTCCGGGCAGACTCTCGACCACCTGCTCCGTCGAGATCAGGCGCACACCCCGTATGAAGGGCGACGCTTCCAGATTGTCCATGAAGCGGGTCAAGGCGAAGTTGTTGCCCGCCCGTCCTTCGATCCGGAACGAGGGCGCCGAGCCCCCGTCGACCTGCACCAGGCTGGTCAACCACGTGTAGTCCGGCAGCGCCCGCGCCACTTCGTCCATGACGTGGGGCCACACGTAGCGGTTGCCGTCGATGTCCTGGATGATCGCCACCTTCTGGCTGATCGTGTCGCGGCGGGCTCGGAGGCCTTCGGTCTGTTGGATGAGGTCGGCGTAGCGAGCGGAGTCGCGGGCAGCCTGCTCGATCTCCAAGGTGAGTTCCTTGGTGCGACCGCCTACGCCCATGAACATCCAGCCCATCACTCCCACAGAGAGCACAACGGCCGCTGCCGAGCCCAATACCCACGTGTCCATTCCGGACGAGGAGGCGGGACCCTTCCGCGTCGTCTTGCTCCGACTGGGAAGTGCGAACTTGAAGCGCTTGCCCCCGGCCTGACGCTTTCTCCCGCCGGGTAGGAGATTGACTTCGATCACGGTACTCTGACCCGGTTAGTTGGAGCGGAGTGCGAGCCCGAGAGGCAGCAGCAGCATGGGCGCGGCTTCCTCAAGGGAGAGGTCCATGGGGGCGTCCGGGCGGACTGGAATCCGTTCGAACGGATTCACGAGCTCGGTCGCGACGTTCATGCGCGTGGCGAGGGCCTCGGCCATCCCCGGGATGCGGGCACCGCCCCCGGACAGGTGGATGCGGCCCAGGCCGGCGCCGGCTTGGCGAGTCATCAAGAAGGCGGAGGCCCGCTCGATCCCCACTGCGATCTCGTCGGCGCTGGATTCCACGAAACGATCAAGGTCCGCGATGGAGCCCCGACCCTGCAGGACCGCCTCAGCCTGATCCGCGGTCAAGCCGCGCTCTCGCTGGAGGTCCTCGCGGATCCGGCGGGAGCCGAAGGGGATGTCGCGAGTGAGGACCGGCACGCCGTCTTCCAAGATGTTCACGTTCGTCATCTCGTGACCCACATTCACAAGGGCCACGACGCCGGTGCGTCCCTCGGGGTAGTTGAACTCGAAGGCGTTGTGCAGCGCGAAGGCATCGACGTCGATGACTCGCGGTGTCACGCCTGCTTCCATGAGCAGGTTGACCTTGTTGTCCACCAGCTCACGTTTGGCGGCAACGAGGAGAACCTCCATCTGGAGCCCCTCGCCGTGGGGATCCAGGATCTGGAAGTCCAACTCGACACTCTTGATGTCGAAGGGAACGTGCTGTTCGGCCTCCCAACGGATCACCTCACGAGCGTCGGACTCCTTCATCCGATCCATCTCGATCTTCTTGATGATCACGTCGTGGCCGCCGACGGACGTGACGACCTCGCGGGACTTGTATCCCATCTCGTCGAAGAGGCCGCGGATCGTCTCGGCAACGAGCCCGGGGTCCATCACCTCGCCCTCGACGATGGCGTCCTGGACGAGGGGCCGCATTGCCACCCGGGCGACTTCCGGCTGCCCGCCGGAGGAGTCTACTTCGACGAGCTTGACGAATCCGCTCCCGATGTCGAGGCCGAGCGAACTCTTCTTCCTTCCAAAGAGGCCCATTTAGGTTGCCGTCCCACACGTCCGGGATCGGCAAGAACCCCGGAGAAAGTTGGAAGAGATTACCATACGCCGCGAAACTGTGTCAAGCATGCCACACTGTATCTCGTGGTGCTTCATTTCGTCTCCACGACCCGTCGGGCTCAAGCGTTCGCGCCTACGCTCGCTTGCCTCGCGTAGTGCCCCCTGAACACCCGAGTCGGGTGTTGCAGAGGCGCGAAAGCGCGTTGCGTCAGTACGAATTCCGTGCCAGCCGAAAAGCCTGATGCGGGCTCGCCTTCCGGAGCCTCTGTTGCGCGTCCGCGGACACCTTTTTTGCCGGTCCGGGGCAGAGTTTGCCCCGGCAGAATGCCAGGTGGGGCCCCCTCACAGAGGCTCGATCCAGCCTCCGTCCGGGAGTGGAACCCCTCCCAGGGCGGTTCCGAGGGCCTCGAACGCGCGCGCCGAGGCGCACCCCGATCCCACGATGGCGCCTCCCCCCGACACCTGGACGTCTCCGGCGACCTGGACGAGCCCCTCGAGGCGAGCACCCCCCTCCACCCGCAGACGGCCTCCGACCAGGACGACCCCGCTATATCGGACCCCGCCCGAGAGCGTGAGGTCACCTGCCACGGCCAAGACCCCCTGCCCCTCTCCCCCGATCACCTGTAGGGCCCCGCTCGAGGCCATGAACGGCATATGCCCACCGCAAGGACCGCCGGGCGCCGAGGGAGTGCCCCAATTGCCGGGCCCCAGGATGCAGGTGGCCCCCGAGATGCGCGCCGCGGGATGTACGACCCCGGGCCCCACCATCGTCGCAACGGACAACAGGACGGGGAGATCGAGTGGCCCCACGCCCACGGGGCTCCGCAGAGGGGCGGTTTGCGGCAGGGTGCCGGTCGGAAACGCTGTGTAGAGCACACTCCCCCAGACTCCGCATTCGGCCGGGCCCCAGCCCGAGGGCCACACCGCGATGCTGTCCCCCTCGATTCGTCCCCCACCCCCGGTCGCCGCGCGACCGCCCAGGGCGACCACGGCCGGCGACCGCCCCAGGCGGGTTCCCACGTCCAAACGCCACAGCGTCCGCCCCAACCGGCGCAGCGCGGGCCCCTGAGCCGGTCTTCCCTCTGCGACCAACAGGAAGACCTCGTGGCTCACGCGCTCGGCCACGGCCGTGAACGAGCTCCCACCGGGCGAACGCCCCTGGAGAAACGGCAGCGTGGTACCGATCGCAGCCCCCAGCAGCGCGGGCGCGATGCTCGGGGCGCGCAGTCCGGCCTCGGCGGCCAGGCGGGCCTGGATGCGCTCGAGGTCGATGCGACCAGCGCGGCGGAGCCCCGTGGTCACGGTCAAAAGACCCAGCGCCAGCGTCAGCGCACCCCCCAGGAGCAGGATGAGAGGCACGAAGGCGAACCCGGCCTTCCTTCTCACGGCAGGGGGTTCCGAGCGCGGAGAGTCGGGCTCCGCACGAGGCCGGCCGAACCGCCTCCGATCCCGGAGAGGACCAGACCCACCGACGCACTCCCGCTCGTAAGCCGAGACCCGAGCGAGTCCAGCCGCGCATAGGTCAACGGTTGGCGCCCCGCCGCCCCCCGTCGGTAGCGCAGCGTGCCCCCCGCGAGGATGTACACGCCGCGCTCGTAGAGCCGGACCACCGTGGCGTCGGGGATCGACCGGTCGAGGACCCAGCGCTCCGGCCGCCCGTTCCCACAGGGTCCCGAAGAGGGCCCGACGCGTGTGAGAGCGGCCACGCTCCAGCGGCTGTCGCCGTCCAGGACCAGTACGGAGTCCTTGGCGGGAACGGCCACCCGATCGCCTCGGAATGAGACAGTCAGCTCGGCGCCCCGCGCGGCGCAGACGGTCGCCGTACCCCGAAAGGCGCGCACTGCCACAGAGTCGGGAGGATACACCCACCAGTCCCGACCGGGCACCCCAGCCCGCAACTCGTCGCCCAGGATCCGAGTCACCGCCGCGAAGGCGGACTCGAGCTCCGAGCGCGCCGTCGCATGCGTCAGTGCCCGTTGCAGGCGCGCCATCCCCTGAAAGCCCATCGCGAGCACGAGGACCGCCAGCAATACGCCCAGGACCCACTCGATCCCGGCTGCGCCGGAGCGGCCGGACGTCATGGAACTCGCGCCTCGATGCGGGCCCAGGGAGTGGTCGCCGTCGGGTCGGGGAGGAAGAGCTGCAGGTCCGCCCAAGGCCCCTGGACCGACCAATCGATCCGGCCCCAGGCTCCAGTCACGGTCCCCGATCCGCGGAGGCCGAACCAGACGATGGAGTCCGCCAGTGATTCCGCCGTGCTCAAGCCCGCGGCGCGTTCGGACGCCCGCGCCAGATGATCGAGTGTGCCCGCCACCGCACGCCACCCGACCACCAACGCGATCTCCAATACCGCGAGGCCGAGCACGACATCGACCAGCATGCTGCCGCTGCGCCTGTTCATCGCGCGAGTCTTCCGTAGCTGGAGACCGACAGGGCCGCCTGCTCGCTCCCGCGCGCGACGACTACCGTGGCGCTGGCGAAGCGCCCGATGCCAAGGCGATCGAAGGGTAGGCGCACGAGTCGGGGCCCGACCGGATGCTGCACCTGGACGCCGAAAGCGAGCGCCAGATCCACGGTGTCCCGCGCCCGACCCGCGACCTCCACCCAGACCCGCGCCGAATCCGGATCGATCACGACCGCTGCAGACCCCGAGCGCGTCGCCTCGGCTCGGGCGACCTCGGCCCGCGCGATGAGGGCATCCCGTGCGGCGAGACAGGCCATGCGATCGAGACCTCGTCCGACCTTCGGCAGCGCGATGACCAACACGAGCGCCAAGAGGGAGAGGCCCACGGCGAGTTCGAGCAGCGTCGTTCCCCGTTCCATGGGAAGACGTTCGCGAACCTCGAAGGGCGAGAGGATTGTGCTACGGGCCTGGCGAGGCCGCTGTGTGTACCGGGCCGCGGCCGGCCCTACTCCAGATCGTAGTCCCGGATCTTGTAGCGGAGGGCTCGCGGAGAAAGCTCGAGCAACTCGGCCGCGTGGGTACGGTTGCCACCCGTTCGTTCAAGCGCCAACTGGATCAAGCGCTTCTCCAGCGACGCCGTGTGGCGCTTCACGGAGAGGTCGTCGCCCAGGTCCGAGTTCGTGCTGGGCGCTCCCGAGCTTTCGGGGCGCCGCAGGCGCTCCGGAAGATCCTCGGCCCTGAGCGTCGGACGATCGGAGAGGACCATCGCCTGCTCGAGCAGGTTCTCGAGCTCGCGGATGTTGCCCGGCCAGGTGTGCTTGAGCAGGACCTCCATCGCTTCCGGCTCGACGCCGGTCACCGGGATCTTGAGGCGCTCGGAGTGACGCTCGATGAAGAAATGGACCAGATCCGGGATCTCCTCCGGCCGCTCGCGCAGCGGAGGCAGGTAGATCGGCACCACCGCGAGGCGGTAGTAGAGGTCCTCGCGGAAGTTGCCTTTCTCGACCTCCTCGCGGAGGTTGCGGTTCGTGGCGGAGATGACGCGAACATCCACCCGTTGGCTTTCGGTGCCGCCCACGCGGCGGATCTCTCCCTCCTGCAGGGCTCTCAGGAGCTTGACCTGCAGGCTGGCCGGGAGCTCCCCGACCTCATCGAGGAACAGCGTGCCTTTGTCGGCAGCTTCGAACAGACCCGGCTTGTCCCGATCCGCGCCGGAGAAGGCGCCCTTCACGTAGCCGAAGAACTCGGATTCCAGCAGCGTCTCGGGGATGGCTCCGCAGTTGACCGGCAGGAACGCCATCTCGGAGCGCTCGCTCTCCTGATGGATGAGACGCGCGACCAGCTCCTTTCCGGTGCCGCTGGGTCCCGTGACCAGCACCGGGGAAGGGTGCGGCGCCACCTTGGTTGCGATCTCCAGGGCGCGGACCATGGCCGGCGCGCGGGCGACGATCTCCCCGAAGCGCTGGTCGGCTCGGACCTGAGCGCGCAGCCTCCCCACCTCCCGGCGGAGCTTCTCGCGCTCCATGGCCTTCTTTACGGTGAGGAGGACCTCGTCCGCCCCGAACGGCTTGGGTAGGTAGTCGTAGGCGCCGCGCTTCATGGCGTCGATGGCGAGGTCGGTGCTGCCATACGCGGTCATCACCAGGACGAGCGCATCCCCCCGTGATTCCTTGTAGGCGTCGAGGAACTCGAGTCCGCCCATCCCCGGCATGCGTACGTCGGTCAGGATGATATCGGGCTGGGCCGCGGCGGCGATACGAAGGCCATCCTCACCGGCGGACGCCGTCAGGACTTCGTATTCGGCATCCTTGAGGATCATGGTCAGGGACTTCCGCAGCCCCGGATCGTCGTCGACGACGAGGATCTTCACCTAGCTCTCCTGCTCCTCGGTGGGTTCGTCCGCCGTGGCCTCGTCCTCGTCGGTCTCCAGCCCGACGGGAAGGCGCACCGTGAAGCGCGCACCTCCCTCGGGATTGTTGCCTCCCTCGATGCGGCCCCCCATACCCTCGACCAGTCGGGAGCAAACGGCAAGGCCCAGCCCCGTCCCCTTCCCAGGTTCCTTGGTGGTGAAGAAAGGATCGAACAGCTGGGGCAGGTGGTCTTCCGGGATTCCGGGCCCGTTGTCCTGCACGGTGATGGTGACGATCCGGTCCGTGGTCTGGAGGGGCTCCACCCGGAGGCCGCCGGCATCCCACGAGATCCGTCGCCGATGGCTGTAGTTGACCCCGGGCGGGTCGCTCTCCCTTCGAGAGGGGGCGCGGTAGACTTCCCCTTCCACTACGTCCAGTCGCACCTCGATCCGACCCTCCTTGCTGCCGTCGAGAGCGTCGATGGCGTTGAGGAGGAGGTTGACCAGCACCTGCTCCAACTCCTGGGGGTTCATCTCCACGAGCGGTGCCTCGTCCGGGAGCGTCCAGATGACCTTGACCCGTTCGAAGCGGCCCTGATTCTCCAGGAGGTTGCGAACCCGAAGCACGACTTCAACCGGGTCGACCGGACGGCGCTGCTCATCGCGGGGCCGGGCGTAGTGCAGAAGGGACCGGACGATGCCATCGATCCGGCGGGCTTCCTCCAGGGCGGACTGGAGCAGGTCGGGATCGAAGACGCCGCGCTCCGATCGGCTCTTGGCGAGATCGACGAACCCGATCACGGCCGACAGAGGATTCCCGATCTCATGGGCGATCCCCGATGCCAGCGTGCCGACCGAGGCAAGTCGCGCGGAGCGGATCACCTCGTCCGACGCCTCGATGAGCTCCCGGTTGGTCTCCTCCAGGGACCGGACGTTCTCGGAGAGCAGCTCCTGGTCGTGGATCAGGCGGGCCGCCATCGCGTTGACCGCTTCCGACAGCGCCGCCAGCTCCTCGGTGTTGACGGGCGCAATCCGGTGGCGGTAGTCCCCGGCAGAGATGCGCTGGGTATCGCTGACCAGCTGGTCCAGGGGCCCGAGCAGCGTGCGGCTGAGGAGCGCGCCGCCGAACGCCCAGAGAAACCCGACGCTCAGGCCCAGGAGGGCAAAGGCGAAGAGGATGGCGCGCGGCACCGAGTCCAGCGCGGGCAGGACGAGATAGAGCGAGAGCGCGGCCAGGGCCAGCACGCTCACGTATAGAATCGCGATCGAGAAGAGGAGCGTGCGTTTGAACGGCACCGAGGGGCCGGATTCGGCCCCGCGCAGCTGTCTCGAGTCCGGCGTCTGTGCCTCCGGTTCCACCCTGCCCTGTCAGCGCCCGAGGGAAACAGAAGAGGGGCGGCGGGAGACCCCGCCGACCCTCTGGGTCGAGCTACAGTGTCGGGTGTCTTAGTTGGTTGTGCAATAGATGATGCCAGGCTGGACCGCCGGTGAGGCATTGGCGGCAGACGCGTTGCCGTGGAAGATTCCGCAGTTCTCGCCTGCGAGTCCCGGGTGCGAGGCCGTCGCGGCCCACCCGCTGCTGGTCGACTCGTTGATGGCGATGGTCACGCTCTGAGTGACCGTCATCCCCAACCCGGTCGTCGTCCCCGCGTAGATGTAGTAGTCGTCGTAGTACGCTTCCTGAGAGATCGCGAGGTTCGCCAGATCCGAGCGGAGGGTGCTGAGCACCGCCTTGCTCCGCATCGAGTTGTACTTGGGAATCGCGATCGCTGCGAGAATCCCGATGACGACCACCACGATCAGGAGCTCGATCAGCGTGAAGCCTGCCCTCTTCATCGCCCGGTCATCCTCGCCGTCTGGGGGGTGGAAGGAGGTGCGGTGTCGTTGCTTCTGGTCCGCCGGACCCGGCACGGCCCGGGCAAGCCCGGGCCGTGCGGTAAGGGTCTTCTGCGGTTACACCGCGGGGGTCACCCTTAGCGGGTGCAGGCAACCTCGCCCGGAGCGGACGGAGTGGTCGGCGACGTCGGAGCCGTCGACGAGCCGTAGTAGATCGCGCAGCCCTCGCTGGCGCCCAGCGCGCTGTGCGTCGCCGAAGCATTCCAGCCGGAGTTCGTCGCGGCCGACCCGACGGTCACGCCCTGGCTGGACACGAAGCCCAGCGCGGTGGACGAGGTCGAGTACGAGTAGTTGTCCGCGTAGTAGATCTCCTGCTGCGCAGCCAGGTTCTTGAGATCCGACTTCATCGCGGCGAAGTAGGCCTTCTCACGCGTCGCCGAGAACTTCGGGATCGCGATGGCGGCCAGGATGCCGATGATCACAACCACGATCAGCAGCTCGATCAGCGTGAAACCCTTGGTGTTCCGCATCACCAGACTCCTTAAGATGAACTTCCCTGAAGTTGATTCCACCTGGGCCTTCCCAGGCTGGGTGCCGCATTGGGCAAAGCTAGGACCAACCGCAGAGGCAGACAGCCTAATGTCATACACAACAACGATTTACGTTCAAGTGTCGAATCGCTGCCTCGGGGGTTTTCCGGGCTGAACCGGCAGGATTCTGCAAATCTCTTGCAGATCACGGGGTACTTCTTGACCGGTTGGCCCGGGTGGGGCGACCTGCCAGACTGGCGCACCGCCGCGGAGTACCCTCAGCGGCGGTCCGTCAGGGTGGGGGAGCTCTCCAGGGCGGCCTCCAGACTGTCGATCTGGAGGGGGTCCGTTCCTTCGGGGAGCCGGGTGCGGGCCGAATCCAGCGCTGTGCGGGCGCCTACGGTGTCACCCGCCAGGGCTCGCAGATCCGCAAGCCAGTACCACTGCTGCCAGTGTTCGCCCTCGCCTTCCGCGATCGCGGCTTCGCGCTCCGCCACGGCCTCGGGGTAGCGCCCCAAGCGCCGATAGAGGTCGGAGAGCAGGTGTCGGCTGACCGCCACGGACGGGTCGAGGTCCCGGGCGAGCTCGGCCCAGGGAAGCGCTTCCTCGGCCCTGCCCTGACGATCCAGCGCGATGGCCAGATAGCCGGGGCCGGCATCCCACTTGGGCTCGTCCTCGTACAGCATGCGAGCCAGGACCTCGGCCTGCGCATAGCGTTCCATCCCGAGCAGCTTGCGCGTGACCTCGGACAGAAGGGAGTAGCCAGCCCCCACGGACCCGATGGCGTAGCGGTAGTTCCGCAGGGCCTCGCTCACCTGGTTGTTCTGCCAATGCGTGTCCCCTGCCACCCACTGGGCCCGGCCGGCCTCCAGGTGCTCGTCCATCATCGTCAGGAAGACGGTCTCCATGCTCTTCCAGGTGGGCGTCCGGGTCCAGGTTCGGAAGGTGAACACCGAGAGCCACAGGCCCAGGGCCAAGAGGGTAGTGGCCCGGCGACGCTCCCACCCCTGCATCAGCAACCACCCCGCCCCCAGGGCGAGACCCACGGACGGCAGGTAGAGGGTTCGCTCCCCCAGGAGCACCCCGGAAAGAAAGAAGAAGTTGGAGACCGGGGAGATCGTGATCACGAACCAGAGCACTGCGGCTCCCACGGCCCGCGCTCCGGAGCGACTCCGCCACGTGGCCAGGGCGAGGACCAGGAACAGGAGCGCCAGCACCGCGCCCGGAGCGTTCAGGGAGTTCCACCCGTAGTGGATGGTGATGACGCGCGGGGAGTAGTCCGCGCTCAGGTCCCAGGGGAAGAACAGCAACCGCACGTAGTGCAGCCAGATCTCACCCAGGGTCCAGATGCGGGGGATCTCCTTGAGGATGTCGGCGCCCAACGCCGGAAACGCGTTGGCTACCGACCCGAGCACCTGGTGCCGCCCCACGAAGACCAGCGCCGCACCGACCACCAGGGAGACATAGAGGAGCGCCCGATCACGCAGGTACCGCGGCACGTCTCGGAGCGTCAGGTCCTCGCGGTAGCCGTCCAGGAGCACGAAGACGCCAGGGAGCGTGATCGCGCTCTCCTTGGTCAGGATGCCCCACGCGAACAGGCCGGTCAGGACCAGGGACCGCCCGGGACCGAAGCCCGTCTCACGCCAGCGCAGGAAGAGCAGCGTGGCCAGCAGGAACGTGAGGGCCCCCCAGAGCTCCGCGAAGCCGATGACGTTCGCGACCACCTCGACGTGGACCGGATGCATGGCGAACACGAGTCCACCGAGGAGGCCCGCCACAGGGGCCCCCGTCAGCGTCGTCACCAGAACCGCGGTGAGTCCGGTCACCACGCCGTGCAGGCCGACGTTCAGGATGTGGAACGGAAGGGCACTACCGCCGAACGCATTCCAGACCAGGGCGTAGGTGGCCGTGGCGAAGGGCCGCCAGAGTCCCAGACCCTTCCCTTCTCGGTTGGGCCAGTAGGGTTGGGTCAGCGCCTCGCCGAATGTGTCCAGCGAGTGGATGAGCTCGTTGTCCACCACGATGTGCTGGTCGTCGTAGGCGTAGCCGTTGCGGAGCGCGTTGACGAAGACCAGGCACCCGATCAACGCCGGAATCCAGGCCGCCCGCCGGCGCGTCAGGCCGTTCACGCCGCCTCCCGGGCGGAACGTCGCTCGCCCTCCGCGCGCGCGCGGGCCGCGGCGGCGCTGTCACCCATCAGCTCGAGGATGTCTCCCATACGCATCCAATCCGCAGCGACGCCGCCCTGCTGGGCCAGCGCTGCTTCCCGGGCGCGCAGTGCCGCGGAAAAGTCACCCTTGGCGATGTACGTCTCGGATACGATGGCGTAGAGCTCCCGATCCGCGCGCGAGCGGGCCAAACCCTGGAGCGCCAGCGCGTGTGCGTCCCGGTACCGTTCGCGCAGGACGTACTGCGAGGCGAGCAGTCGATACGCATGTGGACGGTCCGGCGCCAGCGCCAGCGCCCGTCGCAGCAGTGCCTCGCCTCGATCCCAGTCCCGGCGCTCACCGTAGAAGTGGCCGACCTCCGTGAGCGCCGCGTAGTTGTTGGGCGACAGGGCCAGCGCTGCCTCATAGGCTTGAGCGGCGCCCGTGGGATCGCCCGTCCGCACCAACCCGGTGGCGCGCGAGCGGAGTGCCAGTGTGGACTCCGGATGTTCGGCAGCCAGTGTGGACAGGACCGTGAAGGAGCTGAGCCAGCTCGGATTGCGGGCCACGGTGCGTACGAAGAGTGCAACCGCAAAGGCAGCCGCCAGGGCGGTGGCGGAGCGTCGACGCGCCCCGCCAGCCCGCTGCAGTGCCAGGAACAGCCCAGCGCCCAGGAAGCCCACGGCCACGGAGGGCAGGTACAGCGTCCGCTCCCCGAGGAGCACACCTGTCGGGAAGAACACGTTGGACACCGGCGAGATCGCCACGGCGAACCATACGATCGCGGCCGTGGCCGGCGGGGCACGTCTCGCCAGGGTCAGGGCCCCGACTCCGAGTGCCACCACCGTCATCGCCCCCGCGAGCACGGACGCGTCCCACGCCTTGGGTACCAGCAGGACCGCCGGCGAGTAGTCCGCGGCCAGGTCGAACGGGAACAGCATCAACCTCAGGTATTCCGGCCACAGGGTGAGCGCCACCCGCAGCCGCTCCCCGACGCCGAGACCCTGCAGCTCCGGTGCTGGCGTCTCTCCCAGCACCGTGCCCACCGCCCCGGCGCGCAGCGCCAGATAGATGCCGAGTACGCCCGCCAGAGCCACGAAGAGAGGGGCATCATCCCTGAGCCGCCGCGGCAGGGAGCGGGTCCCCCCGCGCAGCCACAGCAGCACGACCAGGAGCCCGGGAAGCGTCACCGCGATCTCTTTGGAACCCAGCGCGAGGAGGTAGCAAGCCGCCACACCGATCAGTCGCAGCGCCCGCCCCTTCGGACCCGGGCTCCTCAGCCGGTCGAACAGCAAGCAGGCAAGAAGAACGAACAGACTCGCCAGGAGCTCGGCCCGCCCGACCACGTTGGCCACCGCTTCCGTGTGCACTGGATGGAGCGCGAACCAGCCAGCGCCGAGCGCCGCCGCTGGCCGGGGTACGAGTCCGGCCAGCAGCGCGAACAGCGCCAGGCTCACCGCCGCGTGCAGACCGACGTTGACGGCGTGGAAGAGGTGGGCGTTGCCCCGCCACAAGGGCCATTCGATGGCGAAGGTGGCGACGGTGACCGGACGATACAGCCCGGCCCCTGGTGCGAAGTCGGGCCAGTAGGGACGGCGGAGCGCGTCGGCCACGCGGCCCTCCACCACGATCGGATTGCGCACCACGATCTCGTTGTCGTCGTACGCGAAGCCGTTGCCCACGGAGTTGGCGTAGGCTGCCACCGCCACGAATGCGAGCAGCAGGGCAGCGCGCCCGGTTCCCACTATCGGGAGGGGACGGAGGGCTCTGTGCCCGGCTGGGGGGCGGGGCTCCGGCTCTCGCGAGCGCTGGCGCGCTCCTCCTGCCAGGCACGGTCTTCGGCCGCGGTGCGCGGATGGTCGCGACGCTCCGGTCGACGGAAGGGCTCGGCCTTCGGTCCCAGGAAGTTGCACTTGAAGATATGCCAGAGCGCCGAGACCCCGTCCTTCCAGCCGATCTTCTTGCCCTCCGCATACGAGCGCCCATGGTAGCTGATGGGCATCTCGTAGATGACGGCGTGCGCCTGCGCCAGGCGCGCGGTCAGTTCGGGTTCGATCCCGAACCGATCGGCGGCGAGCGGTAGCGCCTTCAAGAGGTCCGACCGGACCATCTTGTAGCACGTCTCCATGTCGGTGAGGTTGAGGTCGGTGCACATGTTGGAGACCAGCGTCAGGAAGCGGTTCCCCATCATGTGCCAGAAGAAGAGTACGCGATGCGGTCCGCCCAGAAAGCGCGATCCGAAGACCGCGTCAGCCTGTCCTAGTCGGATCGGCTCGAGCAGGGCGGGCAACTCCGAGGGATCGTACTCCAGATCCGCGTCCTGGACGACGATCACGTCGCCGGTGGCGCTCTGGAAGCCGGTCCGCAGCGCCGCCCCCTTCCCCTGGTTGACGTCGTGGAAGATCAACTGATCGATCAAGCCCTCGTCCCTCAGCTTCTCCAGGAGGTCGCGGGTCCCGTCCTTCGACCCGTCGTCGACCACGACCACCTCCAGGTCGAGGGGTACCTGGTGCACGCGGCGCAGGAGACGCTCCGCGGTGCGGATCTCGTTGTAGCAGGGAATGACAACGGAGAGCTTGAGGGAGTCGTTCATCCGTCCAGTCCGTACCGGTTCAGTTTGCGGTAGAGTGTCGAAGGATCGATCCCGAGAACCTCGGCCGCACGGGTCTTGTTCCCACCTTCCGCGTGGAGCACCCAGAGAATATAGGCCCGCTCCACCACTTCCATGGTCGGATTGGGCGGTGGAGTGTCCTCCACCAGCCGCGGCGCCCGCGCCTCCCGAACGCGCTCCGGCAGCCCCGCGAGGGTGATCGTGGAGCTCTTGCTGAGCACCGCTGCCCGCTCGAGGGCGTTCTCCAGCTCTCGGACGTTGCCCGGCCAATCGTACTGGGTCAGCCTCTCCAGCGCTTCGCCGGCGATCTGCAGCTCGCCCCCTTCATCCGTCGTCCGCTGCGCCAGGAAGTGCTCGGCCAGCAGGGGGATGTCGTCGCGCCGCTCACGGAGCGGCGGGAGCCGCAGCTGGATCACGTTCAGGCGATAATAGAGATCGCTGCGGAAGGTCCCCTTGCGGATCTCCTCCTCCAATTCCCGGTTGGTCGCGGCCAGGATGCGAACGTCGATGGAGACGGGCTCGGTGGCCCCGACCGGGATCACCTCACGCTCCTGCAGCGCTCTCAGCAGCTTGACCTGGGTCGCCGGGGAAAGCTCCCCCACCTCGTCGAGGAAGAGGGTCCCACCAGCGGCGGCCACCAGCAGACCTTCCTTGTCGCGCACGGCTCCGGTGAAAGCCCCTTTCACGTGGCCGAACAACTCGCTCTCCAGAAGACTCTCGGTGAGAGCGCCACAGTTGATCGAAAAGAACGGGCGCTCGGCCCGAGCGGACAGCGCGTGGATGTATCGCGCCAGGACCTCCTTCCCTGTTCCGCTCTCCCCGCCGATCAGCACGGTCGACTCCTGCGGAGCCACCGTCTCGGCCAGCTTGAGCACGTCCACGAACTCGCGACTACGGCCGATGGGGCGCTCGCCGCGCTTCCGGTCTCTGCGCTTGATCTCCTTCTTCAGCTCGCGATTCTCGACCCGGAGCAGCCGCGCCTCGGCCGCCCGGCGACAGATCGCGATCAGATCGTCGTTGGCGAAGGGCTTCTGCAGGTAGTAGTACGCGCCTTCGTTCACGGCGCGCATGGCCGTCTGCAGAGACGCCTGCGCCGTCATCAGGATGACCGGCATCTCCGGGTCGACCTCGCGCGCCTTCTGCAGGAGGTCGATGCCGGACGCTCCGGGCATGCGGATGTCGGTGAGGACCACGTCGGGGCGTCCGGCCTCCAGCGCCTCGAGCCCCTCGGCTCCACCCTGTGCCGTGGATACGTCGAAGCCCTCCCCCTTGAAGAGGATCCGCAGCGAGTCGAGGATGCTCGTCTCGTCGTCGACCACCAGAATCCGGATGGGATCGCTCACCTAGGCTCCACGTTCTCCGTGCGCGGGTAACACCATGACGAAGCGGGCACCGCCCAGGGCGCCCCGCTCCACCCAGACGTTGCCTTGATGGGCGTCCATCGCCCGATGGACGACTGCCAAGCCGAGGCCCGACCCCCCTTTGCGGGTCGTGAAGAACGGCTCGAACACCCGACCGAGGTCCCCTTCGGCAACTCCCGGGCCAGAGTCCTCGACGCTGATGCGAACGGAACCCGGAATCCCCAGCGCCCGTGGGTCCTCATCTCCCAGTGGACCCTCGACGGTGACGCGAACCGTGCCGTTCTCGCCCGCGAACTGGAGGGCGTTGAGGACAAGGTTGAAGACTGCGCGATGGAGCAGGTCTGCGTCTCCCCGGATCCGCAACTCGCGGCCCAGGCCCTCGCCCTGGAGCTCCACGCCGGCCGGCGCGTCGGGATGCTGCTCGGCCAGCCGCAGGGCTGCCCCGACCAATTCCGGTAGGTCGACGTCTTCGATCCGCTCACTCCGGATGCGGGCAAACTCGAGGAACTCGGAGAGCAGCCGACTCAGCCGATCGGACTCGGTCAGGACGAGGTTCTGCAGGAGCGCGCGATCGTCTGGAGAAAGGGTCGGTTTCGAGATCTGTTCCACCGAGCTCCGGATGGATGCGAGCGGGTTCTTGATCTCGTGGGCGAGGGAGGCCGACAACTCCGCGACCGCCTGCAGGCGCTCGGCGCGGATCTTCAGCCCCTCCATCCGTTCGGCATCGGTGATGTCCTGGAAGATCGCCGTGACCGAGGGCTGGCCGGTCCCGTCGCCGATCAGAACCGCGGTACTCACGCCGAAGACCGCGGCTTCCCCTCCGATGCGGGCTTCCAGCTTCCGCCGCAGCACAGGCCGTCGCGTCTGCCCCGAACCTCTAATCACCTCGGCCATCCCGGGCGCCACCCGATCGACCTCGTCCAGCACACGCTGCCCCAACCAGATCGAGGCGTCGAGGCCGAGGAGCTTCTCGGCGGCCTGGTTGATGTATGCCAGTCGGCCCCGACCATCCACGGTGAGCAAGCCCGTGCTGAGGTTCGCCAGGATGTCGCCCGTATCCAGGCGGAGCTGGCGCAACTCCGACTCCACTGCCCCCAGGGTCATGCCGGCCCGGCGCAACCCGGCCCCGAGCCAGCCCGTCACCAGGGAGACCAGAGCGAACAGGGCAAGCAGGACGAGGGTGCTGCCGCGGAAGGTGTCGGGATGGGCCCACGCGACATCGCCCGCGAAGAGCGTGGTGGTGCTGGCCCAAACCACCAGCTGACCCCAGGCGGGAAGCATGAGGGCGGCGGCCGTCAGCACCAGAATGAAGACGGGCGTGAAAGGGCTCTGGGCTCCTCCGGTAAGGTGGATGACCGAGGTGGTCAGCAACACGTCGAAGAGGGACTGCGCCAGCCGGAAGGACACCGTGGGCTCGACGCCCTGCGTGTGCGTGACCCGGTAGGACCATGCAGTGAACGCCACGGCCCCCAGGAAGATCATGGCGGCGGCGAAGGTCTGGTCGGGGGGAGCGGTGCCCCATCCGATCAAGGCCGCGAGCAGGATCCCCCCCGCCACAGCGAGGCGGCCGAGGTAGTTGAGGCGCAGAATCCCCCGCAGGCTGAGCGCCCGATTGCTGGCAGGCAGGTCGAGCTTCACCGGGCGTATCCGTGCGCGGGGGCGTCTAGCGGGCGGGTCCTGACCCGGACGAGACGGAAGGGGAATCCTTCATCGGGCAGGGTCAGGGAGCGAAGGCCGTGCCAGCGTTCGGATCTCTCCGGGGAGCACGTAGGCATTGCCCCCCAGTCGGCCCACCGCGGGAAGTGATTCGGGGCGGACGCGATGGGATCCGGGCTCGAAGTCCAGCTCCGGCGCCAGTCGAATCTGGCGGACCCTGCCGAGGACGAGCCGAGTCGTGGATGGAGCCAGGTCCACCTCTCGCTCGACGCTGCATAGGAGCACAGCTGGGCTTTCGCTCACGAATGGGATCTCCGGATCGTCGTTCCACTCGAGACGCACGTCCCCGAAGGCAAACTCGCTGGTCTCGGGTGGAAGCTCGGCCGACGTGAGGTTCATGGACTCCAGCTGCGGCACCGTCACCAGGTTCACGCAGAACCAAGGATGGGCACGCATGTTGGTCAGGGAGTCCTTCTCGGCACCGGTACGCCGTGGTGCAATGGAGACCCCGACCAGCATCGGCGTGGCCGAGAGCGCCGCATAGAAACTGAACGGCGCCAGATTCGGAATGCGTGCCGACGAGGTCGTCGAGATCCAGCCGATGGGGCGTGGTACCACGAGTGAAGTCAACAACTCGTAGCGTGCGCGCGAGCTCAGAGCGTCAGGCTCGACCACGGACGTGGCCCCGCGATGTTCGGACGAGTCAGCGCGCAACGGGGACACGCAGCAGCTGGCCCGCGTAGATTCGACTGCCAGAGAGCCCATTGGCTTCACGAATCGAATCCAGCGTCGTGCCGTACTTCTGCGCGATCGCCCAGAGGCTCTCACCGCGCGCTACGCGGTGACCTACTTCCTGGGAGCCTGCCTCGGGGCCAAGCTCGGTTCCGGTGAGCTGGGCGACGTACTGCTGATAGGGTTCGGGGAATACCGCGACGTGATAGTGGGGTGGACGGCGTTCGCGCGTCGCCTCCAGCACGCGCTTGCCCTCCAGGTCCAGGAGGACGCGCTCCAACCAGGCGCGGCAACCGGGGTCCGTGCTCCGCCGCAGATCCACGGCCATCCCGGTCGGATGGACCGAGCGGTCGGACGCGTTGCGGGGCTGCCGGGACAGGGGACGAGTCAGCGAAGTGACGATCAGCGGCTCCCCACAGGCCCTCCGGTACTGGGCGGCCAGGCGCTCGACGAAGAGCTTCACCTCGGGCCGGGCATAGGGGAAGGACACCGCCTTGAGTCGGAAGTCGCCATTGGCGTCCACCGGTACCAGATAGCCGCTCTCGACAAAACGACGCACCTGTGAGGTTGAAGCCAGGTAGGTGTAGTCGTGCCGAACGGCCTGGTCGTTCTGGCGGTCGAGCGACGTGGGTGAGCCGCGTAGGCTCTGCCCTGCCAGGGGCGACGTGGAGGCGAGCAGCAACAGGCAGAACGCCGGAGTCCATCCACGTGTCAAGCGAGTTGCCTGGGCCGTCATGCGCATCTGTGGGGCACGGGCTGAGGGTTCTCGTCCACGAATCGCGCCCTCCGGGACCCCGGCCAAGCAAGCTCCGGGCCGACTGCGGCGTCGGGGCCACATGTAAACAGATGAATCGCCATCCCGCAAGCCCTCGTGGGTGCGCCTCGGCCCCCCCCGGACACCGGGTCGACACCGTCGGCGGTGCCCAAGATCCCCTTGTGGCCCCTGGCCCCACCGGCAATTGTTGCAGCCCAGCCCCACCCCACCCGGCCGTTCCCGTTGGATCCCGAACCCAGGAGAAGCGATGCCTGCCCCAGCCGGCCAGTTCGAGCTCGGTGCCCGGATCGACCCCGGCACCCGCGATCGGCTGAGCGAGCCCGTCCATCTGCGGGCCTCCGACCTGACCACCCACGGCGTCATCGTGGGCATGACGGGGTCCGGCAAGACGGGCCTCGGCATCGTCATGATCGAGGAGGCGCTGCTGGCCGGGATCCCCGTTCTGGCCATCGACCCGAAAGGGGACCTGGGCAACCTGCTGCTCACCTTCCCCGACCTCCGAGCCGCCGACTTCGAACCCTGGGTCAGCCCGGGTGACGCGGAGCGCAAGGGTCTGAGCGTCGCGGACTACGCCGGCCAGCAGGCGGAGAAATGGCGCTCGGGCTTGGAGTCCTGGGGACTCGGACCCGAGCGGATCCGCGCTTTGCGCGAGCGAGCGGACCTGGTGATCTACACGCCCGGCTCCACCGCCGGCGTACCGCTCGACGTGGTCGGCTCGCTGGCGCCCCCGGCCGGCTCGGTCGATGCGGAAGCCCGCGCGGACGAGGTCGAAGGATTGGTGACCAGCCTGTTGGGCCTGGTCGGGATCGAGGCCGATCCGATCAGCAGCCGCGAGCATATCCTTCTGTCGACCCTGATCGGGCACGCCTGGGACCACGGGCAGACTCTCGATCTTCCCTCGTTGGTCCTGCGGGTCACCGATCCGCCGCTGCGCAAGCTGGGCGTCTTCGAGATCGACACCTTCTTCCCGGCCAAGGACCGCACCGCCCTGGCCATGCGCCTGAACGGGCTGATCGCCTCTCCGTCCTTCGCCTCCTGGACCCAGGGTCCGGCGTTGGATCCCGCATCTCTGCTCATCGCGCCCGACGGCCGACCCCGCGCCGCCGTCGTCACGCTCGCGCACCTGTCGGATGCCGAACGCCAGTTCGTGGTGACCCTGCTGTTGTCGCGCATGATCACCTGGATGCGCGCGCAGTCGGGAACCGGAGATCTGCGAACCCTGGTCTACATGGACGAGGTCTTCGGCTTCGTCCCTCCTACCGCAGCGCCTCCGTCCAAGAAACCGATCCTGACCCTGCTCAAGCAGGCGCGCGCCTTCGGCGTCGGGATGGTCCTGTCCACCCA
Organism: Gemmatimonadota bacterium; assembly: GCA_041390105.1. NCBI lineage: Bacteria > Pseudomonadati > Gemmatimonadota > Gemmatimonadota bacterium. The sequence continues at coordinate 69,079 of JAWKQO010000004.1, forward strand.
GAACCCGGTGGATCTCGACTACAAGGCCCTTTCCAATGCCGGCACCTGGATGATCGGTCGCTTGCAGACGGAGCGCGACAAAGCTCGGCTGGTCGATGGTCTTCGTTCCGCGGCGGGGAGCGTGGACATCGGCGCATTGGAAACCACCATCTCCGGCCTGGGTGGCAGGGAGTTCGTGCTCCATACCACCCGCGGCAATCCGCCCGAGCTGTTCACCACCCGCTGGGCCCTATCGTACCTTCGCGGTCCGCTCACCCGGGATCAGATCCAGACGCTGATGCGGGAGCGCCCCGAGAAGCACGCGGACAGCACCACTCCTTCGCGCGGCGCTCCTCCTCCACCCTCGGACACAGTCGCCGCGGCTCCCCCCGTCGCGGCGGGCATCCCGGTCTACTATCTCGATCCCGCGGCCCCCTGGGCCGGTCAGGTCGGCGCCCGCTCCGGCAGCGCCCGCTACGAGCCAGCGGTGGTCGCTCGCGTCCAACTCCTGTTCGACGAGACCAAAGCCGACCTCCGACATCAGGAGGAATGGGAAGCAGTGTTCTTCCCCCTCGCTCCCACCCTCGACCCTGCCGAAGCCACCCACGTGGACTACGACGCGCGGGACCTCCGGAGCGAGCCTCCGGCCTCCGGGGTCGGACATGTGCCCACCGGCGCGCCACTGGCCGAGCGCCGCTATTTCACGGACCTCGAGTCCGCGCTCAAGGAGCACCTGTACCGCAATCAATCCGTGGAGGTATTCGCCAATCGGTCGCTGAAGCTCTTCTCACGGATCGGCGAGTCCCGGTCGGATTTCGAGGCCCGCTGTCGGGGGGCCGCCGAGGACGCGGAGGACGCGGATGCAGCGAAGATCCGCGATCGCTTCGAGGACCGTATGGAGCGCGTGCGCCAGGGGCTTGCCAAAGCCCAGGATCGCGTCGAGGAGCTCGAGGAAGCCTCCCGCCAACGAAAGGGGCAGGAGTTGCTCTCCGGCGTCGGCAGCGTACTGACCGCATTCCTGGGCGGACGACGGACCGCGAGCAAGATCGCCACCGAGATCCGCCGGGCGAGCAGCCGTCGCGGAAGCAGCTCGGCTGCGGCGCAGCGACTGGACTCCGCCCAGAATCGGCTCGACGAAAAAGGAGCCGAGCTCGAACGGCTGGAAGGGGAGCTGGCAGACCAGCTCCTCGAGATCGACGAACGATGGAACCAGCGAGCGGCGGACATCGAAGTGATCCACGTCGGGCTCGAGAAGTCCGACATCAACGTCGCCGAGATCGCCGTGGTCTGGGTCCCCCGCTGAAGTGCGCCCCCGCGCGCACAGCGTCCAGATCGCGGCGTGAGCAAGGACGAGGCGACGCTCCTTCCGGAGCGCCGCCTCGTCTGTCACGGTCCGCGCGCGGGTGAGCTCAGCCGCCGGCCCCTGCCAAGTTGGCCGCGACCACGTCCCAGTTGACCACGTTCCAGAAGGCCTCCAGGTAGTCCGGGCGGCGGTTCTGGTAGTGCAGGTAATAGGCATGTTCCCAGACGTCGACCCCCAGGATCGGTACGTGGCCGTCCATCAGGGGGCTATCCTGGTTCGCCGTGGAGTAGACCTCCAGGGCTCCCGAACCTCCCACGACCAACCACCCCCAGCCGGACCCGAAGCGGGAGGCGGCGGTGGCTTTGAACTTCGACTTGAAATCGTCGAAGCTGCCGAACGCGCTGGAGAGCGCGCTGGCCAGGGCGCCGCCGGGGCTCGTGGCGCCACCCGGCGTCATCACATTCCAGAAGAGGGCGTGATTCACATACCCTCCTCCGTTGTTCCGCACCGCGGTACGAATCTGCTCCGGCACAGACGCCATGTTCCGGAGGATGTCCTCCGCCGATTTCCCGTGTAGCGCCGGATGACCTTCGAGCGCGGCATTGAAGTTGTTCGTGTAGCCCTGGTGATGCTTCCCGTGGTGGATCTCCATCGTGCGAGCGTCGATGTGCGGCTCGAGGGCGTCGTACGCGTAGCCGAGCGCGGGAAGCGAGAACGGATAGGGCATGTGCTGAACCTCCTGGGATTCGCTGGCGGAGGGTCGGGCCCCGCCCGACCTGTGGTGGAGCGGTACCCCTGATTCTACCTTCCGGGTCCGGCCTCGCAACGATCCCCCGACGCCGCCAGGGAGACCTGCCACGACCGCTCCAACGGCCCCCCGTCGCCTGCTGCACGTGGACTGCGACATGTTCTACGTGCAGGTCGCCATGCTGCTCGATCCGGAGGGCGCCGGTCGCGAAACCCTGCTGATCGTTGGTGGAACACCGAGCGGTCGGGGCGTGGTGACTTCAGCTTCCTACCCCGTGCGGGCCTTCGGCGTGCGCTCGGGCATGCCGACGGGCCAGGCGCTGCGCCTGTGCCCCGACGCCGTGGTCGTGCCCGTTCCCCGCGGCGCCTGTCTCGAGCGCAGCACCCAGGTACGCGCCGTGCTCGACGAGTGGTCGCCTGTCGTTCAGGCCGCCTCGATCGATGAGTTCTACCTGGATCTCTCCGGCACGGAGCGCATTCCCGGCTACGAACACATGGAGCCGCTGGCCCAGCGCATGCGCAGTGACGTCTTGAGGCGGGCGCAGATCTCGGTCTCCATCGGCGGCGGCGGCACGCGCATCGTGGCCAAGCTCGCTACGTCCCGAGCCAAGCCTGGCGGCGTGCACATCGTCCCTACTGGTGGCGAAGCGGACTTCATGCGCCAGTTCCGGCTCAATGACATCCCCGGGGTGGGTCCCAGCCTGGGCGCGAGCCTCTCCCGGCGCGGACTGCATACGGTGGTCGACGCGTTGGAGGTGGACGAAGAGTGGCTCGTGCGGTGGCTTGGCGACGCACGGGGGCGCTGGCTGCACCGACGGATCCGCGGGATCGACGGGTCGTCGGTACAGGCACACGAGCCTCGCAAGTCCATCAGCTCCGAACGAACGTTCCTCGAAGACGTGGAGGGGGACGAAGAGCTCGAGGACCAGCTCTTCAAGCTCGCACTGTCTGTCGGCCACTCCCTGCGCAGAGCGTCTCTGCGGGCGCGGACGGTGACGGTCAAGCTGCGTGACCAAGACTTCACCACCCGGTCGGCGGCGCGCACCCTCGACGATGCGATCGAGTCCGATACCGCACTCTTCCAGGTGGGGCGCGCGCTCCTGGGCGAGTTGCGCCGCAAGCGACGGAGACCAGCCCGCCTGCTGGGCATCGGAGCCACCGGGCTGGTCACCGCGGAACGCGAGGGACAGTTCGAGATCTTCGAGTCGAAGATGCAAGGGGAGCGCGACCGGGACCGCCGCGTGAACCGGGCCGTCGACCAACTGCGCGCACGCTTCGGAGAAGCCGCAGTGCTACCGGGCCGCATCGCCGGCAGCAAGCGGGAAGATCCGGACCTGGACGGACGAGAGCGCTAGCAGAGCTCCCGCGCCCAACGGCAACTCAATGGTGAGCGTCGTCTCCCTCATAGAGGGAAGCGGCCCCGCCAGACATCCAGAGGCGGAAGAGTGCGTCGACCACGTCCGGGTCGAAGGCCTGACCGCGCTCCCCACGCACCAGCGCCAATCCTTCCTCCAGATCCTCCGGGGTCCCCCGGGCGTGAGCCACCGCGTCGAAGAGGTCCGCGACGGCTACGATCCGCGCCTCGATGGGAATCTCTTCGCCACTGAGACCACGGGGATATCCTTCGCCATCCCAACGTTCGTGGTGGCACCACGCGATGTCGGCGGCCATATCCGTCACTGGATGGCCGAGACCGCGCAGGATCTCCGCGCCGAAGCGCGTGTGCAGCTTCATGAGCCCGAACCGTTCAGACGACAGGGGCTCTGGATCCAGCAAGACGTCATCGGGAATGGACACCTTGCCGAAGTCATGCAGGGGCGCCGCGTGACGCAGCAACCGGGCCCGATCCTCTCCCAGGCCCAGCTCGATCGCCAGCAACGCCGACAACGCGCCGACCCGCTCGACGTGGATGCCGGTGGGGTCGACCCGCGACTCCGCAGCTCGCGCCATGCGGTGGAGCAGCTCGATCTCCACCGGCGTGTCGGAAGGCGTGGGCATCGGAGCGCTGCTGGCAGACCCGGCTGCGGTCGCACGCGCGTGGTGTAGCAGCAGCTGGCAGCGGACCGCGAACAGAAGGAGTCGGGGATCGACCGGGGACCGCAGCACGGAAGAGAACTGCTGTGGGTCCACCGCACCGGCGGCGTGGATCGGCTCGATCCCGATCAGCGCCGGAGCACGACTGGAGCCCGCCGAGATCGCCCCCAGCCGACGGGCGCCCGGTGCGTCCAGGTCGACGATCAGCACGGAGCAGGCAAGGAACTCCTGACCCGGCCACCCCACGTCCGGTAGAGCCGCCGCGAAGGTGTTGGTGAACCCGGCTTCGTGAAGCGCTGCGCTCAGCGCCTCGCGCTGGCCGACGTCAGGCGAGAGGATACCGACCTTCGCCGCTCGTAGCTGGCGCTCCAAAGCCCCGAATGCATCCCCACCCTCCTCCGGATCGATACGGTCCACCGGATAATGATTCATGCCGCCAGGATGGCGGGGGAGCAACAACAACGCAACTCCACCCGCTTCGGATCGGGGGTGGCGTCGCCGCCACTCCGCCTTCAGCGAACCGTCACGTGAACCGTGTCGACGACAAGCGGCTGCAGGGGTACGTGGGCAAAATCCGCCACCACCGCGATGAGGCGATGGACCCCGGGCGCGAGGTCCTCCAGGGTGGCTTCCGTCTGTGCCTGCCCGAAGTGCAGGTAGCCGGCCGTCGACGGCACGGGTTGTCCGGCGGGTGGGAGGTCGACATCCACCAGAAGATGGTGGTGTCCCGAGCGCGGTTGCTCGGTGCCGGCCGGGACGATGTCGAGTCCGGTGACCTCGAACACGACGCGCACCGGGCCCTCGACGGTGTCCCCGTCCTGAGGCTCCACGAGCCGCACGCTCATCGAGGGCTCGGCCGCGGCCTCCGTAGCTGGCGCCGCCCCCTGGGAGCGTTCACCCCCACAGGCCGCAGCCAGAGCGACCAGCAGCCAAACCGCATCGGTCCTGAGTGTCTTCAAGGCGCTCATGGCTTCCTCCCGGCCTTCGACCGGTGGGTCTCCGCCTGTTGGATGTAGGGTTTCCGCTCGAAGTAGGAGTCGGTCATCTCCTTCACCTTGCCGGAGAGGAGCGCCAGCGCAATCAGGTTCGGCCAGATCACGATGGCGAGAAAGATGTCTCCGAGGTCCCATACCACTGTGAGCGGTAGCACGGCACCGATGAAGTGCATGGCCACGAACGCCATCTTGTAGGGCAGGATGGCTTTCGCGCCGAAGAGGTAGTTCGCGCAGCGATCGCCGTAGTAGCTCCAGGAGATGGCGGTGGAGATCGCGAACATCAGCACCGAGATGACGACGATCATCTGCCCGAGCCCCGCCAACCCACCGAAGCCGCGCCGGAATGCCTCCAGGGTGAGCGGAGCTCCGTTCTCGGCCGCGAGCGCGTACAGGGAGGCGTAGGTGGTTCCGTCCTCGGCGAGGGCCAGGCCCTCAGAGGGCCGCACGACACCGGTGAAGGGGCTCGTCCGTTCGGCGTCGGTGAACAACTCCTCCAGCGGCGCTTCGTGCCACGCGAGCAACGTGGCCCCCGGTCCGTCGGCGGCGTGCCGTCCGTTGGAGAAACTGAGCTCGGCCGGCACCGAGGTGACCACGAAACGGCCGGATTCGGCCTCGGTGCGATAGGACAGGTCGCCGCCAGCCAGCGTGATCTCGGTGGGAATCCGGTCGTTCCACACACCGGTCATGATCACCACGAGGCCGGTCATGGTGCAGATGACGATGGTGTCGATGAAGGGCTCCAGCAGCGCGACGACACCCTCGGAGACCGGCTCAGGAGTCTTGGCTGCAGCATGGGCGATGGGGGCCGAGCCCTGCCCCGCTTCGTTCGAGAACAAGCCTCGGCGAACACCCCACATGAGGGTCACCAGCAGTGCACCCATCCCCGTACCAGCCACGCCGGCGGTGGGATTGAACGCCTCACGGAAGATCAAGCCCAAGGTGGGGAATAGCTGGCCCAGGTTTGTGAGGATGATGAACAACGCCCCCAGCACGTACAGGGCCGCCATCAGGGGCGCGAGAATACCGGTGACCTTCCCGATGCGGCTGATCCCTCCCAGGATCACCAAGGCGACCAGGCTCGAAGTCACCAGACCGGTGACCCAGGGAGCGACGCCGAAAACAGCCTGCATGTTGTCGGCGACGGTGTTCGCCTGCACGGCATTGCCCGTGAGGAACGCCGTGATGCCGAGAATGAAGGCGAAGAACAGCGCCATCCAACGCCACGAGGGACCGAGCCCGCGCTCGATGTAGTACATCGGCCCACCGGACACGGTGCCGGCCCAGCTACCCTGGGACTCCATGGTCCGGTACTTCTGCGCCAGCGTGACCTCCGTGTACTTCGTGGCCATGCCCAGGAACGCGGTCACCCACATCCAGAACAGCGCCCCAGGTCCTCCCCAGTGGATGGCGACGGCGACACCGGCGATGTTGCCGATCCCGACGGTGGCCGACAGGGCGGTGGTGAGCGCCTGGAAGTGGCTGACGTCCCCCTCGTCGTCGGGATCGTCGTATTTGCCGCTGGTGACGGCGAACCCGTGCCCCAACCGCCGCAACTGTACGAACCCGAGCCGCACCGTGAGGTAGAAGCCCACACCAAGGAGGACGATCACCATGAAGGGGATCGTCTCGTCGCCCATGGGGATCCCGAGCTGGACGATGTAGCGGTTGCCGAGCTCGGACAGGCGTTGGATGAGGTCCATGCGTCTTCTCGAGGGATGGGTTCGTGGGGAGGACTCCGGGACGACCGGGTCGAGGCAGTTTACCCCGGGCCCGCAGCGACTGCCACCCCGTGGCCGAAACCCACTGACCGAGGGGGGCGTACGGACGTTTGCCCCACCGCGACCCCGATCCGGAGTGCGCCATGAGCCGCCGAATCCTCACCATCCTCCCCTTCCTCGTGGCCACCGCCACTCCCACCCTGGAGGCGCAACGGGCGCAAGCCGATCCCGACGATCGTGGTCTCAAAATCGCGATCGGTGACTTCGGGCTCGGCATCGGTGACGTACCTCGCCTGAACGGCCTGCGCATCAACTTCTCCGACGACGACCTGGACCGGATCAACGGGGTCAACCTGACGTTGTGGAAGCCGGACGAGCCGGTGCGCGGGACCATCAACGGACTGTCGATCGGGTTGCTCTCCCCGTCGGCGGACGTTCTGCGCGGAGTGACGCTCGGGCTCGGCGCCCCCGTGGCACAGGACGAGATGGTGGGTGTGAACCTCGGCGGGCTGGCGGTGGTCTCCACGGGAGTGCTGCGGGGAATCAGCGCGGCGGGGCTGGCTTTGGTGGCCGAAGACGAGATCGAAGGGATCGGAGCAGCCGGTCTGGCTCTGGTTTCGGAAGGCGGGATCACCGGGGCACACGTCGGCGGACTCGCGGTTGTCAGTCAGGGGGAGATGCGGGGCATCCACGCCGGCGGTCTCGCGCTGGTGAGCCAGGGACCCATCGCCGGACTGGGACTCGGGGGATTGGCAGTGGTCACCGAGGGGGGCATCGACGGACTTGTGGCCGGGGGACTGGCCACCGTCGCCAGCGGCGATGTCCAGGGAGCCGCGGCCGGGGGCCTGGCCGTGGTGTCGGAAGGGCGTTTTCGGGGAATCGCCGCCGCCGGTCTGGCGGTCGTCGCCGGCGCCGATTTCACAGGGATCGGTCTGGGAGGTTTGGCCGTGGTATCCGGTGGTGACTACCGGGGCATCGCCCTGGGAGGTCTCGCCGTCGAAGCCGAAAACCGGCTGACCGGACTCGGCGCCGGCGCGTACAAGGTGAAGGCGTACGAGGTGAACGGCGCCGCCCTTGCCGTCGGCTGGACCGATCTCGCGCGTCTGAATGGATTCGCCGTGGGGGGCTACAATCGCATCGGATACCAGAGCGGTGTGAGCATCGGCCTCTACAACTCCGCCGAGGTGCTGTCAGGCCTCCAGATCGGGCTTCTCAACCGAGCCGACAACGCTCGCTTCCGCTACCTCCCCTTCGTGAACGCCAAGTTCTAGCGGGCGGCCCGAGCAGCTGCGGGGCGGGCCGGGCGGAGTGGAACCGGCGGCCCCCTTCGCGGGGTCGCTCGCCGCGGTCGGGACGTCACGTTCGGCGGCTCGCTGCCGGATGCGGGGCCTCGCGTCCCGGTAAGGCTGGCTTCCCGGGCTGCCTCGCATCCGAGCCCCCGCGGCGGGGGCCGCCGGCCCCACTCCTCACCGCTTCCGGGGTCCCGCTGGTGGGGCGCCCGGTGGGGGGGACAGGAAAGCAGCAGAAGGGGTGTGCCAGCCGGTGCGTCCCCCTGACCGAGGCCGCCTGACCCACCAGGGGCCCGCCCAAGCGGGCCCACCCTGAACCAAGGCGAGTCCGGCCAACGAACGTGCCCCCGCCAACAGGGACGCAGGCCCCGCCAGGGGCCGCCCGTCCCGCCGGTTGGGGTGCCGCGGTCCACCGGGGCCCCGCGCGCGGGGGCTCGGATGCGGGGTAGCCCGCGGCGCCAGCCCTACCGGACCGTGACGCCCCGCATCCGCGCAGCGAGCCGACGAAGGTGAAGCCCCGACCACGGCGAGCGACCCCGCGAAGGGGCCCCGCTGGACCGCGGCACCCGTCACCCTGCACGGACCGGCAGCCGCGCACACGGCGGGGCCCAACACGATTCGAGGGGGCCGCCGCGTGCTGCGACGAGCCCCCTCTGCGCTTTGGAGCGAAGCGCGGTCTTTCAGGCGGGAATCACCCCACCGCGTTGATCATGTCGAAGATCGGCAGGTACATGGCCACGATCATTCCGCCGACCACCACACCCAACACCACGATCATGATGGGCTCCATGGCGGACAGCAGAACCTCGACCGCGGCGTCAACCTCTTCGTCGTAGAAATCGGCGATCTTGGAGAGCATCTCATCGAGCCCGCCGGTCTGCTCACCCACGTTGATCATCTGGACCACCATGGGCGGGAAGACGCCGGATTCCTTCAGCGGCCCGGCGATGGTCTCACCGCCGGCGATCGAGGCCCGCGAGCCCATGACCGCGTCATGGATGACGCGATTGCCCGACGTCTTCGCAGTGATCTCGAGGCCTTCGAGGATCGACACACCGGACGACACCAAGGTCCCCAACGTTCGCGTAAAGCGTGCGACCGCGGCCTTGCGTTGAACGTCGCCAAGGATCGGAACCCGCAGCAGCAGCCGGTCGATCATCAGGCGTCCGTCATCCGTCCGATAGACCTGCCGGATACCGAACCCGGCGGCGATCCCGGCGAGTCCCACCGCCCACCAGTACCCCTTGAGGAAGGAGGACATGTTGATGACGATCTGCGTGGGCAACGGCAGGGGGATGCCGGCGGCGGAGAACATGTTCTGGAAGGTCGGAATCACGAAAATGAGCAGGATGCTGACCGCCGACGCCGCCACTCCCATGATCACGCCCGGATAGACCATGGCACCTTTGATCTTGCGGATGAGGGCGTCGTTCTTCTCCAAGAACGTGGCCAGGCGCAGCAGGATGGTGTCCAGGATACCGCCGGCCTCACCGGCTGCCACCATGTTCACGAAGAGCTCGCTGAAGATCCGTGGATGCTTGCGCATCGCGTCCGCGAGCGTATGGCCGGACTCCACGTCGTACAACACATCCTTGATGGTCTTCCGTAGCGTCTGGTTCTCGGTCTGCTCTGCCAGGATGTCCAGGCTCTGCACCAGGGGAAGTCCGGAGTTGATCATCGTGGCGAACTGACGCGTGAAGATCACGATATCGCGTGTCTTGACGCCGCTCCCGAACTTGAGCTGGAACTGCTTCTCGGCTTCCCGAACCGAGACCGGAATCATCTTCTGCTTGTGGAGGTACGCCATCACCTCCTCGCGAGTCGGCAGCTCGATCTCGCCGGTCTGGATGTCCCCCCCTGCAACGGGCCGGGCACTGTATGCGAACTTGGCCATGAGCTTCTTGGTTCCGGTTCAGGTTGCTGGGACGCCTACTCCAAGCCGGACGGGACCGGCTCGCCGACGGCTCGCAGGAGCTCGTTCGGGTCGGGGGAGCGCTTCAGGATCTCGTCCAGAGTCGCATCCCCCTTCATGTACAGATATGCCAGCGCATCGTTCATCGTCTGCATGCCGTGCTTCTTCCCGGCCTGCAGGAGGGAGTAGATCTGGTGGACCTTCTCGTCCCGGATACAGGCGCGGATGGCCGGCGTACACACCATGATCTCGGTGGCGATGCAACGACCCGCTCCGCGGGCCCGCGGAAGCAAGGTCTGTGTGATCACCCCTTCGAGCACGAAGGCGAGCTGCGCACGGATCTGCGGCTGCTGGTGCCCGGGAAACGCATCGATGATCCGGTTGATGGACTCGGCCGCGGAGTTGGTGTGCAGGGTGGCCAAGACCAGGTGACCCGTCTCGGCGATGGTCAATGCCGCCGAAATGGTCTCCAGGTCCCGCATCTCGCCGATCAAAATGACATCCGGGTCCTGGCGAAGCGCATACTTGAGGCCCGCCGCGAAGCTCTGGGTGTCCGTACCCACTTCGCGCTGGTTCACCACGCAGTTCTGGTGACGGTGGATGAACTCGATCGGATCCTCGATCGTGATGATGTGACCCTTCCGCTCACGGTTGATTTTGTCCAGCATCGCCGCAAGCGTCGTCGACTTACCGGAACCGGTGGGGCCGGTGACCAGCACCAGGCCGCGTGGCTTCTCGGCGAACTTGTTGGCGACACCGGGCAGTCCGAGCTTCTCCAGCGAGTGGATCTCGTAGGGGATCTGGCGGATGGCGAGCGCCACGCACCCGCGCTGCTTGTAGCAGTTGCCGCGGAAGCGCGACAGGTTCTGCACTCCGAAGGAGAAGTCGAGTTCGTCTTCCGTCTCGAAACGCTTCTTCTGAGCCTCGGTCAGGATCGAGTAGGCCAGCTGCAGCGTGTCCTTGGGAGTCAGCACGTGATCGACGGACGAACGCACCAGCGCCCCGTCCACCCGAATCATGGGTCGCTCCCCCACTGTGATGTGCAAATCCGAGCCCTTGCGACGGATGAGCTCTTCCAGGAGAATGCGAAGGCTGAGGTCGTTCCGCGGAGGGGGGCTCTGTGGGGACGGTGCGTTTGAATCCATGATGCCTGTCGATCCGTGAGAAGGTTGGCGGTCAGTTGGCCGCTGCGGTTTCCTTGAGAATCTCTTCGAGTGACGTCACGCCGCGCTCCAGCTTCTTCAGTCCGTCCATGCGCAACGTCAGCATGCCCTCGGAGACGGCAGCCTCACGGAGCTCGTCCGTGCCGACCGCCTGCATGATCAACTTGCGCACCGTGGACGTCACTGCCATCACCTCGTACAAGCCCTGGCGACCCCGGTACCCGCTGCCGCCACATTCATCGCAGCCCTCGCCCTTGTAGAACGTCACCCGCTGGATGAAGTCATCCGGCAGGCGGGCCGCCCGCAACTCCGACTCGGGATAGCTCGCTTCCACCTTGCACTTGCTGCAGATCCGGCGAACCAGGCGCTGGGCCGTCACCAGGTTCAGGGCGGCGGCCACGTTGAAGGGCTCCAACCCCATGTCGATCAGACGAGTCACCGTCGAAGGGGCATCATTCGTGTGAAGCGTGGAGAGCACCAGGTGTCCCGTCAATGCTGCTTTGATGGCGATGCCGCCAGTTTCCAGGTCGCGGACCTCACCCACCATGATGATGTTGGGGTCCTGACGCAGGAACGCCTTCAAGGCGGCCGCGAAGTCCAGGCCGATCTCCGGTCGCACCTGCACCTGGTTGATGCCGTGCAGGTTGTACTCGACCGGGTCCTCGGCCGTCATGATGTTCACTTCCTCGGTGCTGACCTTGGACAGCGCCGAGTAGAGGGTGGTGGTCTTTCCGGAGCCGGTGGGCCCCGTCACCAACACCATCCCGTAGGGGTTGGCGATGGCCGTCATGAAGTCCTGCTCGGCCTGCGGTTCGAAGCCGAACTTGGACAGATCGAACGTCAGGTTTCCCTTGTCGAGGATACGCAGCACGATCTTCTCGCCGAAGATCACCGGCAGCGTGGACACACGGAAATCGACGACCTTGTTCTTCATGCGCAGCTTGATGCGCCCGTCCTGGGGCACACGCCGCTCCGCGATGTTGAGATCGGAAAGGATCTTGATCCGGGAGGTAAGCGCCGCCTTCATCTTCATCGGCGGCTTCATGACTTCCTGCAAGGCACCGTCGATGCGATAGCGAACCCGGATCTCTTTTTCGTAAGGCTCGATGTGGATGTCGGAGACGCCCTTCATCACGGCGTCCGTTAAAAGCCCGTTGATGAACTTGACGACGGGAGCTTGCTCGACCTGCGCCTGCAGCGCAGCGACGGAGACCTCGTCGTCCTCGGCGTCCTCCACGAACTCGAGCTCGTCCTCCTCGATGAAGTCCGAGAGGAGGGTGACCATCTGATCGTCGGGCGCCTCGTAATAGCGCTCGAGGATTCCCCGCAGCGTGAACTCCCCGACGATGACCGGTTCGATCTCGGAGCGAGTGATGAATTTGACGTCATCGATCGCTCCCAGATCGGAAGGATCGACCATGGCAACGGTCAGCCGCCGGCCGACCCGTCGGAGCGGCAGGACCAGATGCTTGACCGCGATGTCCCCCGGAATCACCCGCAGGAGCTTCTCGTCGATCTCGATCTTGCTGAGGTCGACGGCAGGGACGCGATGCTGCTTCGCGAGGACGCGGGTAAGCGCCACCTCCTCGACAAAGCCGAGCTTGACCAGCTGGAAACCGACCCGGGTCTTGTGCGACCGGGCCTCCCGCATGGCCTCGCTCAGTTGTTCGGTGTTGATGAGGCCTTCCTTGACCAGGAGCTCGCCCAGTCGGTCGGCCGCCACTTTCGTCGCCATCCGCTCCCTACGCACCTCAGGTGGGTGGGTGTAGCGCCCCTCCCACAGCACAAACAATGCCATCTGTGGGACTGTTGCCTCGGACCCTCGACGCGGCCCGCTGCCGCCCCCGCGACCCATGGCACCCGAGCAAAAAGGGTGCGACGGCGGGGTAGAAAGGGCCCCGCGCCCGGTCTGGCCTTCGGGCTCAGGGAACGCGCAGCCTTGCACGAATCCGCGCCAGCGTGGCAGGACCCACGCCCGGCACCGCCAACAGGTCGTCCACCGAGGCGAAGCCCCCCCGTTCCTCTCGTGTCGCGAGAATGCGACGGGCCAGAGCGGGCCCGATCCCTGGCAGGGCCTCCAGGTCAGCGGCGGTCGCCCGGGCCAGGCTGACGACCGCTTCGGTTCCAGGCACCGGCGGCGCCAGGGGCCGGCTCGGCGGCACGCCACGGACCTCGATATGGGGCCGAAGACGCTCGAGCGTGGCCGGGCCCACGCCTCGCACCCGCGCCAGCGCCTCCACGGTAGCGAACGGGCCACCCCGCTCCCGCTCTGCGATGATGGCGCGTGCGAGGCCGGGGCCAACACGCGGAAGTCGATCGAGCTCCTCTTCGCCGGCTCGGTTCACATCGAGGAGCTCTCCGTCCTCGATCGGGCGGGTGCGGCGCTCCTGGTCCGCGACCGCGCTGTCGGTCGCGGTCAGCAGCGAATCGAGCGCTCCTGCTTCAGGATCGAGGAGAAGCGGAGCCGCCGGTGTCCAGGACAAGGCCAGGCGAACGGCTCCCAGGGCCAGAAGGAAAGCGACCAGGCGCCGCATGGCGTGGATCTCGTGTTCTCCCACGGAGAGAAGCTGTCGGCGCCACCGGGGCTGCCCCATGGGCGGGCAGGCCGAGCTGGGGTCCCGAGCGGGACGTCCTCGGAGCATCCGCGCCCCCCTGGGCGCCGAGCACCCCACCTGCGCAGAGCTTCCCTAGCGGAAGGCGTCTCCGGCAAAGAGGCGCGCCTGGGCCTGAAACTGCCCGAACAGGATGAGCTGGAACTGGGTCGAGCCGCTGCGCTGCCCGACGAACGAACGCCGGTCCACGTAGGCGAACTCCAGTCCAAGGTCGAGGTCCTGGACGGAGGAATCCAGCGTCAGGCTGAGGGAGCGGTTCAACTGGTCCACGAACGGGACGCAGTCCAGGCCCCCGATCACGGTACGGCACTCCTCCTGCCGCGAGTAGGTGGCTCGCAGCGACACCGCGACCGGTCGGATGAGGCGCTCCGCCAGCCCCCACGGTGGCACGAACGACGAGGTTACGGCGAGGCTGTGCAGTTGCCCATCCCGATCGGTGCGTCCGGTGGGGTCCGTTCCGTTGCCTCCGTCGAAGGAACCGCGGTAGGTGGTGTTCAGGATCCCCGCCCAGGCGACCGACGCATCGAGCGGGACCCGCACGTCGTCCTGACGCCGACGCTCCTCGGAGGCTCCGCCGAAGGACCGATCGGTCACGCGGCGTGCGTAGCCACCCGATAGCGTGACGCGACTGAGCAGGGGGCGGACCCGCTCAGGAACGGGAAGGTCAGCGAACGAGACCCGCACATTCGGCCAGGTGCGGTCCTCCCGGGTCCGATCGGACCGCGTGTCGAACGTGGCGGTGGTCGCCTGCTGGAAGTCGGCCGCCACCGAAAGCGACGCGGGCAGCTGCAGCCCCCCACCCAGCGTGAACGTGGAGCGATCGGCGAGGAACGCCGCCGTGTCGCCTGCCAGGAAACGGTACCCATCGATCCCGATCCAGCCGAGTTGGTAGGCCAAGCCGGGATCCACCGCTTCGCGGTTGAGTCGCACGTTGATCCCGTCTTGCCAGGAGGCAACCACTGGCGACAGGGCCTGGAGCGCCCGCCGGATCCACGGCGCGGTGCCTTCGGACCCGGCGAAGCGCGGAGCCAAGCGGGCAGGGTCGATCGACGCTCGGGCCTGGATCGAACGGCGTCCATCCACGTTGCGCTGCAGCGCCGGAGCAGGGTCAGCCGGGTCGGTGCGCCGGCGCACGAGGTTGGCGTCGCGGTAGGACCCGTACGTCGTGTTGAACTCGACGCCGCCCCTCAGCCAATCACTCAGCTCGGGCTGATAGGAGAAGCGCGTGGTGAGCTGGCGCGTGGTCTCCCACCCCAGATCCATGCCGAGCAGGGAGCTGCGCTCCCGCGCCAGCAATTGCTGGACGGCCATCTCACCGACGACCTCGGAGGGATCCAACAGGTCGCGCCCCGTCAGCCAATCGAGTCCGGCCCGCAACGACGGCAGGGGCTCGAAGGCAAGGTTGGCCCGCGTTTCCAGACGAGAGCGGGGTGCCTGCGTCGTCCCCTGCGCCGAGTCCCCGGGCTGCACAAGGATCTGGTCGAAGCGACGGATGTCGCTGTCGTCCCCCTCGTACGCGAGGCTCAACGCCAGGCGCGTGGGCGACCAACGCACGTCGGCCTCGAGCAGGGACGCGGCCCAGGCATCGGGCAGCAGCGCCAGCACGGTGCCTTCCATGAAGCCGGGCACGACAGACGTGGTCCGCGCGGAGGGCTCCGCGTGGAAGCCCACGCGCGCGTCTACCGATTGGGCGCTTCGAGTCGTCGTTACGGTCGTCAGATCCGCAGTGGTCAACCCTACATTCGCCTCCAGCCCTTCAAGCAACGGCCCGTACCACCCCTGCTCCATCGGCGTCGACTTGCGGAAGGAGAGGCCGATGCGGGTGCTGCCGTCGGCGGGCCGGCGCAGCCCGGCCAGCTGGTCGGCCCGCAGGTCGCTTCCTCCGAGGAAGCGCGGATCGTCCCCAGTTCGGGTATGGGTGACGGAGAACGGCACATCGACACCCCAGGTGTCGGGGACGAAACGGTCCAGCTGGACGGTGCTGCGCAGCGAGAAGGTCGACCGGTCGAAGTACTCGGGCTCGTCGCGCAGCTGCCGAAAGAACGGATTGCGGTTCGAGAAGGTCAACGTGGTGGTGAACACGCCCCCGGCGTCGAGGGCGACCTCCAGATGACTGGCCACGCCCGCGGTACGCACCGCGCGGGAGAGACGCAGCTCGTCGATCCAGACCTCCCCGCTGATCGGGAGCTGTCCCTCGTTGGCGACCCCCATCGAGATCTCCCGCACGGCCGCCAGCACAGGCGCGCGTGCACGATCCTGCAGCACGACAGCGTAGGTCGAATCCGCATTCCAGAACTCCAGCGGCGCTCCCGTCACGGCGGACGGATTCTCGATGAGGAACGCTTCGGCCCGCTGGCGCAGGTCGATCCACTCGTTGAAATCGATGAGGAGTTCGGGAAGCCAGTCCGTGGGATGCACACCCGACGTGGACGCGGCGCGAGGAAGCTTGGTACGGAAGAGATAGAAGTTGTCGGCGTCGGACCCCACCTTGAGGAACAACCAGGTCGGTACGTTGGCCCCCCACTCGCCGCTGGGAGCGACGGCCCAGAGGCGGGCCTGTCGGTAGGTGAAGAAGTTCCGGGGGCGCTGGGGAAAACGCTGAACCACTTCCGCGCGGGCGCCGGGCTGCACGTCTTCGAAACGCAGGCTCAGGGAGCGTTCCGAGAATTCGACGCCCTGCCCGCTCAGTCCGGTGGTGGGATTGTCCAACTGCTCGAGCACGCCCGGCGGTGGGTTGTAGCCGTCACCTGCAGACACCCTGCTGGCGGTGCTCACCGCCAGGGAGCCGCTTCCGCTGAGGTCGTCGCCGGCCAGTCCGTCGAGCACCCCCTCCAGTCCGCGTTTCACCCACCGGGAGCCCACGATGCGCGGGCGAGCCAGAACCAGCGGCGCCGGGCGCCGTCCGGCGAACGTCAGGCGAAGATGCTTCACGCCGCGCCAGTCGGCCTCGGTGAACAGGCCACCCGGGTTGATCGCATCCGGTGTGCGCAACGGAATGCGGTAGAGCCGGAACGCCGTCCCGGTCTCGGAAGCGGACCGGACCAAGAACGGAGAATTCCCGGCCAAGGGCACGACGTAGCGGATGAAACGCTCCAGGGTGTCCAGGTTTCCGTCGCCATCGAGGTCCTCGGAATCGACACGCCCGTTTCCAGCGGTGCAGACGGCGGAGGGATCGCCCACCCGGTAGATGGCGCCGCGCTCTCCTCGACACCCCTCGCCCCAAACGCCGAACTCGTCGAGCCCGTCCGACCAGATCTCGCCTCGCGAGGGATCGGCTTCCTGGTCGAGCCGCCCCAATCCCCAGCTCCTCCCGTTCGGTTTCACCCCGGACGTCGCCCCGACCGAATCGATGAACATGGCATCCTCGGACACCACGCCAAGGTCGATGATCACCGTCAGCGAATCGCCGTCGGCCACATAGAACTCGAGATACTCGGAGCGGGAGAGATCGACACCCGTGGGGCTGAGCGAGGTGGTCATCGAACGCCAGCGCGTCTCGGAGAAGGCGGCCTGCTGGCCCGCGCCGAAGCCGACCCGCAGGGCACTCTCCCGAGTGGGGCTACCCACCACCGTGAGCTGCCCGTCGATCTCCTGGGGGAGGAAGCCCTCGAACACGCTGGTGCTGTCCTCACCCGCTTGGGGCGTGCGCCACGTGTGCTGCCAGACCAGCGCGGCCGCCTCGTCCGCACCCAGGAAGGCAGGAAGCTCCTGCTCCGCTCCGTCCCGAACCGAGGGTGCGCTTCCCAGTCGCCACAACGACGAGAAGCGAGGGATGGGGAACTCACTGGAGGTGTCGAAGTCGTCGAGGAAGACGTCTCGTTGCGTGTTCGGGTTGGGCAGAGAGAACGCCAGCTCCCCGTTCACGCGCAAGCTGGAGGGGCGGGTCGGCGAGACCGGCAGGTTGGCCACCGCACGGTCCAGCCACGCGGCGGGCAGCACCACGTCGGCGTTGACCCCGCCCAGCCAGATCGCGGACGACTCCACGCCGAGCTGGGGCCTGCGCACCAGGTCGCGCTCGAACTGATACATGCCCAGGAGACTGACCCGTCCTCCGGGCCCCAGGTCGTAGTCCACCCCCATTCCCAGGATCGTGGTCGGGGCGATCTCGAAAAGAGACTTCTGTTCCCAGGTCGCGCTCAGGCTTTCGCGCGGAAAGCGGGCGAACAGCCCCCCGGGGTCGAGCAGCGTGACGCTTCCGATGTCGTAGTCGATCAGATAATCCACGCCGGGGCGCAGCCGGTAGTCGCCCAGCATCAGGCGCTCCGAGCCGTCGCGGATGCCGAAGGCGCCCAAGGAAAACGTGCCCAGCGAACCCTCGCTCTGCACCGTGAACTCGAGGTTCAGCCGAAACAGCCCCGCACTGCGCCGCTCCAACGGGTCCGGCTCGTCGTAGATCGCCGGATTGGCCAGCCCTCCCAACAGGGCCGCCGTCTGGGAAGCATCCAGGCCGAAGGCCGGAAGCGCCGGAGGCTGCGCGAAGGGACGCAGCGTGGGGAACACGAGGTAGGTTCCGGGCACCTGTGGGACATCTCCCACCGACTCGTCGGCGGGCCGGTAGATCACGGACCCGTCCACCTGATCCACCGGCGACTGACTGTCGACCCCGAAAAGCCTCAAGTAGGAGAACTCGCCCGGCGCCCCGCGGGTGAAAGTCCTGCCTCCGCTCAGCTCGCCCACGGAGATGTCGAGGTCGATGGAGGACGGGTCGACGTCCGAAGCGGCCGAGACCCGGTAGATCTGCCTCATTTCCAGCTCCCAGGTCGGGCGCCCGGGCTGGTGGTTGGGGCTGGTGGCCCGCAGGAGCCGCAGCTGGGGCCGGCCACCCAGTGTGTAGATGCGCTCCGGGTTGTAGTCGCCGATGGTATCGCCGCTGGCGGCGATGTAGGTCACAGCCAGCATCTCGCCCGCCAGCAGGGGCCGACGCAGGCCGACCCACAGGCCGCTCGGGTGCACGAAGTAATCGATGTCCGGCGAGAGACTGCGGAACCAGCCCGACTCGGTCACGACGTCCCCGCCCCGCTCCAGGGTGGCATCCGCCTGGATGAAGCCCTGCACCTGCTGGCGCACGACGGGCTCGGCCTCGAAGCGGTAGAGCTGGATGGGCGCTGTCCCGGGCGCCTCTTGGGGCGGGGCATCCGCCGGAGTGAGTGCCAGGACGTCGACGTGCGGGTAGCCCTGCAGCCGGGCAGGATCGAGCAGGAAGAAGAATTGGCCGTCCACATAGTCGGCGTCGTCGATCACGAGCGTGTCTCGGCGCAGAAAGCCCTCGGCGGCGCCCAGCGCGGCCGGCCGGAACTCGGTTCGCTCGACATCCCCTTGCTGCTGTGCGAAGACGGTCTGGAACGAGAGCGGCCCGGCCCGGCCCGTGGCTCGGATCCCCAGATTGGCGGCCGGGATCGACTGGGTGAGGAAGCGGGATTCGGGAAGCTCGAAGCTGACGTCCCCCAGCTCGATGCGCTGGAGGAATTCCCCAGGCCGCCCCTGGTAGTAGAGGTTGAGGGTGTTGGCCGCGGAGAATTCGCGGGCCTGCTCATAGTCGACGTTGACGTAGAAGCGATCGAAGATGCTCCCGCCCGCCTCCAGCCCGAACTGCAATTCAGGAGTGATCCGGGGGAGCAGCCCTGCTTCGCAGGATTCCTGGATGGCCACGTCACAGGGTCGGAAGCGCGTCCAATCGCCTCCGAGCTCTCCCCGCCCCCTGAACCGGACCTGGAGACCCTCGACGCCCGGGACCGTGTCCGCGGGTACGGGCGCCTGCCCGGAGAGCGGCGGCGCGACGGCCAGCGCGAGGACGGCCCCCCACAGGACCCGCCTGCCTCTCACCGGCTCGGATCCTGCGTTCCCTGGGTCCGACCAGGGGATCGGGTCGCGCTGCCCGGTGTAGACCGGGCCAGCCCGGTACCCGTCGAGCGGCCTGCCCCGACCCGAACAGAGACCCCATGGGCATCCTGACACGCTATCTGGCTCGATCTCATGTGGGCCCGTTCCTGTTCGCGCTGGGGGCGCTGACCGGACTGCTGTTCCTCAACGCCGTGGCCCAACGACTCAACCTCCTGGTGGGCAAGGGGCTGGGGTGGGGCATCATCGGGGAGTTCCTTCTCCTTTCCCTGCCCCATACCGTGGCGTTGACCCTGCCCATGGCGGTGCTCATCGCTGTTCTCTATACGTTCGCCGACCTGACCGGGGCCAGCGAGGTCACCGCCATGCGCGCCGGGGGGGTCCCCCCGTCCCGCCTGTTGGTCCCCATGCTGGTCCTGGGCGGGATCGCTGGCCTGACCACCTACTACTTCAACGATCAAATCCTGCCCGAAGCGAACCATCGGCTCAAGACGCTGATGATCGACATCGCCAACAAGAGCCCCACCTTCGAGCTCCGCGACCAGGTGGTCAACGCGATCGAGACGACGGAGTTGGGCACCGTCTCCTACTACCTGCAAGCGACCGAGATCGACCAGGCCACCAACGGGCTGCGGGACGTGACCATCTTCGACGTCACCGACCCCCGCCGCCACCGCACCATCTACGCCGACCGTGGCGAGATGGCCTTCAACGAGGCGCGGACCGACCTTTACCTCACCCTCCATGAGGGCGTCGTCTTCGAAACGGACGAGGATCGGCCTGGCAGCTTGATGCGGACCGGGTTCGCGACCCAGGTGATCCCCCTGCGAGGCGTGGGGGACCTGCTGGAGCGGGAGGACGAGCAGACCAGCCGCAGCGACCGGGAGATGTCGGTCTCCATGCTCATGGCGGAGGCCGCCAACTATCGCGCCCAACAGGTGGACGCCTCCGAAGAGGCCCGTGAGGAATCCCTGACCGCCGTACGAAAAGCCCTGGGGCTCCCGCTGGACGCCGATTCATTGCTGCCGCAGGATACGGCCCGAGCGGACGCAGCCATCACACAGGCCGCGTTCCTCCAGGAGGAGATCCCCGACGACGGGATGACCCGCGGCACGACAGTGAGCATCCGGACGAGCAAGGCCCGTTGGGAGATCGCCCGCGACAACCGCTCGCGCTATTGGGTCGAGATCCACAAGAAGTTCGCGATCTCGACCGCCTGCCTCGTCTTCGTGCTGCTCGGCGTCCCGTTTGCCATTCGCTTTCCCCGCGGAGGCGTGGGGATGGTGATCTCCGCATCCGTGGGGATCTTCGGCGTCTATTGGACCGGCCTCATCGGGGGCGAGAACCTGGCGGACCGGGGCCTCGTCTCGCCGTTCTGGGCCATGTGGGGTCCCAATCTCATCTTCGGCTTCTTCGCCGTGATCCTGGTCCGTCGCATGGGCCGGGAGACGGCCAGCATGCGGGGGGGCGGTTGGGACGACCTGCTGCATTCGCTCAAGGGGTGGCTGCGCCACCCCTTCGGAGGACGGGAGCGGACGGCGTGAGGATCCTCGACCGCTTCGTGGCGCGGAGCTTCCTCAAGCTCTTTCTCGCGTTCGTGATCGGAGCGCCCCTGCTCTTCTTGATCGGGGACCTCACCGAGCACGTCGACCGCTACCTGGCCAGGGGGGTCACGCCCGGCGAGATGGTGCTGGCGTACGTCTATCAGTTCCCGCAGTACATGCTCTGGTCCTTCCCCATCGCGGGTCTGATCGCGGCGGTCTTCACCGTCCAGGCCATGACGGCCCACCACGAAGTGGTCGCCGCCAAGGCCGGCGGGATCTCCTTCCACCGCCTGGTGGTCCCCATTGTCCTGCTGGGCCTCCTGCTGACCGGCGTGGGGGTGGGGCTCACCGAGCTGGTTCCCCGCACCACCCGTCGGGCCGCCGAGCTCTTCCGGGAGCGCGAGGTGCGCCGCGATTGGCGCACCAACTTCGTCTATCAGACCGAGGACGGCCTCAGCATCACAGTGGCGCGCCTCTCCCTCCCGGAGCGGACGCTGCAGGAGGTGGCCCTGGAACGGGAGGCTGCGGATGGAGAAGGGCTGGACTACTACCTCATCGCCGACCGGGCGGCCTGGAGCGACGAGGAGGGCTGGACCTTCCACAAGGGGTACGTGCGCCACTTCCTGCCCGAAGGCATCGAACGCGCCTACGCGTTCGACCAGTACCGCACACGTCTGTTCAGCGAGCCGCCCAACCAGCTCCTCGAAGACCCCCCGGACGAGGAGCAGATGACCTACGCCGAGATGGGCAGGATGATCGAGACCATCCGCCGTTCCGGTGGCAATCCCGTTCCCCTGCGCGTCAACCAGGAGCAGAAGCTCGCCATCCCGGCGGCCACCCTGGTCGTGATCCTGTTCGGCTTGCCGCTCGCCACCAGCTCCAAACGCGGTGGCGCATCCTTCGGGGTCGGCGTCTCCCTGGCGTCCACGATCTTCTACATGGTGTTCCTGCGCATGGCGGGCGCCATCGGGGAGAGCGGTGGGCTCCAGCCCCTGCTGGCCGCCTGGTTGCCCAACCTGGCGTTCCTGGCCGCCGGAGCATTCCTCTTCAGTCGAGTGCGCACCTGACGGGGACGCCGCTCCACCGCACCGCAGTCAATCCGCACAACGGCGTACGAGCGCCGTGGCCAGGGTGCCGCTCATCACTTCCTCGACGGGGCCACGCAGAACGACGCTCCAGTCGTCACGCACGGTGACCTGAAAGGTCCCTCCCTCCATCTGCACCACGTGGGATCCCGCCGGGAGCCGGCCGCTCTTCACCGCAGCGGCGGTCGCGGCACAGGCGGACGTGCCGGACGACGAGGTCCGACCCACGCCTCTCTCCCAGATGCCGATCCGCAACCCTCCGTTTTCCACCTGCGCCAACTGCACGTTGGTGCCCCGCGTAAAGCGCCGGTGGCTACAGATCCAGGGGCCCAATCGGGCGAGGTCCGCGTCGGGGTCCACACCGAACACGACGAAGTGGGGGTTCCCCATCGAAACGGCGATCCCCTCCAGCGGCCGTCCGGCAGCGTCCGCCAGCGCGTCCGACCCGACCAACCCTACGGCTTCGGGCCCAAAGGCGGCGTGGCCCATCTCCGCCTCGACGTCCAGTCTCCCCTCCTCGTCGCGCCCATGGATCTGCATGCGGACGGCGCTGCCACCCACCTCCACGACAAAGGGCTCAGCTCCGACTTCCCCTGCGGCGAGGAGCCACGCCGCTGTCACACGCAGACCGTTGCCGCTCTTCTCGAACTCACCTCCGTCGGGGTTGAACATGCGCAAGCGGATGGGCGTCTGCGACGCGTCCACGATCACGACCCCGTCGCCCCCGACGCCCCTCCAGCGATCGCACACGGTCCGCACCGCGCTCGCACTGACCGGCCACGACTCACCGCGCGCGAACACCAGGTAGTCGTTGCCATGCCCGTGGGCCTTCCGGAACGCATCGCCTGCCCACCACAGATCCGCCCCTTGGGTCTCGCTCGCGCTCACGTCGTTGTCCTCGTTCGTCGTGTTGACCACCCAACACCCCCAGCCCCTCTCCGCCGTGAAGCGGGCCCGGCCCCAGACAGTGGAGCGTGTCATTCTCACACGTCGGGAAACCCCTGCACAACCGGAGTCGTAGGGTCACGGGTTCCGGTACGGGACCGAGGACGCCCGGGTTCGCAACCTTTCTTGCGGGCCACCCGTCCAACCCTGTGCCGACGACCACTCGAGAGTACGGATCCCATGCAACGCATACATATGGGGGCTCTGGCCCTGTCCTTTCTGCTCACGGTCGCCCCGCTCGGGGCCCAGGAGGCTCTCGACGCGGAGCCGGCGAGCGTTCCGGGGCGGCGGGCGTTGCCGCCAATCATGGAAGCCGTCGCCATCACCACCGAGGAGCCCCGCATCGACGGGGATCTCGCGGATCCGGTGTGGCAGACCGCTCCGGTAGCCTCCGATTTCATCCAGTACCAGCCGAACGAAGGCCAGCCGGCCACCGAGCGCTCGGAGGTCCGGGTGCTCTACGGCATCGACGCACTGTTCGTGGCGTTTCGGGCCTACGATCGCGAGCCGGACCTGATCGCGGCCCAACTCACACGGCGGGACGAGATGGGCTACTCCGACCGCGTGCACGTGGTCATCGACAGCTACTTCGACCGACGTACGGCCTTCCACTTCGCGGTGAATCCGCTCGGGGTGAAGACCGACATGTACCGCTTCGACGACACCAACGAGGACGAGTCCTGGGACGCTGTGTGGGACGTGGCCGCCCGACGCGATGAGCAGGGCTGGACTGCGGAGTTTCGCATCCCCTATTCGCAGCTCCGCTTCGAGACTGCCCCCATCCAGACCTGGGGCATCAACTTCATGCGCGAGATCGCTCGGCGGCAGGAGCGCTCGGTGTGGGCCCCGCTCTCCCAGCAAGAGAACGCAGTGGTCTCGCGGTTCGGCGAGTTGCGGGGACTGAAGAACCTGACCTCACCCCGACATATGGAAGTGCTTCCCTACTCGGTCGCTCGCTTGACCCGTGCGACCGGGGATCCGGCGAACCCCTTCTACGACCGCAACGACCTCTTCGGGACGGTGGGCGCCGATCTCAAGTACGGAGTGACCAGCAACCTCACGCTGGACCTCACGGTCAACCCGGACTTCGGGCAGGTCGAAGCCGACCCCGGACAGGTGAACCTCTCCGCGTTCGAGTCCTTCTTCTCGGAGCGACGCCCCTTCTTCGTGGAGGGCGCCAGCATCTTCAACTTCCGACTGTCCCAGGGAGACGGCGACGACGCCAACGAGTCGCTGTTCTACTCACGTCGCATCGGCCGCGCGCCGCAGGGCAGCGCGGATCCCCAAGGGGGCTACGCCGAATCCGATCAGCAGACGAACATCCTGGGCGCCTGGAAGCTGTCCGGGAAGACCGCCGACGGGTGGTCGATCGGACTTCTGCACGCGCTGACCGGCCAGGAGCAGGCATCCGTTGTCACAGGGACCGGCCAGCACGAGAGCCAGGCCATCGAGCCCCTTACGAACTACGCGGTCGCCCGCGTCATGAGGGACTTCCGCGACGGAAAGAGTGCCGTCGGCATCGTGGCCACCGGCGTCAATCGAGACAAGACCATTGCGGATGAGCTGGGACTACGCTCTGGCGGATACACGGGCGGTGTGGACTTCCGCCACCGCTTCGCCAACGACGAATGGGAAGTGCAGGGCTTCCTGGTGGGCTCCCACGTGGTCGGCTCCGAAGCCTCGATCGAGGCCACACAGCGCTCCTCTGCCCGGTACTTCCAGAGGCCGGACGCGGATCACGTCGAGCTCGATCCCACTCGGACCTCTCTGACGGGATGGTCGAGCAACTTCAGCATCGGGAAGATGGCCGGCGGATTCTGGCGGTACGCCACGGGTTTCCAGGCACGGTCTCCCGGATTCGAAGCCAACGATATCGGCTTCATGCGGTCGACCGACGCGCTCTCCCCGTGGGTGTGGGTGGGATACCACCACTCGACCCCCACCGAGCGCTTCAACCGTTGGAACCTCAATCTCAACGGGTGGAGTGCCTTTACGTTCGATCGCGAGCGCACGGGCCTGGGCGGGAACGTCAACGGGAGCTTCACGCTCAAGAACTTCTGGGGAGGCTACCTCGGCGTCGGCCGTCAGGTGGGCTCGTATTCACCGACGCTGCTGCGCGGCGGTCCGCTGTTCAAGACGGAGTCGGCGTGGAACGGGTGGTCCGGCCTCTGGAGCGACAGTCGCCGACCGCTGCGAATGGAAATGAACGGATGGTGGGGCGTGCGACCCGAGAGCGATTCCTGGAATGTGGGAATCGGCACGGGCGCCACCTGGCGCGCGTCCAACGCGACCCAACTGTCGCTGCGGCCGCAGTTGGGCTTCAACGTCGACGATCGTCAGTGGGTGACCCGCATCGGCGCTTCCGCAGACCCGACCTATCTGTTGGCCCGGCTCGAGCAGAAGACCTTCGGCATCACGGCTCGGTTCGACTACACCTTCACTCCGGACCTGTCCCTGCAGCTCTACGCTCAGCCCTTCCTGGCCAGCGGGAGCTACACCGATTTCAAGACCGTGGCCGATCCCCGCAACGAGCGCTACGAGGAGCGGGTCCAACCCGTGGGCGCGTCCGAGAGCGACGGGGTCTACACTGGCGACGCGGATGGCGACGGAACGCCCGAGACGTGGGACAACCCCGACTTCAACTTCGGTCAGTTCCGCTCGAACGCGGTGCTGCGCTGGGAGTATCGACCCGGCTCCGCGCTCTTCCTGGTCTGGTCGCAGGGACGGGACCGGTACCGGGCTCTCGACGGAAGCCTGAGCGTGGATCGGGATCTGGATCGCCTCTTCGGCCGGCGCCCCGACAACATCTTCCTGATCAAGGTCAGCTACTGGCTGAACCCCTGAGGGCTCCGCGCCCGTCCGTCTCCGCGCCGTCCTCCCCGTCCCCAGCCCCTGGGGGTGGGGAGGACGCCTGCGGGAACCCACTCCGGCGAGGGGTGTAGGCCCCGCTCGACAACATGGAATCCGTGGTGATTTGCGGCGTATTGCGGCCACGTAAAACAACCCGCTAAAAGGCCCGCCCCCTGGGGCGTTCTCTTCGGCGGGGGTCCTCGCCGTTCCTCACCCCGACAATCGAGCGCCGGCGCCGCCGCGTCGCCTTCCGTGGTCCGGAAGGTGCAAGAGGCCCCGTGCCTCCCCTGAACCCGAGAGACGACGTGACCCATCAGGCCCCATCGATCCGAGAACTCCTCGAGCGCCTTCTCGCGGAGCGCATCCTGGTCCTCGACGGGGCCATGGGGACGATGATCCAACGCCATCGGCTCACGGAGGCGGACTTCCGCGGCGAGCGCTACGCCCATCATCCCCGGTCCCTGCAGGGCAACAACGACCTCTTGGCCCTGACGCGTCCCCACGTGATCGAGGGCATCCACCGCGAGTACCTGCAGGCCGGCGCGGACATCCTCGAGACCAACACGTTCAACGCCAACCGCGTCTCCCAGTCCGACTACGGCACCGAGGGAGACGCCTACGAGATCAACGTCGCGGCAGCCCAGCTGGCGCGCGGCGTAGCCGATGAGTTCACCGCGCGCGATCCAGCGCGGCCCCGTTTCGTGTGTGGCGTGCTCGGCCCTCTCAATCGCACTGCCTCCATCTCGCCGGACGTCAACGACCCCGCGTTTCGCAACATCACGTACGCTCAGATCGTCGAGGCCTACCGCGAAGCCGCCCAGGGCCTCCTGGACGGAGGCGCGCACGTGCTGATGGTGGAGACGATCTTCGACACCCTGAACGCGAAGGCGGCGCTCTTCGCGTTGACGGGCCTCCTGGAGGAGCGCGGGGTGGATGTCCCCATCCTGATCTCCGGGACCATCACCGACCAGAGCGGACGGACCCTGACCGGGCAGACGCCGGAGGCGTTCTATCGCTCCATGCGTCATGCCCGACCGCTGTCCATCGGGCTCAACTGCGCCTTGGGTGCCCGTCAACTGCGGCCGTACCTGGAGGAGATCGCCGGGCTCGCCGAGTGTTGGGTCAGCTGCCACCCCAACGCCGGCCTGCCGAACGAGTTCGGCGAGTACGACGAGTCCGCCGACACGATGGCCGGCCTCGTTCGCGAGTTCGCGACCAGCGGATTCGTCAACATCGTGGGGGGTTGTTGCGGCACCACCCCCGCGCACGTCGCGGCCATCGCACGCGCCGTGCAGGACCTCCCGCCGCGGCCACGGCCGACCCCGGATCGAGTGTGCCGGCTGGCTGGCCTCGAACCTCTGACGATCACTCCCGATTCGCTGTTCGTGAACATCGGCGAGCGCACGAACGTCACCGGCTCCGCGCGCTTCGCTCGACTCATTCGAGAGGGAGACTACGAGACGGCACTACAGGTGGCTCGCCAGCAGGTCGAGAGCGGCGCCCAGATGATCGACGTCAACATGGACGAGGGACTGCTGGACGCCGAAGCGGCCATGACCCGTTTCCTCAACTTGATCGCGTCGGAGCCCGACATCAGTCGAGTCCCCATCGTGGTCGATTCGTCCCGCTGGGAGGTGATCGAGGCAGGTCTTCGGTGTATCCAGGGCAAGCCGGTCGTGAACTCCATCAGCCTCAAGGACGGCGAGGAGGACTTCGTCACCAAGGCGCGCCTGGTCCGCCGCTACGGGGCCGCGGTGATCGTCATGGCGTTCGATGAACGCGGGCAGGCGGACAGCGAGGATCGCAAGGTGGAGATCTGCACGCGGGCCTATCGCATCCTGACGGAGCAGGTCGGCTTCCCGCCCGAGGACATCATCTTCGACCCCAATATCTTCGCGGTCGCGACCGGGATCGCCGAGCACAACCGCTACGCACTCGATTTCCTGGGAGCCACCCGCCGGATCAAGGACTCGTTGCCCGACGCCCTCGTATCGGGTGGCGTCAGCAACCTCTCCTTCTCCTTCCGCGGCAGCCCCCACGTCCGAGAGGCCATGCACTCGGCGTTCCTCTACCATGCCATTCGAGCCGGGATGGACATGGGGATCGTCAACGCTGGGGCGCTGGTCGTGTACGACGAGATCCCGGCGGAGCTCCGCGACGCGATCGAGGACGTCCTCTTCGATCGACGGCCCGACGCTACCGAGCGCCTGACCGCCTTGGCCGATCAGTTCCGCGGAGCGTCCAACGCGGTCACTGAGACGTTGGAGTGGAGGTCCCTCCCCGTCGAGGCCCGCATCGAGCACGCCTTGGTCAAGGGCGTGGCCGACTTCATCGAAGAGGACGCAGAGGAGGCCCGTCGGGGCAGAACCCGCGCCATCGAGGTGATCGAGGGCCCTCTGATGGACGGTATGAACGTGGTGGGTGATCTCTTCGGCGCAGGAAAGATGTTCTTGCCCCAGGTGGTCAAGAGCGCGCGCGTCATGAAAAAGGCCGTCGCCTATTTGGTTCCCTTCATCGAGGAAGAGAAAGCAGCCAGCGGCGAGACGCGGTCGAAGGGCAGAATCCTGTTGGCCACCGTGAAGGGCGATGTCCACGACATCGGGAAGAACATCGTCGGTGTGGTGCTGGCCTGCAACAACTACGAGATCATCGATCTCGGCGTCATGGTACCTTCGGATAAGATCCTGGAGCGAGCCCGCGCGGAGCACGCGGACGTGATCGGACTCTCGGGGCTCATCACCCCTTCCCTCGAACAGATGGTCCACGTGGCCAGCGAGATGGAGCGCGAAGGCTTCGAGATCCCGCTGCTGATCGGGGGAGCCACCACCTCCAAGGTGCACACCGCAGTCAAGATCGAGGAGCGCTATCACGGCCCCACCGTGCACGTCCTCGACGCCTCTCGCAGCGTGGGCGTGGTGGGGACCCTGCTCGACGCCAGCCAGCGGGATGCGTACGTGGCGCAGGTCCGCGAGGAATACTCCCATCTGCGCCGCCACCAATCGGCGCGCCGGGCCGGCCAACGCACGCTCACTTTCGAGGAAGCCCGCCGCCGCCGGCATCGGGCCGACTGGAGCGCCTACCGACCTGTGGCACCGCGCAGGCCGGGCATCACGGTGTTCGACGACTATCCGCTGGCTGAGCTGGTACCCTTCATCGACTGGACGCCCTTCTTCCGCACCTGGGAATTGGCAGGACGGTATCCGGACATCCTGGACGACGCCACCGTGGGCGTGCAGGCCCGCGGACTGCTGGAGGATGCCCACGTGCTGCTGGAGCGGATGGTTCGCGAGCGGCTTCTCACCGCACGCGCCATCGTCGGTCTCTTTCCTGCGGCCGCCCACGGGGAGGATGTCCACATTTTCCCCACCGGCGACCGCGCCGGTCCGGGCGTCGCTTTTCGTCACCTGCGACAACAGTTCGACAAGGACGGGCGCCCCAACCTGTCACTCGCCGACTTCGTCGCTCCACGCGACTCGGGCGTGGAGGACTGGACCGGCGCCTTCGTGGTCACGGCCGGAGTCGGCCTCGACGGGCTGGTTGCGACCTTCGAAGCGGACCACGACGACTACCACGCCATCCTCGCAAAGGCGTTGGCCGACCGTCTTGCCGAAGCCTTCGCCGAGCACATGCACCAGCGGGTGCGCCGCGAGCTGTGGGGCTATGCTCCAGAGGAGAGCTTCGACAACGAGGCGCTCATCGCGGAACGGTATCGCGGAATCCGTCCCGCGCCCGGATACCCCGCCTGCCCTGATCATACCGAGAAGCGCGCCCTCTTCGACGTCCTGGCAGCCGAGCGTATCGGGGTTTCGCTGACGGAGAGCTGTGCGATGCTTCCCACCGCCACCGTGAGTGGGTGGTACTTCGCCCACCCCGACAGCCAGTACTTCGGCGTCGGCCGGATCGGGCGGGACCAGGTCGAGGACTACGCCCAGCGCAAGAGCATGCCCACCGACGAGGTGGAACGCTGGCTCTCACCCAACCTCGCCTACGACCCGGGAAGCGTATGAATCTGTTGCGGGAGTGGATCGGAGACGAACGCGTCCACATCATGGACGGCGCCATGGGCACGTTGCTCTACGAGCGTGGCGTCTTCGTCAACGTCTGCTACGACGAGCTGTCCATCTCCGAGCCCGACCTGATCCGCGGCGTGCATGAGGAGTACGTACGGGCCGGCGCCGAGATCCTCGAGACGAACACATT
The DNA here is from genome assembly GCA_041390105.1 of Gemmatimonadota bacterium. Taxonomy (NCBI): domain Bacteria; kingdom Pseudomonadati; phylum Gemmatimonadota; species Gemmatimonadota bacterium. Next base: position 99,293 of record JAWKQO010000004.1, read on the forward strand.
CGGCGCCAACCCCGTGAAGCTGTCGGCATTTGGGTTGGACACGCGCACAGAGGAGATCAACGCCGCCGCGGTGGCCTGTGCCCGCGAGGCGGCTCGGGGCGCGGCGGCCGTGATCGGAGCCATCGGACCGCTGGGCGTGCGAATCGAGCCCTGGGGCCCCACCTCGTACGAAGAAGCAGTCGGCTACTTCCGCCGACAGGTCGTCGGGCTGCTCGAGGGGGGCGTCGACGGCATTCTCTTCGAGACCTTTGCCGACCTGGACGAGTTGCGCGCAGCGATCGAGGCCGCACGCGCGGAGACCGACCTGCCCGTCATCGCGCAGATGACGGTCGACGAAGACGGCCGCACACCGCTGGGCACGCCGACGGCAACCCTGGCCGCGGCGCTCGAGGATTGGAAGGTTGACGTCGCCGGACTCAACTGCTCCGTCGGGCCGGCGGTCATGTTGGACGCCATCGAGGAGATGGCCGACATCGTGACCATGCCGCTCTCGGCCCAACCCAACGCCGGCGTGCCACGTACGGTCCGGGACCGGAAGATCTACATGGCCAGCCCGGAGTACATGGGGCGCTACGCGCGTCGTCTCATCGAAGCGGGCGCCCGCTTCGTGGGTGGTTGCTGCGGCACCACGCCGGAACACATCCGTCGCATCCGTGACTCGGTGGCGGCCATGCAGCCGCGAGGCGCGCACGTGCAGGTGGCGCTGCCCGCCCCGTCCGCCAGCGCGGCGCCGGTGCTCGCGACCCCCATCGAGGAGCGCTCTCGACTCGGGCGCAAGCTCATTCGCCGCGAATGGATCACCAGCGTCGAGATCGTCCCGCCCAAGGGTTGGGATCCCTCCGCCATGCTCGAGCGCGCACGGCAGGCGTATCTAGCCGGGGTCGACGCCGTCGCCGTGTTGGACGCTCGCGGGCACGGTCGGATGGGCGGCATCGCCTCGGCTCTGGTGCTGCAACGCGAGGTGGGCATCGAGCCCATCGTCCACTATACCTGCCGCGACCGGAACATGCTGGGCATGATCTCCGATCTCCTGGGGGCGGCGGGGGCTGGGCTGCGCAACCTGCTGGTCACCACGGGAGATCCCTCCGCCATGGGGCCCTACGCGGAGGCTTCCGCGGTCTTCGACATCGACTCCATTGGTCTGACCAACGTCTTGAGCGCGCTGAATCGCGGCGTCGACCCCGGTGGCGCGTCCATCGGTGAGCCCACCCGCTTCGTGATCGGCATCGTGGCCAGACCGGCGGCGATCGATCCGGAGCGCGAAGTGGAGCGGTTCGCGTACAAGGTGGAAGCCGGCGCGGAGTACGCGCTGACCCAAGCCGTCTTCGATCCCGAGCGGCTCGTGTCGTTCCTGGACCGGACCGCGCGCTGGCGCATCCCCACACTGGCTGCGGTGCGCCCTCTGCTCTCCGTACGCGACGCGGAGTTCCTACACAACGAAGTACCGGGAATCGTGATTCCCGATGACGTTATCGAACGGATGCGTCGCGCCGAGACGCAAGGGGCCTCCCACGCCATCGAGGAGGGCGTGCGCATCGCGGTGGAGACGGCTGTGGCCTTGCACGATCGAGTGCAGGGATTGCACGTCAGCGCGCCCAGCGGTCGCCACGACCTGGCGCTGCGCGTCCTGGACGAGGTGAGGGTCGAGCGGGGCTGAGCGGCCAGCCACGGAGCTCCTTCCCCGTGGCAAGGGCGGTCCCCCAGCGCGCAAGCGCGCGTCGCTCACGTGCGACACCGACCAGGATTGGCCCCCAACTTGCCGCCCCTCGGGGGATTCAGCTCCCGACCCCCCGCTTTCCCCGAAACGCCGTGCCACGCCGTCAGCCGACCTACGCGATCCGCTACGTCGACCCGTCCCACCCGGAAGAGGCGTGGGCCCCCGCACTGGTCGCCGGAGGCATCGCCGCAGTCGTGGGGGGCGCACTCTGGTCCGTCGTCATGGCCGTGTCGCCTCTGGGGCTGGATGTCCTCGCGGTGGGCATCGGCGTCCTGGTCGGGGTGGCCATGGCGGCTGCGACCGCCGCGCGGCGAGCCATGCTGAGCGCCACGGCCGCTCTGCTCACCCTGGTGGGGATCCTCACCGGCATGTTGCTTACGGTGCAGATGTCGCCCGATCTCGGCGTATCCCGGATGATCGTCGATGATGCGGACGCACTTGCGGGTGTCGCCTTCTGGAAATTGCAGCGGACGCATCAGGTTCCGGAGGGAACGCTCAGAGAGCTAGAGGCGTTGGGACCCGCCGACACGGTTCCGGATCTGCTCTGGGCGGAGATGCTGACGCTGGGGCACGACCACGTACGCTCCCTGGACCCCGACGCTCGGGAAGCCCTCGCCCGCGAGTTCACCGAGGGCTTCATCCGCGAGGGGGGGGCCCTGGGGCGGCTCCGCACCGAAACGGACCTGCTGGACCTGCTGTGGGGCCTGGTCGCCATGGCGGCGGCGGCATGGCTGGCGGGGCGGGCGCGCGAGTCCAGTCCCGCTGGGGGCCCCTGAGCGGGTCACGCACAGCTTCGGCCCATGAGGGTTCCCACCACCCTCGCCCAAGGAGTTCTCCCGACATTCCCGGCACCGCCCCACGGCCTACCCTCAGCTAGTGTTCCAAGTCCTCAACGGAGGGAGGTGTCCATGTCGCGCCTCGCATGTGTACTGCTGCTCGGCGCCGCCGCTTGTTCAGGGGACGCCCGTCCCGAGGTGGACGTCGGCGCCCTGGCCATCGCCGACACCATGCGGCAAGCCGAGGCGGCATACGACGTCGGCGCATTCGATTCCATATCCTGGGCCAATGCCGACAAGGCCGCGGAGCGTGGCGCCGTGGTCTTCCGCTTCAGTTGTGAGAAGTGTCACGGCATGAGGGGGTACGGCAACGGAGGGTTCGTGGCCCAGGGGGACACGGTGCGGCCACCGTCGTTCCGCGACGCAGACTGGCGCTTCGCCAACGATCACGAAGGGCTCCGGCGCCACATCTTCATCGGGACCGCCGAAGGGATGCCGCACTGGGGCCTGGAAGGGCTGAAGCCTCGCGACATCGACGCTGTCGCGTACTACCTGCGCGGTCCGCTGCGCACGGGCCCATAGTCGCTCGCGGGTGCGGCCCCCGACCCGGGAGGCCGCACCCGCGTGGTGGATCACGCCAGTCCGCGGATCGTCCCGTCGGGCTCGATGCTCATGGCTTCCGCCGCCGGCGTGGCCGCGAGGCCAGGCATGGTCATGATGTCGCCGGTCTTGGCCACGACGAATCCCGCTCCCGCTGATGCCGTCACTTCGCGCACGGTGATACGGAAACCGCTGGGCCGGCCCAGGCGCTTGGGGTCGTCCGAGAACGAGTACTGGGTCTTGGCGATGCAGACCGGGACGCCACCCAGACCCAGCTCCTGGAGACGCCCGATCTCCTTGGCGGCGGCGGGCAGGAAGTCCACTCCGTCCGCGCCGTAGATCTCCTTCGCGACCGTCTCGATCTTCTCGGCCAATCCCAGGTCGTCGGGATACAGGGGCCGGAAATCGGCAGTTCCTCCCTGGACCGTATCCCAGACGGCGTCGGCCAGGTCGAGGCAGCCTTCGCCACCCCCACCCCAGGGATCCGCTTCCACAGCCGTAACGCCGGCGGCCCGGCAGGCCGCCAGAACCTCCTTCACCTCCGCATCGGTGTCGCTGGTGAAGCGATTCAGCGCGACCACAGGCGGCACCCCGAACTTCCGGACATTCTCGACATGCCCGAGGAGATTCACCACGCCGCGCTTGACGGCCTCGACGTTCTCACCAGCGAGCTGCGATAGGGGCACGCCGCCGTGCATCTTGAGTGCCCGCACAGTGGCCACCACGACCGCGGCCGCTGGCTTCAGGCCGCCGAATCGACACTTGATGTCGAAGAACTTCTCCGCGCCCAGGTCGGCGCCAAAACCGGCCTCGGTCACCACGACGTCGCCCAGGCGCAGGCCCGACTCGGTGGCCATGAGCGAGTTGCATCCGTGTGCGATGTTCGCGAAAGGCCCCCCATGTACGAGGGCCGGAGTCCCACCCAGCGTCTGCACGAGATTGGGCTGGAGGGCGTCGCGGAGAAGGACGGTCATGGCCGGGGGCGCCTTGATCTCACGGGCCCGCACCGGAGTGCCATCGCGTGTATAGGCCACGATCATGTCGCCAAGACGGCGTTCCAGATCCTGCAGATCGCGGGAGAGGCAGAAGACGGCCATCACCTCGGAAGCGGCGGTGATCACGAATCCGTTCTCGCGAGGCACACCGCCGGCAGTGCCGCCGAGTCCGATGACGATCTGGCGAAGCGCCCGATCGTTCATGTCGACGGCGCGTGGCCATACCACGCGCCGCACGTCGATGCCAGCCGTGTTGGGCCGGTAGATGTGGTTGTCCAGCATCGCCGACAGCAAGGCGTGCGCCGAGGTGATGGCGTGGAAGTCTCCGGTGAAGTGGAGATTGATGTCCACCATCGGCACCACCTGTGAATAACCTCCACCGGCCGCGCCGCCTTTGATCCCGAACACCGGCCCCAGGCTGGGCTCGCGCAGGCACAGGACCGGGTTCCTTTCGCGCAGCGCCAACGCGTCGGCGAGGCCCACCGAGACCGTCGATTTGCCCTCACCGGCCGGAGTGGGCGTGATGCCCGTCACCAGGATCAGCTTTCCAGAGCGGTCTGGACGGCTCCGGATGGTCGCGACCGGCACCTTGGCCTTCGTGCGGCCGTAGGGTTCGATGTCATCGGCCCCCAGCCCGATCCTGGCGGCGATCTCAGCGATGGGGCGAAGGGTGTGGGACTGGGCGATCTCGATGTCCGTGGGCACGGCGACTTCCTTCGTGACAGAGGGTCCGTGGTCGGCAGCTCCGGCCACCGGACGGGCAGCGCGGAAAGGCCCGGACATCCTTCACGCCCCGAACGGATGCGTCAACTGCGGGTGTCCGGGTCCACCCGCAGCCCTGACACCTAGTTCGTGGCGAGGACGGCGCGCAGCCGGCGCTCGGCGCCGCGGAAGCCCAGGTTGGAGACGTAGACCTTGTCCGCACCGACCGACCGAAGCGAACGGATGGTGCGGGCCGCGATGTCCTCCGGGGTGGCCCCCCCCTGGAACTCGTCGGTCAGCGCCTCGAGGGGCACGGGGAAGTAGTCGGCCAGCCGCTCCAACGTCCGCGGATTGGCGCTGCGGTACAGGAAGACGCCGAACACGACGGGAAGGTCGACCCCCGCCTGGTCCAGCGCCTTCAGCAAGGCCTCCACCCGATCGAGGGAATGGTGCGAGACCACCTGCGTCAGGATGAAATCCGCCGTGAACGCCGGGTCGGCCGCAAAGGCAACCTGCTCTTCGAGGCGCCGATGGGGGTTGATCCAGCCGCCGAGCGCGAGTCCCGGGACCGTGGACCGGATCTTCTGGCGCAGCTCGTAGGCGTGAGGCACGCAGCGCGGCGGCCCCCCGAAGCGGTCCCCGCCCAATACGGTCAGTGCCTCGAACCCGGCCGAAGCCGCTCGCGACGCGTAGAGCAGGCAGTACTCCAGCGTGTGCTTGCAGGTGAGGAACGGTGCGATCCCCTTGGGGGAGACACCGCTCGGGAGATTGGCCGTGAGGTGTGCCAGGTTCTCCTCTTCCTCGACGGCCACGGCATTGTCGGTGATCAGCACCGGACGACCCGCGCGGGCCAGTGCCTGGAGCGAGTGGTGCATGTCGATCCAGACGTCCATGCTCTCCTGGGCCCCCAACCCGCTGCGCGGTGGCCGCAGCTCGACCGACACGAGCGGGCCCGGGGTACGCAAGCGCTCGACGATCCCCTCGGTGTTCACCCACCCACTCCATCGCGCAGCGCCAGCACGGACTCCAGGTCGTCCGGCAGCGCAGCCGTGAGGTTCTCGACGCCTTGGGCGGTCACCAACGCGTCGTCTTCGATCCGGATCCCCAGCCCCCGCAGTTCGCTCGGAGCACGCTCGTCGTCCGCCGGGATGTAGATCCCCGGCTCGACGGTCAGCACCATCCCTGGCTCGAACGTTCGCGAGGCCCCGTGCACGCGGTAGGCGCCCACATCGTGCACATCCAGTCCGAGCCAATGGCTGGCCTTGTGGGGAATCAGCGCCTTGAAGCGGGCGCGGCGGACCTCTTCGTCACCGGCAGGAACGACCCCCAGCGCGGTCAGCGCTTCCTCCAGACGAGTCCGCACGGCGCTCTCCACATCATCGATGGTGGCCCCGGGCCGGATCGTGTCGAACCCTGCACGCTTGGCGTTCAGGACGGCCGCGTACAACTCCCCGGCCAGGGGGTGGGGGCGACCGGCCACGGGGAGCGTTCGCGTCACGTCGCCGGCGTATGCCGCCGCTTCGGCCCCGGCGTCGATCAACACCCATCCTTGATCCGGAAGCGGCTGATCGTTGGCCGTGTAGTGGAGCACACAGGCCCGGGGCCCACCGCCCACGATCGTGCCGAACGCGGGTCCCTGTGCCCGCTGCCGCAGGAAGGCACCTTCCAGGGCAGCCTGCACCTCCCACTCCCCTGCCCCCGCTCGCACCGCGGCGACTCCGGCGCGGAACCCCTCCACGGTGATCGCACACGCATGTCGGATCCGCTCCAGCTCTTCGGCGTCCTTGATGAGCCGCATGTCATCCAGAACGGCCCCGGGATCGAGGACCCCGACCGGTCGCCCACCGTGGCGTTGGGCACGACTCCGCGCCGACGTCAGAGTCTGGAGCAGCAGCCGATCGAGCCCTTCCTCCGAGCCCAGGCGTGCGTACAGGTGCTCGGCGCCGTCCAACAGCTGCGGCAACCGCTCAGACAACTCGGAGATGGGGTAGGCGGCGTCCGCCCGGAGGAGCTCCCTTGCTCCGTCACATCCCAGCCGGGCGCCGGTCCACAGCTCCGCTTCCGGCAGCCGGGGTGGCACGAACAGGACGAAACGGTCCTCGTCTGCGTGCGCCCTCAGCACGAGCACCGCATCCGGCTCACCCCAGCCACTCAGGTAGAGGAAGTCGCTCGTGGGTCGGAAGCGATACTCGCTATCCGCGTTCTTGAACCGCAGCGGCCCGGCACTCAGCACGAGGGCGGAGCTACCGAGCTGGTCTAGGACCCGCGCGCGTCGGGCGGAGAAGCGCGCCAAGGAGACCCCCGGTGACCGGTCCGCGATCAGCACGCGGTCGTCACGATTGCGGTGAAGCGCTGGCCCGAGCGGACTCGTTGCCGAGAAAGTGCTCGAACCACGAGCGGATGCGCTCGAGGCGATCGACGAGCAGCCAGGGCTCTCCCGTGCGAGAGAGCCCATGCGAAGAGCGCGGGTACCGGACCAGTTCCGTCGGCACGCCTCGTTTCTTCAGCGCCATGAACCACTGCTCGCCGTCGCCGATCGGAGTGCGGTAGTCGTTCTCGGAGTGGATGATCAGCGTGGGAGCCGTGACGTTCTCCACGTAGGAGATCGGTGACAGCCGACGGTACAGCTCGCGCTGCTCCCAGGGTGGGCCGAAGAACTCGTACTCGGTGAGACCCTGTGCATCAGAGCTCCCGTACCAACTCTCCCAGTTCACGATGGAGCGCGAGGTGACCGCGGCGGCGAAACGATCGGTGGTCGCGGTCAGCCAATTGGTCATGAACCCCCCGTAGCTCCCCCCCGAGACACCGATGCGGCGCGGATCGATGTCGGGAAACCGCTCGAGGGCCCGATCGACGGCCGTGAGGAAATCCTCCTTGTCCACCACTCCCCACTCCCCGCGCGTCGCGTACTGGAACGCATGGCCGTACCCGGAGGAGCCCCGTGGATTGGTGTACAACACGAAGAAGCCGGCCGCCGACAACACGTGGAATGTCGGAAAGAAGGTGTTTCCGTACGCGCCGTGGGGGCCGCCGTGGATCTTCAGGACCATGGGGTAGCGGGTCCCCTGGCGGTAGCCTACGGGCGGCACGATCCAGCCCTGGATCTCGGTGCCGTCCCGCACGCGGAACCGGACCTCCTCCGGACGCACCAGCGCGACCTGCGCCAGCCAGTCGTCGTTGAACGCGGTGGCCCGCTCTTCGCCGCTGCCGTCGCCACGCGCGACGAACAACTCCGTCGGCGTCACCGCATCGTTGGCCGTGTAGGCCATGACCTGATCGTCCGCCGAGAACGAGACGTCGGCCAGTTGGCGCTCCCCGCGGGTGAGAACCTCCACAGCTCCACCTGCGGCCGGCACCTGGACCAGCTGGACATCCCCGCCAATCTGGGCCTGGAACCGCAGGAAGCGCCCGTCCGCGCTCCAGGTGGGAGGGCCGGGTGCGAGATCCCAGTTCTCCGTCAGGTTGACCGGGGAAGCCCGGAAGTTGCCGCTGTTGTCCAGCTCCACGACCTGGAGATCGGTCTCGGCTCCGCGGGCGGGCGTGGACAGAAAGGCCAGGTAGTGCCCGTCGGGGGACAGGTGAGGAGCCGTCTCCGACCCCGGGTTGGAGGTCAAGCGCCGCACCCCACCACCCTCACTCGAGACCACCCAGATGTCCGAACTGGGCTCGCGCTCGCCTTCCTCGTCCTCGGAAGCATCGCCGGAGAAGAACAGCAGGCGCCCGTCCGCGGACCACAAGGGCGAACCCACGTTGAAGGGTACGTCGGTGAGTTGCTGGACCGCTCCACCTTCGGTGGAGACCGCGTAGAGCTGGCGTTTGGGCTCCGTCGAGAAATGCGGCCGCAGCGCGAGGGTACCGTCCCGCTTGTAGCGCGTGGAGGTGACCACGCGGCCATCGAAGCGCTCGGGATCGAGGGTGTGCGAGACGGCGTCCGGTGCCACCCAGCCTTCCCGCGTGCCCGGGGCGCGCGGCGCCGCTGTGACGAAGGCGATCCACCGTCCGTCTGGAGACCACACCGGCGTACCCTCCACCCCGTCGATGTGGAAGGCCTCTCCACCGCTGGCCTGGACACGCAGGAACCAGGTGGTGTTGGGATCATCCCCCCGCTTGGAGTCGAAGGCCAGCAGGCGACCGTCGGGAGACCACGTCGGTGCAGTGGCCTCGTCCGTCGGTGCGGTGAAGCGGTAGGGTCGTCCCGCCGGGCGACCGCCGGAGAGGGACTGCATCCACACTTCCCGGTGCCGACGATTCTCGGCTTCCACGACGGTGGTCACCACGAACGCCACTTCCGTCCCCTGCGGCGACACCTGCACGTCGCCCACGGTCACCAGGCGATAGTAGTCCGAGGGCTGATAGCCTCGGGTCTGGCCCAATGCGGCGGGCGGAGCCAGAGCCGGAACGCAGGTCACCAACGCGGTGATGGCGAGGAGGGGGCGGATGGGCATCTTCCAACTCTGCTGGAACGTGGGGACCTGGCTCCAGGGGGTCGGGTAGCACCTGACGGTTCGGCGGCGACCCCGCGGGCAGGAATCTAGCAGGTCGCCAAAACCCCGCTCAACGGAGCCACTCCTCCCCTGGTCCCGGCATGATTCCCCGGCAACCTTCGCCCAACGAGGGGCCAAAGGCGCTGCAGCGGTTGGCCGGGCTGGTGACCGCGCTGGCCCTCCTCGCAGCGCTCGCCCTCCCGGCCCAGGCTCAGGTCGTGCGCGGCACCCTGCGGGAGGCCGGCAGCGGCGCCCCCATCGAGGGTGCCATGGTGGTGCTGCTCGGCACGGATGACGCGCCCGTGTACCAGGTGCTCACGGACGCGTCGGGTCGCTTCTTCATGGAGCGGCGCTCACCCGGCCGCTACCGCCTGCGGGCCGACCGCATCGGGCACGCCAGCTCCTACCATCCGGCGTTCACGTTGGCGGAAGCCGATACCGTCGCGGTGGAGATGATCGCGACCGTGGAGGCGATCCAACTGGAGGGCATCGACGTCGAAGGGGATACCCGGTGCCGCGTCCGACCGGAGGAGGGCCTCGCAGTCGCCACCGTTTGGGAAGAGGTACGCAAAGCGTTGGCGGCCGCTTCCTGGACCGGGGAGCATGGTGTCTTTCGCTACGACCTCACTCACCTCGATCGCAACCTCGATCGCAGGGCCCAACGCGTCGAGCGTGAAGATCGCCGTCTCGAGCGTACGTCTCGTCAACGAACGTTCATCAGCCTCCCCGCCGGGAAGCTCATCTCGGAGGGCTTCGTGGTCACAGACCGCGACGGCACCGTCTTCTACGGACCCGACGCGGACGTGCTCCTCTCCGACGACTTCCTCGAGACCCATTGTTTCCGGCTGCGGCAGGGTCGCCGATCCAACGAGGGACTGTTGGGGCTGGGCTTCGAGCCGGTGGGAGGCCGTCGCCTGACGGAGATCAGCGGCACCCTGTGGCTCGATCCCTCCACCAGCGAGTTGCGCCTTCTCGAATGGCGCTACGTGAACCTCCATCCCGACCTCGATAACGAGAACCTCGGTGGGCGGGTCGAGTTCGTGGCGCTCCCCAGTGGTCCCTGGATCATCCGCAAGTGGTGGATCCGGATGCCCCTCATCGGCCTCGACCCCCGCAACCGAGCCAATTCAGGCCGCCAGCTGGTCGGCATCCGCGAAACCGGCGCACAGGTCCGGCGCATCGCGGAGGCAACCGGTCGCATCGTGATGGAGTTCGAAGGCGGGGCCGTGCAGGGGACCGTGCGCGGCGGGTACCAGGCCACACCCCTTTCGGGCGCCCAGGTCGAGATCGTCGGTGTGCCCATCGAGGTGCGAGCGGATCGAAGCGGGCGCTTCACGGCAGTGGGGCTCGAGGAGGGCACCTACGCCGTGCGCTTCTCGCATCCGAGCCTCGACTCCCTGGGGTTCCGAGCGCCCGACCGCCTGGTGGAGGTCCCCGACCAGGGTGTGGTCGAGCTGGAGCTGGTGGCCCCGACACCGTTCGAGATCATCGCCGCCCAATGCAGCGACGAAGAGATGTCGGCGGGCACCGCCGCCCTCATGGGCTTCCTGCGCCGGGAAGACACGGGCGAGCCGGCCACAGGGGCCACGCTGCGCGTGACCTGGGCGCGCTACGACGTCCCAGGCCAGGGCGTGGTGAGGGAGACCGCGTCCGGCGTGCGGGCGGTCCCCGACGAGCGCGGGTTCTACCTGGCGTGCGGAGTCCCCACCGACACCCCGCTCGAGGTGACGGTCGAGAACGGCGACCGACTTCCTTCGACGTCGCTGCGCATCCCCGCCGAGGAATGGCGGTGGTATTTCGACGCGGCCGTTCCCGGCGCACCCGTGCCCTAGGCTCGGGGGGAGGCACCTGCCGCCGTCGCCTCCCTGGTAGTGTCGCCCGTCCCGGTTGGGTAGGTTGAAGTCGCTTCGCCCCGCCTCTGTCCCGGACGGGCGCCCAGGTCCAAGTCAGCGAGGAGCCCCTCTGAGCCGTCTGCCGCGCACCGGTGCCGCGCTGGCCCTGATCGCGCTCGCCATGGCCGAGCCGTCGCGTGCCCAGGCGCCGGCCCCCCGTCCTTCCGTCGTCGATTCCCTCGCACCGGATACGCTCACCGCCTTCCGTCTGGACTCGCTCGTGGTGGGTGTGCTGCGCACTCCGATCCGGGCCAACGAGTCGCCCTATTCGATCGCCGCCCTCGGAACCCCCGACCTCTTCGGAGCCAAGGCCGCCAGCTCTCTGGACGAGATGCTGGAGGGCCTACCCGGGGTGGAGATCCAGAACCGCTTCAACGACGGCGTCGGCGAGAGGATCTCGATCCGCGGATTCGGCTCCCGGGCCACGTTCGGCGTTCGGGGCGTCAAGGTGGTCGTGGACGGAGTTCCGGCGACCATCGCCGACGGGCAAGCGACGCTGGACCACGTCGACTTCGCGTCGCTGGGACACGTCGAAGCGCTGCGTGGACCCGCCTCCATGGTATGGGGCGGCGCCTCCGGTGGGGTGCTCCTCCTGGAGTCGCGGCGGCCGCCGGACGGGGACCGCTTCCGCGAGGAGATGCGGCTGGTGGGCGGCAGCGACGGCGCCCTGACGATTCACAGCACCAGTGGCGGCCGCAGCGGGGCGCTGGGTTGGGTCGCTGCGGCGGGGCTCAGCCGCAGCGATGGATTCCGAACGAATCCGGTCGAGCCTGCGACGACGTTCGGGCACTCGGAGAAGGCGCAAGGCAACGCCACGCTGGACTACGCGGGTGAGCGGGACCACGTGCGGGCCGCCTTCAACTTCACGCGCATGGATGCAGAGAATCCGGGCTCGCTGGCCGACTCGGCCTTCCGAGCCGCGACGCGCGAGGCCCTACGCTTCAACGTGATCCAGAACGCATCCAAGCAGATCGACCAGGGGCAGGCAGGCGTCACCTGGACGCGGGCGCTCGGGAACGGGGCGAAACGTCTCGAGCTGTCCGGCTACGGCATCCTGCGCTCACTCGACAATCCCATCACCACGGTGGTGATCGATCTCGATCGACGCGCCGGTGGCATCTCCGCCCAATTCAGCGATCGTGTGGAGCACTCCGGACGGACACTGCGCTGGAATGCAGGCACGCAGCTCGACCTGCAGCGCGACGCGCGCCTCAACCATGTCAACGAGGGAGGTGAGGCAGGCGCGCTCTCCTTGGACCAGATCGAACGCGTGCGTACGGCGGGAGCGTGGGTGAACGGTCTGCTCGACGTGTCGCGACGCTGGGTGCTGGCCGCGGGACTTCGCTACGACCGCTCGCGCTTCGAGGTGGAGGATCGCTTCATCTCCGACGGCGTCGACGACTCCGGCGAACGCGTGATGGACGCTCTCAGTCCCTCGGTGGGATTCCGCTTCGAAGCACGACGGGCCCTCTCGCTGTACGGGAATGTGGCGACTTCGTTCGTCACGCCCACGACCACCGAGCTCGCCAACCGGCCCGACGGGCAGGGCGGGTTCAACGCCGAGGTCGATCCCACGACCGCTGTCTCGGTGGAGGTGGGGGCGCGCGGCTGGGTGGGCACCAGGCTGGCCTATCAGGTCGCCTTCTTCCGCACCGCCCTCGAGGGCGAGCTGATCCCGTTCGAGGTGCCTAGCCAGCCCGGCCGTCGGTTCTTCCGCAATGCGGGCTCCTCGCGCTACTACGGTGCAGAGGCGCTGGTGCACGCTCGACTGGGCGAGCATCTCTCGGCTCGGCTGACCTACTCCTATCTGGACGGACGCTACCGCGACTTCGTCACGGACTCGGACGACTTCTCCGAAAACGTGATCCCGGGGGCCGCCCCCCACCGATTGGACGGACTACTGCGGATCGAGGACGAGATCGGATTCGTGGAGGTACACGGGGAGGTCGCCGACCGGATCGCGGTCGACGACGCGAACAGCGCTTTCGCCCGCGGCTATGGGCTGCTCGACGTGCGCGGCAGCCTGGGCGCCGGCGGGATACGCGTCGGCGGCTCGACATTCACGCCCTTCGCGGGCATCACCAACGTCTTCGATCGCGTCTACGCCTCGGCCGTCTCCGTCAACGCGTTTGGCGCGCGCTTCTACGAGCCGGGTCCGGGGCGTCGTTTCTATGTGGGACTCACCGCAGGCTGGCCGTCGGCGGGATTCTGAGCACAACCGGGAGGATGGGCATGGGGGGTGGGCGCGTACGGGCAGGACTCGGTCTACTGATGCTGGTCCTGGGCCTGCCGGCCGGAGCGCAGGGGCAGAACGGCGGTGCGGGTGGGGCACCCGCGACCCCGGCGCCGGTGGTCCGCGCGATGCGCGTACCCGAGGCACCTACCGTGGACGGCGTGCTCGACGAGCCCTTCTGGCAGCGGATCGAACCAATCACCGATTTCCGGCAGAGGGAGCCGGTGGACGGCGCGCCGGCCACCGAGCGGTCCGAGGTCCGGGTGGCGTTCACGGAGGACGCGCTCTACTTCGGACTGCTGCTCCGTGACGGCGAGCCCAGTCGCATCCGTCGCAGCATCCTGCACCGGGAAGGCCGGATCGACCAGGACGACCGTGTCATCATCGCTCTGGATTCCTACCTGGACCGGCGCAACGCCTACATCTTCGAGCTCAACCCCTTCGGCACCCAGGGCGATGCGCTCATCTCGGACGAGAGCATGACCCTCTCGGACTGGGACTGGGAAGGGGTCTACCGTTCTGAAGGCCGCGTGACCGATGAGGGTTGGGTGCTCGAGGTGGAGGTTCCCTTCACCACGCTTCGCTTCAGCGAGGACGAGACGCCCGAGATGGGGATCGCTTTCTATCGGTCCATCCGTCGCAAGAATGAAGAGGTGACCTGGCCGCACATCGGTCAGCAGTATCGCTCGGGAATCTTCCAGGTCTCACGCTATGCGACGCTCGTCGGGCTGGAATCCCTGCAGCGGGCGCGGCACGTCGAGGTCAAGCCCTACGCGATCGGGGGCCGTCAGAGTCTCGCCGGGACGCAGACCGAGACGCTCTCCGATGCCGGCGTCGACGTGAAGTACGGGATCACCTCCAGCCTCACGCTGGATCTGACGCTCAACCCGGACTTCGCCCAGGTCGAAGCCGACAACGTCCAGATCAACCTGACCCGCTTCAGTCTGTTCTTCCCCGAGAAACGCGAGTTCTTCCTGGAACGCCAGGGACTTTTCCAGTTCGGGGACGCGAGGGAGACGGAGGCCTTCTTCAGTCGCAGGATCGGCCTACCCAACGACATCCGCGGCGGAGGGCGGGTCACCGGACAGATTGGGCGGCTCTCGATCGGAGCATTGGCCCTGGGTACCGCCGATGCGACCGATGCCAGCGGCGCTCCCCTGCCCGGGGGCGTGAACTCGGTGGTACGGCTACGCGCCGATGTGCTGCCACGCACCACGGTCGGAGGGATCTTCACGACGTTGGAGTCGGATGCAGGCTACAACCGTCTGGGTGGCGGCGATCTCCAGATGCGCTTCGCGGGGTCCAGCTCGTTCGATGGCTGGTTCGCGCGAGTGTGGCACGGCCAGGGAAGCCCGAGTTCGGCAGGGAGCGCCCAGTTGGATCTCCGTAGCGCCACGGCCTCGGCAGGCGCGGGGTTCACCAGCGTGGACTCGGACTACGACCCCGCGCTCGGGTTCGTGCGCCGGCGCGACATGCGCCGGGTCGACGGAAGCGCAGCCTGGTTTCCGCGATTCGAGTCGAGCCGCTGGGCACGGCGAATGACCATGGCCGTCACGGGTGAGTACATCACGGGGCAGGATGGCGACGAACAGAGCACGAGCCTGCTCTCACACAACATGCTGACCTTCCAGAGCGGGGACTGGCTCATGCTGAACGTGCGTCGGCGCACGGAGATCCTCGAGTCCGCGGCCTCCATCCAGGGGCGCCAGCTGGAGGTGGGCGACTACAGCTTCACGAGCGCCGACGTGAGCTTCCGCACCAACGAGAGCCGAAACTGGTCGGGCACCGGCGGATTCACCTTCGGGCAGTTCTGGAGCGGTACGCGCCAGGAGCTGACGGGCGGCGTCACCTGGAAGACCGGCCCCCACCTCACGGTTGGCGTGAGTGCCACGCGCAACCAGATCGACCTTCCGGTGGAGGACGGCGAGTTTTCCACGACCGTGTTGGGCGTCAATCTGTTGGGCGCGCTCAGCCGCAGCCTCTTCGCCAATGCCTTGATCCAATACGACGACGTCTCCGATGTGCTCCAGGCGAACGTGCGCATCGACTGGATCCATACGCCCGGTAGCGACCTCTTCGTGGTGTTCGACACCGGATATCGGACGGGCGACGCCCTGGACCCTCGGGAGAGCCGCTGGGCGCGTCGCACGGGTGTGGTGAAGCTGACCTATCTGAAGGCCTTTTGAACGCCCGCTCCGCCCTCGGCCTCTGCGGCTCGCTCGCGCGCGGAGGCCGGCTCGGTCACTGCGGACGGGGCCGGGTGGCCCCACTCCCCCAGGGACTTAGCTTTCCTTCGTGAGCCGCAACCAGACCGATCTGTTCTCGGGCGAAAACGCCGCCCTCGAGCCGTCCGCGGTGGGGTCCGCGCCGGTCGAGCCCCTTTTGAGGGAGCTCGCTGCCACGCTCCCGCCCGGCCTGCGCATGGGCACCTCCTCCTGGTCGTTCCCGGGCTGGGCCGGGATCGTATACGCGGAACGCGCCCCGGAGGCACTGCTGGCGCGGAAGGGCCTGGAGCCGTATGCCCGCCACCCTCTGCTGCGCGCCGTGGGCATCGACCGCACCTACTACGAGCCCATTCCCGCGGTGACCTTCCGTGAGTACGGGGATGCCGTGCCCTCCGGGTTTCGCTTCCTGGTCAAGGCCGATCGGCGCCTGACCATTCCACAGTTGGCCGGCCCCCAACACCCCCACGGCGCGCCGCCACCACCGGGCGAGCGCGCAGAGCGCGTGCGCGCCCGAGGCGGCATCCATGCGAGCAATCCGCTGTTCCTCGACGCGACGTACGCGATCCGCGAGGTCATCGAACCTGCACGAGCCGGACTGGGCGACAAGCTCGGCGCGCTCCTGTTCCAATTCCCGCCCTTGGATCCGCGGGACGTAGGCGGGGCCGGCGGATTCGCGGGACGTCTGCGACAGTTCCTGGCGGCGCTGCCGGCGGGGCTACCCTATGCAGTGGAGGTGCGGACCTCCGCACTGCTTACGCCAGCCTACCGCGACGCACTCAGCGCGTATGGCGCGGCCCACGCCTTCAACGTGCACCCCACCATGCCGCCCATTCGCCAGCAACGTCAGTTGATTCCGCTGCCCGCGCAGGGGCCTCTCCTCGTGCGCTGGATGTTGGGACACGGACTCACGTACGAGGACGCACGGGAGCAGTTCGCACCCTTCGACGCCCTCGTGGCCGAGGATGTGACGTCGCGCCGTTGGATCACGACCGCAGCCGTGGAAGCCCTGGAGGAGGAACGTGAGGTGACCGTGATCGTGAACAACAAGGCGGAGGGGTCGTCGCCGCTTTCGGTGTTCAAGCTGGCCCGCATGATCTCGGGCGCTCTCGGCTCATGAAGAGCGTCGCGTGCTTGCTCCTCGGTTGGCTCCTGAGCGGTGCCTCACCGAGTGCTGGGCTGGGTCAGACTCCCGGAGAACCAGACCTCTTCCGGTTCGGGATCACTCTGGGAAGCACCGCGTTCTTGGGCATCAGCATGGAGTATGTCCGGGATCAAAGCGCCGTCGAGCTGACGCTGGGGACGTGGGCGCTACGCGACGTCAGCGTTTCGGTGGTGGGAAAGCAGTACCTGGGCCAGGGCACAGTGCAGGGCTTCGTGGGGCTGGGCCTGTGGAACGTGACCGCCCGCCAGGAGGAGGGCATCGGCAGTGGCCTCATGCTGAGGGCACCGGTGGGTTTCGAGGTCGAGACCTTCCGTAGGTCGGACATCGGTGCGGAGCTCAACGTCAGCCGAGCGCTGTGGATCCACCGGGCCGATCCCGAAGACGATACGCCACCGGCCTCGCGCATCGTCCCCTTGCCGGGGTTCTACCTCAAGTGGGCCAGTGTCCGGGACTGAGACCCACCCCGGGGACGGAGGTCCTGTCTAGCGGCCGCCCTGGACACCGGGTGCCAGCCCTTCCGGGAGCAGCGCAGCCCGCAGGCGCGCACGCAGCTCCGGTAGGAGGGGCTGCAGGCTGTCCACCGCGATCAAGTCCCGTTCCTCCGCCGGATCGTGATCCAGATCGAACAGTTCCTCCACGCCGTCGCCGTTCAGGATGTAGTGGTACGGCCCCACAGCGACCGACTTCATCGGACCGCGGGAAACCGGTCCGCTCTGCTCATCCAGAAAGCTGGGAACGACCTGGGAAAAGGCGATGCTCGTCCCCGGGCTCGGCGCCTCCAGGAGGGATCGTCCCGGGAAGGATGAGGCGGCTCCCGGCTCGATGAGGTCTGCAATGGTGGCGGGCAGGTCGCGCAAGCTCACGGCGGCCTCGATCCGCTCTCCCGCCGGCACTCTCGGAGGGTACGCGATCACCAGCGGCGCGTGCACCAGTTGGCTGTAGAGGCTGTTGGCGTGGATGACGATGTCGCGCTCGTGGAAGTGCTCACCGTGGTCGGCCGTGACGATCACGATCGTGTTTTCGAGACGGCCCCGACTCTCCAGCTCCGCGCACAACTCTCCCAAGGCACGGTCCATCGACATGATGGCACCGTCGTAGAGGTCGACCTCGGTCTGCTCCTCTTCGGACAGCGCTCTCCAGACCGAGGGCTTCACCATGACGGAGTCCCGCGGGGCAGTCCCCCCCCGCCCGACGGCCTCCGTCCGGAATCGAGGTTCGTAGGGCCCATGCGCGTCGAAGTAGTTCAAGAACGCGAAGAAGGGCCTGTCTCCGATCCGGTCCACCCAGCCCAGGAACTCCGTGTTGACGGCTGCTGCGAACTTCCGTCCCGGCCCACGGTCCCCGCCGGGAATGTGCGCACGGATCCGATTGAGGATCCAGCGGGTGGCGATCGCGGAGTAGAGCCAGGTGTCCAGGCGGACGGGATCGTCCAGGTAGGTGGAGAATCCCCGATCGAGGCCGGAGGCAGCACTGGTGTAGAGCAGATTCCCCACGAATCCGCCCGTCGCGTATCCGCGGTCGCGCACGTACTCCGCCACGGTGAGATGCTCGTCATCCAAAGGCCGTGCCCATCCGCCCGACTGCGCCCAGGGGTACTGTCCCGTGAGCATGCTCGCGTGCGAGGGAAGGGTCCAGGGAGCCGTACTGAAGGCACGGTCGAAGACGGCGCCGCGTCGACCCAACGCCTCCAGAGTCGGCGTGGTCGGACGAGTGTATCCGTAGAGGCTCAGGTTCTCGCGTCGCACGGTGTCGAGCACCACCAGCAGGACGCTGGGAGCCCCCCGGGCGGGCACGGGCCCGCCCGAGAGCGAGCGCTGCGCACGGAATCGGTACACGGGCTGCTGCCAAAGAAAGGCGCCCAGCACGAGCAGAGCCAGCATGGGCGCCGTAATCCGCACCAGTCGCAGCATTCGGTTCGGATGATCTTGGGCCGACCTCCCCAGGTGGACGCCCAGGCCGAGCGCGAGGATCCACAGCATCCGATCGTCGATCCCCAGGCGCATGACCCGCACGGCTCCGTACGCACCAACCGCCACCAGGATCACCACCAGCGCCCGCAGGGAGAGACCGCCGCGGCGCCCGCGCGCGACGAGGTAGAGGACCAACCCCGAGGCGATGAACAACACGGCAGCGGCGGTCGGCGTCATCCACCAGTAGTCTGGATTGGACCAATACTCGAAGATCCCCTCACCCCGCCGCGTGAGCGCCCTGCCTCCCGACTCCAATAGACCGAACCCCAGACCGGCCCAGGCACTCACCATGAGAGTCGCGGGCAGCCCCAGAGTGGGTCCGCTCTGCAGGACCCTTGCACGCAGGGAGTCGAGGGGAGCACGGAAGCGATAGGCCAGCGCCGCAAGCACGAGGCCCGCCACCAGCGCTGCGGTGGCCGCCAGCGCCGCTTTCCGCCACAGACCGAGGTACACGCGGACCCCGTTCTCGGCCTGTCCCGTGATCAGGGCGTTGAGGGCGGGGAGGCTCTCGCCCCGGTAGGCGGAGCGGATGAGGTTGGGTACGACAACGAACGCGAACCCGGACCAGCCGATGCTCAGCACCACGAGTGCGGTCACCCACACCCGTCGTGCGGTCCGGACGTCCGTCATCCGCCCCGGATCCAGCCCAGAATGCGTCCGCGCGGTCCACTCGCGTCCGGATCCCAGATCTTCACCTGCAACGCGTCATGGTCCAACGGGATGCGTGCATACGCCCACCCTCCGGCATCACTGACGCTGGCGGCCACCGGTTCGGCCTCCATCCAATCCCCGGCCTCGGTGCCCAGGTAGATGGGTCCCGTCACTGGAGCCATGCGCCAGCGCTCGTTCAGGATCAAGGTGTCGCCCTCGATGCGGATGTCCCGCAATGGACCCGGATCCCGCGGAGCGATGCCGCGGACGACCAGGTCGAGCGGGGCCTGGGCACCCGTCACGGAGAACTCGAACGACCTGGGTGCCAGCGCCCGCCAGCGCGTCGTGTACCAGGGCGTGTGGGAGACCCAGCCCAGCTTTCGGCCCTGGTCCTCGATGGGCTGTTCGTTGATCGACTCCAGCGGGATGTCGTTGCTCGTGGCGATGACCGTGTCGGCGAGGGCATCGCGCACCCAGAGATTGAGTCCGAACGTGCCAGCTGCAGGATACCCGCTTCCTCCCGGGCCGTACCACGCGCCATCCAGGCCCTCGCCCGCGCTGAACCCGACCGATTCGTTTCGCTGCCAGCGATCCAGCGGGCGCTCGGCCATGCCCGCGCGGAGGCTGTGATGGTAGGCACCCCATTCGTCGATGAAGCCGGTGGCCTGACGGTACTGGCTCACGCTGTTGGCTGCGTTGGTCACCAGGACCACCGCTGCGACGGCCAGCAGGGGGCGCCTCCAGGGGCTGCGCAGCGCAAGGGCGGCCAAGACCACCAACAGCGGCAGGAAGTGGGCGGAATAGAGGAAGGTCTCGTCCCCGAAAACAGAGTGAAGGACGACCTGTGAGCCGATGGCCAATACCAGGAAGGCTCCAAGCCTCCTGTGCTCGGGAGCGCGCAACGCGGTATAGAGTCCCACCGCGAGCAACACGAACCAACCTGCCGTAGCCACGCCCCCCAGGAGACCGGAGGAGCCCAGTCCGGAGCGTTGTGTCAACAGCAGCGGCCACTCCCCGATGTTGGGTACGTCCACCACCGCGATGGCGGGGAACACCATCGTGTGGCCGAACATGCTTCGGATCACCCCCCAAAGACCCATCCCATCCGCAGGAAACACCGCCGCCTCTTCGAGTCGGCGGCGGGCCAGAAACCAGTTCGTATCCGGGAAGATCCAGTCCTGCACGGACCAGAGGATCACGACCACGGCGAAGGCGTTGACGGCGATGCGACCGACGCGTCTCCAGCCGTGGCGCGCGAAGGAGGCCAGCATGCCGATCGCCCAGTTGGTTTTGGTCGTGGCAAGCATGGCCGCGCTGGCCAAGACGTCCCACCCCCCCTGCGGGACGCGCTTCACACCAGCCGCGACGGTGAACACGCCGAGCGCGATCGCAACCGACCCGAACGGGAACGTCTCCGGCACGGTGAACCAACAGACGGCGCTGGCGCTGGTGAGCGCGACCCCGGTGAAGGTCAGCGCCTCCAGCCGGCCAAGGCCGATGCAGCGCAGGCTCAGGAAGACGAGCCCCCCGAGCGCTCCACCCAACGCTGCAATGACCAGCCGTACGGCAACGACAGCGTCCAGTCCGGCGGCGTGCATCAGCGCGAAGGTAGGCGTGTAGCCGATCAGGGAGAACGCGGGGTGATGCGAGGTGCGCCCGTGATTCGACCAGCGTTGCGTCATGTTCTCGAAGACGCGCGCGACATCGGCCTGAAACCACGCGTCCAAGGTGGGACGACCGAGCATCCGGGGATCGAACCAGGAGCTCAGCAGCAGGAACCACCCGAACCCGAGCGCTGCCACGAGCAAAGCCAGCGGAAGGTCGGGAAGCGCGCCCACGCGGCCGGCGGGCGAGCTGCGACGCGGCGCGTCCCTGCGCACCGGTTCCGGCGGAGCGAGGACAGCCTCGGACATAGATACCCCCCACACGGTCCCCCGCTCGACGACGCGCGGGGGCGGAAACCGGTGGCGACCCCGCCGGGGGGCATGCGGACGACGTTCCGCGTGTTCAAGGCCGCTATTTGACGAGTTTCTGAGCTTAGCGGTCCGAAGTTGAAGCGGCAAGGGGGTTTGACGCGCCTGGGGACCGCGCCCTTCCGGCGCCAGCAGCCCCTGAGGGGGGAGAGGCAGGGCCCGACGGGGGCCGCTCCTGGCGCGGATGGAGTGGTTCTGGTTGGCCGGCGAGCCGCCCTCTACCTTCACGGTGTCCATCACCCTGGAGGGAACGATGCTCCGCCGCCTCTCGTTTCACGCCCTCGCCTCGGCCCTGGTCTGCGTGGGGATGTGGGTCCGGCCCACGACGGACCTGCAAGGGCAGGACGCGTCCCAGAACACGCTGAAGTTGGAGACCTACCTCGATTGGGAGTGGGTCTCCGACCCCCAGATCTCTCCCGACGGCCGGCAGATCCTCTACACGCGGTCCTACGTCGATCAGATGCGGGACCGGCGTGCCTCGTCCGTCTGGATCATGAACGCCGACGGTTCGCGCAACCGCTTTCTGGTCGACGGCTCCTCGCCGCGCTGGTCTCCCGACGGCACCCGGATCGCCTATACCGACGACGGAGAGCCATCCGGAACGCAGATCTTTGTCCGCTGGATGGACGACGAAGGCGCGACCACGCAGATCAGCCGCTTGGAGCGCCCAGCCTCGGACCTGCAGTGGTCGCCCAACGGTACGCAGATCGCGTTCACGATGTCGGTTCCTGACGATCCGGAGTGGCGCGTCAAGCTCCCCGGTCGCCCAGAGGGGGCCAAGTGGACCGAGGATCCCAAGATCGTCGACCGGCTCAGCTACCGACGGGATCGGCAGGGCTTCATCGATGACGGCTACGCGCACGTCTTCGTCATTCCCGCCGACGGTGGCACGCCTCGGCAACTGACCGACGGCACCTGGAATCACCGGAGTCCCCGCTGGATGGCAGACGGCTCCGCCTTGGTGTTCTCTTCGCTGCGCGTGGAGGAGGCCGACCACGAGTGGCGGGAGTCCGAGATCTACCGGGTGGACGTCGCCAGCGGGCGGATCCAACAGCTGACCACCCGCAAGGGCCCAGACGGGAACCCCGCACCTTCACCGGACGGGCGCTGGATCGCCTATACCGGCTACGACTGGACCGACGACACGTACATCACCTCGAAGATCTACCTGATGGGTGCCGACGGATCCAACCCACACATGATCTCCGGCGACTTCGACCGGGACCCCGGCCAGCTCGAGTGGGCCGCCGATGGCAGCGGGCTCTACTTCAACGTCCAGGCCGATGGCGCCGCGAACCTGCACTTCGTGTCCGTTCAGGGGGGCGTGCGCGCGGTGACGCAAGGCAATCACATGCTCGACGTGGGTTCCATGGCCGGAGGTGTGGCGGTCGCCACGGTCGCCACGTTCCAGGCGCCCGAGGACCTCTACAGCTTCCCGCTCAACCGCCCGGACCGGATGACTCGCCTCACGCGCGTCAACGAGGACGTCCTGACGGGTGTGCGCCTCGGCGAGGTGGAGGAGTTCCACTATCGGTCGGTGGACGACTACGACATCGAGGGCTGGATCGTGAAGCCCCCGAACTTCGATGCGTCCAAGAAGTACCCCCTCATGCTCTCCATCCACGGGGGGCCCCACGGCATGTACAACGTGGGCTTCAACTTCTCCTGGCAGGAGCACGCCGCGCAGGGCTACGTGGTCCTGTACACGAATCCACGGGGCAGCTCCGGCTACGGGAGCGCATTCGGCAATTCCATCAAGAACGCGTATCCAGGCAAGGACTTCGATGACTTGATGAAGGGGGTCGACGAGGTGGTCGCCCGCGGCTACATCGACGAACAGAACATGTTCGTCTACGGCTGCTCGGGCGGCGGGGTGCTGACCTCGTGGATCGTGGGTCACACGAAGCGCTTCGCGGCTGCCTCCGCCAACTGCCCGGTGACCAACTGGCTCTCTTTCGTCGGCACCACGGACGGTGCCAGCTGGTACCGCAACTTCGAGAAGCTGCCTTGGGAGGATCCGTCGGAGCACCTGCGCCGCTCGCCCCTGATGTACGTGGGCAACGTGGAGACGCCGACCATGCTCATGACCGGCGAGATGGATCTGCGCACGCCCATGCCGCAGACCGAGGAGTTCTACACCGCCCTCCGCCTGCGGAAGGTCCCGACGGTGATGGTGCGCTTCAAAAACGAATGGCACGGCACCAGCTCGCGGCCGTCCAACTTCCTGCGCACCCAGCTCTATCTGCAGGACTGGTTCAAGAAGTGGCAACGTGGGAGCAACGTGACCCAGTAGGGTCCGGGCCCGCTGGGCCCAGCGCCGGGGCTGAAGGGATCGGCCCCTACGAGTAAGGAACGGGGCCGGCGGATCACATCCGCCGGCCCCGTGGTGCGTCAGCCCTCCGAAGGATTGCTGGCGGGCCGCCGAGCTATCCCTGATCCTCGCTCACCGCGCGACTCTCCGCCGGATTCTCCAGATACACTTCCAGCCAGGCCGTCCAGCGGGCCCACAGGTCCAGGAGCGTCTCCTTGGTCGCCGGTCCGTGGTCCTCGAAGGGGTAGAGGTACATCGCAGCCGTCTTGCCCAATCCGTTGAGCGCGTGGAAGAGCCGCGGCGTGTGATCCGGATCGGTTCCCACGTTCTGATCGTGCATGCCGTGGTACATGAGCAAGGCACCGGTCAGGTTGTTGGCGTACAAGAAGGGGGACATGGACAGGTAGGTGTCCTTCGCGTCCCAGAGAATCCGTCGCTCGTTCTGGAAGCTCAACGGGGTGAAGGTCCGATTGTAGTTGCCGTCCCCCGCGATGCCCGCTTTGAAGAACGGCGTATGCACCATGGCGTTGGCCGTGGAGAACGCACCGTAGGAGTGCCCACCGATTCCCAGTCGTTGGCGGTCGATGATCCCCCGCCTGTCGAGCTCGTCGATCACGGCCGCGAGGTTGTTGCGTAGATCGTGCTCGTAGTTGTTGTTCATCTGACCTTGACGCCCGACGATAGGGGCGTCGGGCTCGACCACTGCGTAGCCCAGGCGCACGAGGTATTGCATGGACCTCGTGCCGAAGTTGGGGAAGGCGTTCTTGTCGAACGTCCGCGCTCCCTCGTCATAGTTCTCCTGGTCCGTGTACTCGCGTGGGTAGAACCAGAACATCGCGGGGAGCCGCGTGCCTTCCTGGTAGTCCGGGGGCAGGTTGACCGTGACCCGGAAGCGGAATCCGTCCGGGCGCTCCACCACGAAGCGCTGGACGGGGGCACGAGTCAGGTCGGGGGTGTAGTCCCGGTTGTGCGTGAGCTGGGTCAGTCGACCCTCGGCGCGCAGATAGGACTGCGGCACGTCGGCCTGCGACTCACGGCTCACGATCAGGCGCCCGACCTCCGCGTCCAGCACTGCGAGCAGTTGTTCGGAGACGCCCTCGTTGTCGCCCTCGAACAGTCGCGTCTTCTCGCCGCCCCGGATGGGCACTCGGTCCAGGAACGCCTTGGGTCCCTCTTCCATGGGGTCCTTGGCGTACGTGGTCCCCACGTAGTAGACGTGACCTCCGTCCGGCGAGAGCTGGACCACGGCGCCGTTCCCTGGAGGTCCTCCACGACGGAAGCCCCCGAAGCCACCGCCCCCGCCCACTCGACCATCGGCCATCAGGAGCGCCCCGGGGTTCGCGTAGAAGTCGTCGCTCGCGTAACGCGCCAACGTGTGCTTCTCGCCGGGAGCAGACAGATCGACCGCGTACTCGTGCACCCGCTGGCCGGTGCGCTCGGACAGGAAGAGGGTCCGATGGTCCGGCGAGAAACGATGCGTGCTGATGCGGCTATCCGACTCGTAGACGACCGTAGCGGCCCCCTCCTCGAACGGGGGCAGCCACTGCAGCACGCGGTCCTTGCGGCGGGGCCGACGCTCCCCTTCCTCCGCCGGCTCCGCTTGCTCCTCGCCCTCGGGGGCGGGCTCCTGCTCCAGCCAGGTGAGGCCGTTCCCGTCGGCACGCCAGGCCAGCTCGCGCTTCCCGTTCTGGTCGCCGCCTCCAAAACCGCCGTTCTGTGGCGCATCGTCGTCCTGCACGCCCAGGTCGAGCGAGTCGACGCGCAGCGTGGCCAGGGCCACGCCACTCCGGTCCCACACCTCCTCGACGCTGCCGAAGTTGCCCACCGGCACGATATAGCTGAAGGGCTGCGTCATCCGCGTGACCCGTACGAACTCCCCGTTCGGGGAGAGGTCGAGCGACCGCACCATGGTGGGCTGCCCGATCGGCGTGACCCGGCGGCTCTCGACGTCGATGACCGCGACCTGCCCGGTGACATGCCACTCCAGAAGCGCCTTGTCGTGGGGCGTTGCCAGCAAGCTGGCGTAGGTTCGGAGCATGTTCTGCCCGTCCTCCGTCAGCTTGAGCCGTGGACCCGCAGGCACCGAGCTCTCGGTAGGCATCGGGGCGCGGCGGTCCGGAATCAACACGGTGGCGAGCAAGCGGCCATCGTTTGACCAGTCGAAGCCCGTGTACAGCGTGGCCAGCACGGGCGTGCGCGTGAGCTGTCTGGCCCGCCCGTTCGCCGGATCGGCCACGTAGAGGTGCGTTGCATCGTCCGTATGCACGAAGAACGCCAGGCGACTCCCGTCCGGGGACCAGGTCGCGTTGGAGACCCGCGCTCCGCGCGGCACCTGGACATCGCGGACGGATCCGTCCGCGGCCGAGATGATCTGGATCCCCACGTTGCTCCGAATCGTGAGGTTCCGGTCCCGATTGGCGCGGAAGTCGATGAACTCGCCGCCCAGATCGTGGAACGGCTTGGAGAAGCGGTCCATGGTGACCGGACCGTCCCCGACCTCGTTGACGAACCAACGTCCGTCGGGGCTGACCTCGCGGAGCGTCACGTTCAGGTAGCGCGGCGCGAGCACGGCGTCGGCGATGGCGCTTGGTGGCGCCACGTACTGTTCTTCACGCAGCACGTCCTGAGCACGCCAGGTGCCGACGTCGTTTGCGTTCTGGGCCAGCAGGGACACCGGGGCCAGGGCCAGGCCCACGCAGAGCGCCAGCGTCCGAAAGACCCGGGGAGCAGAAATGGTTCGACAAAGGGCGGCCACGACAGCCTCCTGAGGCAGGCAGGGCACCGGATGGGTCCGCGCCTCGCGGACCGCCGGATTCAGCGTGCCGCAATCTCCGGCCGAGCCTGCCCCGCGGGCAAGCGCCCAGCCGGGAGTGACGGGACGCTTGCCAGTCTGCACGCCGAGCCCGAGCATGCGTCCACCGCGCCCGCCCCGGCTTCCCGGAGAGATCCGCCATGTGGATGAGGTCCTGCCCAACGCGTTGCGCCCTCGTGTCGGCCGTCGTCTCGTTGGCGGCCGCTTGTGTTCCGACCGACCGGACGGCCCAGACCGACCCGACCCTGCCGCGGGCCTCGGACGATCCGGCGGCCCTGGGTGTCCGCATCCAAGCCCGGCTCGATGCGCTCGACGCCAAGACGAGCGTGTTCGCTCAACACCTCCGGTCCGGCCAAACCGTCGAGGTGCGGGCGGACGAGCCCATGAACACGCTGAGTGTGATCAAGATCCCGATCATGGTCCTGGCCTTCCGGGACGCGGAGGCGGGCCGCCTGGAGCTGGACCAGCGCATCGCCGTTCGGCCGCAGGACCTGCGCCGGGGTAGCGGCCTTCTGCAGACCTTCGCCCCCGGCCTGCAGCCCACCGTTCGCGACCTGATCACCCAGATGATCATCACGAGCGACAACACGGCCACAGACCTCCTCATCGGGAAGGTGGGTCTGGAGCGTGTGAATGCGATGTTGGCGGACCTGGGGTACGAGCAGACGCGCCTGAAGAGCACCACCGGGCAGCTGTTCCGTGAGACCTGGATCGACACGGATGCGGGCTTCGCCACGCTGTCGGACCGCGACGTCTTTGAGAGGGGCTTTCCCGGGGACTCGGGCGCCGCCGCGCGATCCTTCGCCCTGGAGGGCGATTCTGCTCGTTGGCTGGGCCGGACCACCGCCCGCGAGATGTCACGACTGCTGATGCAGATCCAGGCCGGCGAGCTGGCCAGCGCCGAACACTCCAGCGAGATGATCGGCATCCTGCGGCGACAGTTCTACTCGTCGCGGTTGCCGCAGCGGATGCGGGGCCGAGCCAGCGTCGCGCACAAGACGGGGGACTGGCCGCCCTACGCCGGAAACGACGTGGGCATCCTGTACTACGAGGGCGGCCCCACGGTCGTCTCCGTGTTCACCAACCAGAATACCGGCGACTTCTTCGAGCTCGAGGCTGCGCTCGGCCTCATCGCCGAGGACCTGGTGGAGGCGTGGCGGTGACCGGCGAGCGAGTGACGGCCAGGCAGCCCGGCCCAGCTCGCAGGCCGGCCCAGTGAGCGAGACATCTCCCCCCGGCACGCCGGCGATGTACGGGCCCTTGGCGTCCTGGTGGCCTTTGGTCTCGGCGCCCGAGGACTACGCGGAGGAAGCCGCTCTCTATGTCGAGGTCTTGCTGGACCGCGCTCCGTCGCGCCCTACACTCCTCGAGTTGGGGAGCGGTGGAGGAAACAACGCGTTGCACATGAAGCGGCACTTCACCGCCGTGACCCTCGTGGACCTGTCCGAGGGCATGATCACAGTCAGCCGCACCCTGAACCCCGACTGCGAACACCTTACTGGCGACATGCGCTGCGTGCGCCTGGATCGGACCTTCGATTGCGTCTTCGTGCACGACGCGATCTGCTACATGACCTCAGAAGACGATCTTTCCGAGGCCCTGCAGACGGCGTTCGCCCACCTCGATGCAGGCGGTGTCGCACTGTTCGCGCCCGACTACGTGCGGGAAACCTACGAACCGTCTACCGATCACGGTGGACACGACGGCTCCGACCGAAGCGTGCGCTTCTTGGAGTGGGGCTGGGATCCGGACCCGAATGACTGCACCTACGTGGTCGACTACCTGTTCGCGCTGAGAGAGTCGAGCGGCGAAGTTCGCACGATCCACGATCGGCACATCGAGGGGCTGTTTCCCCGGGCCACCTGGAGGCGGCTGCTGGCGCGAGTCGGCTTCGAGGTGGAGGAGCTGGCACTCGCGCACTCCGAAGTGGATCGGCCTCTCATCTCGTTCGTAGGGAGGCGCCCTCGATGATGGGGCGCCTGGCCCATGCTCAGTCGATCGGGGTCATCCCCACGTACTTGAGCCCCGAGCCGGTGTTGAAGAGCACGACCTCGTCGTCGGGCGAGATGACCCCCGTCTCCAACAGCCTCGGCACGGCTGCCACCACGGCCCCGCCTTCCGGTGCGGCGAAGACGCCGGTGTCCGCTCCCATCCAGTGCACCCACTGCTGCATCTCGTGGTCTGGAATCGCCACCGCCGCACCCTTCGACTCGCGGACCGCGCGCAGGATCAAGAAGTCGCCGACGGCCGCGGGCACCCGGAGTCCAGACGCATAGGTGGCCGCTCCCTCCCACATCCCGGCGTCCTCGACGCCCTTCTCCCAGGCTCGCACGATGGGCGCGCAGCCCGCAGCCTGCACGGAGATCATCTTGGGACGCTCGGAGCCGATCCACCCCATACGCTCCATCTCATCGAACGCCTTCCACATGCCGATCAGCCCCGTGCCGCCTCCGGTCGGATAGACGATGACGTCCGGCAGCCGGAGCCCGAGCTGTTCGAAGATCTCGTAGCCCATCGTCTTCTTCCCCTCCACCCGGTAGGGCTCCTTGAGTGTGGAGAGGTCCCACCAGCCGTGCTCTTCGGCACCCTTGCGCACGATCTTGGCGCAGTCGGTGATGAGACCATCCACAAACTGGAGGTCAGCCCCCAACGCGCGGATCTCTTCCACGATGGGAGCGGGCGTATCGCGCGGCACCACCACGTGCACCGGCATGTCTGCGGCCGCACCGTAGGCAGCCGCCGCAGAGCCCGCGTTGCCGGCGGAGGGGAGCGCCAGCTCCCGGGCGCCCAACTCCTTGGCCCGAGAGACGGCGAGGCAGAGCCCCCGCGCCTTGAAGCTGCCGGTGGGGTTCTGTCCCTCGTCCTTCACCCAGGCGCGGCGGATGCCGAGACGAGTGGCCAGGCGCGGTGCATCCAACAACGGCGTCCATCCCTCGCCCAGTTGGATCATGCAGGCCGGGTCGCGCACAGGTAGCACCTCGGCGTAGCGCCACAGGTCGGCGCGCCGGCCTGCGAGCTCTTCGGGCTGGAACCCAGGGGCGATCTGCTCCAGGTCGTAGCGCGCGAACAGCGGCTTCCCCGAGGGAGCGAGTCCGATCAGCTGCTCGCTTTCCAGGAGTTCTCCGGTGCGGGTGTCCTCCAGATGGCTCGCGCCCTTCCTATGAAGCGTCATGGTTCGGATCCGGCGTCAAAGGTGCATGTGGATCGTTGGACAGCAGGTAGATCCCGGTGACGAACGACATCAAGGCAGGCAAGATCAGCCATACGGGTGGAGCGAACTCGGGATCGCTCAGCCAGGCGCGAGTCGCAGGTAGAAACGCCAGGAGCACGATGGTGCCATTGTTCAGGAGATGCATCATCGAGCTCAGGAGGATCGAGCGGGTGCGCCACACCGTCCAGGCCAGGATCACGCCCAGCCAAGCCGTCGGTAGCAGCCGGAAGACCGTCTCCGTGCTCACGTGGAACAACCCGAAGGCCAGTCCGTTGAGCAGCACTGCGCTGCTGGCGGAAAGCGTTCGCCGGGACCCGCCCAGCAGCACTCCGCGGAACACGATTTCTTCGCAGATCGCCGGCGTCACCGCAACCAGCACGAGGAGCCAGACCAGGCGACCCAGCGACTCCGCGCTGACGAGGTCACTGAGCCCTTCGACGAGATCCCAGGGCACCGGAAGCACGAACGACTGCAGCCAAGCCAGCAGCCAGGCGATGGGGGTACCGCCGGCGATCAACAACAGAGCACCGCCGACGTGGCGCGGGTGCGGCAGCCGCAGCGACAGCGTGTCGGGCACCTGGAAGTGGCCGAGCCGCACGAACAGCACCGCCGGCAGGAACAACAGCAGCCACTCCGTGGCGAGCAACCCCTTCTCCAGCCAACGCGCTTGCAGGGGAATGCCCACGTAGAAGAAGAGCGCGGCCACGACGGCAACGAACAGCAGGGCCTGGCCCAGCGTGGGTACCGCGGCAGCGGCTCCCTGAGCGGCGCGCCGGAACAGGCCCCTGAGGGGTCCCCGCTTGGTGGCGTCCCCGCCGAACAGCACGTCCTCCCTGCCGAAGGACGACGCCGCGAAGGCGAGTGCGCCCCAAGCGTAGAACGCGGTCGACACCACGGCCGCCAAGCCGAGACCGAAGGGGGCCCGCCCGACCATCAGCTCCCGGAAGAACAGCGCCACCCCCGCGATGGGCGCGACCGCGAGCGGCCCCGTGAACTCGATGCCCGGAAAGAGCGGGAGGATCGCCGGCATCAGGGCCAGCATGTAGATCGGCGTGAGCGCGTTCTGCGCCTCCTTGAATGACCGAGCCCGCACCGCCACGCCCAGGAACAGCGACCCGAACAGCACGGCCAGGGGAACGAGCGTCACGAAGATCAGCAGCAGGCGGCCCAGCGGCAGCGTGAACTCGATGTCGAGAGCGTTGCCGAACTGGAACAGGCCGGTCTGGAACGTGAGGAGCATGCTGAGCAGGTTGAGCCCAGCAGCCACTACGCCCACGACCGCCACGGTGAGAAACTTGCCGGCCACGATCTCCCGCGACGGTACAGGGGCGGTCAGCAGCGTCTCCAGCGTACCGCGCTCCTTTTCGCCCGCCGCCAGATCGATGGCAGGGTAGAACGTGCCCAGCAGGGTGATCACGATCAGCAGCATCGGCAGGAAACGACCCAGCGCGTATCCCCCCACCTCCTCGGGACGCGCCACCGACGAGTCCCCTACGTGGATGGGGTCTGCGAACCAGGCCGGGAGTCCCTGCTCGGTGAGTCGGCGCTCCAGCACGCTCTCCTCCCAGCGGCCCAGCGCGGCGACCAGCACATCGCGCCCGCGCCGGGACCGGTCGTCGGCCGCGTCGAACAGCACCTGGACATCGCGGGTGATGGGCGTGGAACCGTCCAAGGCCGCGGGGTCGGGGAACCCCTCCGTCTCGGTGCGGGGACGGTCCGCCTGACCGAAGATGGCCACGGCCGCCACGTCGTGACTGCGAACCGCTTCCGCCGGCTCGGTGCCTACCAGCTGCACACGCTCCAGATCCTGGGCCTCTCCAAGGAATCGGTCCAGATCCGCATCGCCCGCCGCCCCCACCACCGCTACGCGAGCAGGCTCGCGCTCCAACTGGCGCATTCCGAAGAGCGCGAGCTGTTCGGAGGCGATCATCAGGGCCGGGTAGAGCAGGACGGGCACCACGACCATGATCAACAGCGTCCGGCGATCCCGGATGGTTTCCTTCAGTTCCTTCAGGAAGACGACCCAAACGCGGCTCACGCGCTCACGCCTCCAGCAGGCGCAGGAAGGCGCGCGCCAGATTGGTTTCACCCGCACGCTCGATCAGCTCGTCCACCGTCCCTTCCGCAACCAGCTTTCCCCGCGACAGCACGCCGACGCGATCGGCCAGCAGCTCGACCTCGGCCATCTGGTGCGTGGAGAAGAGGATGGCCTTGCCCCGACTGCGCTCGGCGTCGATGAACCGGTAGATGGTCTCACCCGAAAGCACGTCGAGGCCGAGGGTGGGCTCGTCCAGGATCAACGCGGGCGGATCGTGGACGATGGAGCGCGCGATGGAGACGCGCTGGCGCTGCCCCGTCGACAGCTTGCCGCAATAGCGGTCCTGAAACGACTCGATCCCGAAGATGCGGACGGTCTCGTCGACGCGCGCCTCACAGGCCGGCCCCTCCAACCCGTGCAGTTGCGCGAAGTAGCGCACCAACTCCCGGGCGGTCAGCCGCTCGTACAGGCCCATCGACGCCGCCAGAAACCCGATCCTGCGCCGGACCTCGTGGGGGTCGTCCCGAACGTCGCACCCGTCCACGCGGGCGGTCCCCAGGGTGGGTACCAGCAGGGTGGCCAGACAGCGCAGCGCCGTGGTCTTCCCTGCCCCATTGGGCCCGAGCAGCGCATAGACCTCGCCCGGCCGAACCTCCAGGGACAAGGCCCAGACGGCCGTGAGGTCGCCATAGCGCTTGGTCAGGGCTTCGAAGGAGATCATCCGGGTCCTGCAGTCCGATGGGGCCGGGGACGCATCACGTTCCACCGCCCCGGATGGCGAGAGCCCCCGTAGTTACCCACCCGGAAGCCGCCAGGCAACCCTGGAGTGGGCTAGCGGGTCCTAAAGACGGACCATGGACCGGGATGGACGGTTGAGCGAAGCCCAGTTGATCCGTCGGGCCTGCGACGGCGACGGCCGCGCGGTGAGGGCGTTGTACGAACGCTACTCCCCGCGGGTGTACGCCGTGGTGCGCCGGATCGCTGCGGACGAGGACCTCGCGCACGACTACGCGCAGGAGGCGTGGATCCGGGCCATACGGGCCCTTCCCACCTTCCGCGGAGATGCCCGGTTCTCCACCTGGCTCCACCGGATCGCGGTCAACTCGGCCCTGCAGGCCCTGCGCAGGGCCGAGACCAGGACCCGCCGCGAGCAGCCCATGCCGGAGACGGTCCCGGTACCACCCGCGTCCGGCGATGCCCTGCTCCAGCAACAGCTGGAGGGCGCTCTGAACCGCCTCCCCGAGGGCATGCGGGAGGTCCTGATCCTCCACGACGTGGAGGGCTACACCCACGAGGAGATCGGTGACCTCCTCGGCGTAACGGCAGGCACGTCCAAGTCACAGTTGTTCAAGGCGCGCGCGAAGATGCGCGCGATGTTGGCCCCCATCGGGGACGATGTGGGCTCTTCAGGAGCGGAAGCATGGAGCCTTTGACGCACGAGTGGATCGCGGAGCTGGTCGATCGGGAGCCCACCACCCAGGAGCGGGAGCTGCTGGACGCGAATCCCTTCTGGGCTGCCGAACTCGAGGCGATGCGAGCCCAGACCAGGGACCTGGCCGGTCTGCCGCGCATGGTGCCCCCGCGGGGCGATTGGGAACACCTGGAGGCCCGCCTGCTGTCCGAGGGTCTCATCACGCCGGCGGGCGCTGGCTGGATTCGGGTGCCGACCTTCGGGACCGCCTGGACTCGCCTGGCCGCGGCCGTGGTGCTGTTCCTCGGCGGTTCGCTCACCGGGGCCACGCTGGCCCGCTCCGGACCGGCCTCCGGTCCCCCCCGGGCCTTCGACGTGGCCGGCGTAGCGTCCCTGGACGAGGCGGCCGATCTGGTGGAGCGTACCGAACAGCAATACGTAAGCTCGCTGCATCGCTACCGGCAGCTCGCCGAGCGCGCAGGGCGCGACCCGGGCGCCAGCCTCGATCCTTCGCGGCGGGCGGAGGCGCTGGACCTGCTGGTGCAGGCCAGCCGCAACGCCCTGCGCACGGCGCCCTACGACCCGTTCATCAATGGCATCCTGGTCAACGCCCTGGCCGAGCAGCAGGCGGTGGTGCGGCAGACCGGTCGCGGCACGGACGACAACTGGTTCTGAGCACGATGATGAGGAGGAGGATTCGCGACGTGGCCGTGGCGCTGGTCCTGGGAGCAGGCCCGTCGGCCCTCCCGGCGGGGCTGGGCGCCGCGCTGCAGCAGACCGTGTCGGTCGACAACCGGGTGCCCGGTTGGTTGGGGGTCAATCTGGACGTGATCAGCACCGTGGAGGACGGTCAGACGGTTGCGTCACGCATGTCGGTGGTCGACGTCCACGAAGGCACCGGTGCGTTTCGGGCTGGCCTCTTGCGAGGTGACTTGATTCTCCGCGTGAACGGAGAAGACGCGACGCTCGAGGTGTTGACCCGCACCACCGGGGCCCTGAAGGCGGGAGACCCCGTGGCGCTCGAGGTTCAACGCGACGGGCGGCGCCTCGCGGTCGCAATCACTGCGAGTCCCCGTCCGGAGACACTCCCGGGGCCGGCCGCGACCGTGGCATCAGGCCCTGCCATGCGCCGCGTCGTCGTCTTCTCCCCGCGCTCGGCGAGGCAGGCGTCCTGGAGCGCGCTGCGCGACTCGCGCACGAGCGATGTGACGGGCCGGCCCGGCGAGCAGGAGGCACGCAGTGTGCGCGTGCGCACGTCCGAGGGCAACGCGGTAACCATCGTGTTCCAGTCCTCCGACAGCGAGGGGACGTCGTCGTTCAGCTACTCCCTGGCGGATCCCCGGACGATCCGCACCTACATGCTGCACACGCCCGAGGTCGAGGCCCTGATCAGCGGGATCGATGCGATGCGCCTCGAGCTGAACGACATGGTCGAATGGCAGGAGCGCACCCCGCAGGATGGCCCCACGACGCTCTGGCGGATCTTCGGCGGCCGCCTCGTGCGTCCACCCAGCCCGGAGTCGGAGGTGGTCATCGAGCGGCTGCAGAGCCGGATCCGCGAGATGGAGCGCGAGCTGGCCTCACGCGCTGTGGAGCGGATCGGACCGGTCTCGGACTCGGTGCTGACGGTGACCATCGCCGACAAGCGGCCCATCACCCCCTACGCCTACCTGGGCCGGCGCTACCTGGCCGGGGCATTCCTGGTGGCCCTGAACCCCGGCATGCAGGAGTATTTCGGGGTCAGTCAGGGGGCCTTGGTGTTGGATGCCGTCGAGGGGGCTCCCGCGCAGGAGGCAGGCCTGATGCCCGGCGACGTCATCGTCGCGATCGACGGGCGCCTCGTGCCGGATCCGGACGGATTGCAGTTGGCGCTGGCAGACGCCCGCCCGCCCTATGCGTTGACGGTGGTGCGCCAGGGCAACCGCATCGAGGTCGTTCTGCCCTGACCCGGCGGGGCGCTATTCGTAGCGCAGCGACTCGATCGGATCGAGCTTGGCCGCGCGCTGCGCCGGCCAGATCCCGAAGAACAGGCCGATCCCCGCTGAGAAGCCCAGAGCCATCAGTACGGCATCTGGGCGCACGGCCGTCTCCCACCCGAGCGTATTGGTCAGGGCGGACGCACTTCCGATCCCCAGCAACACACCGATGGCACCGCCGAGCGTGCACAGGACCAGCGCCTCGATCAGGAACTGCATCAACACCGTGCGTCGGGTCGCACCCAACGCCTTGCGCACCCCGATTTCGCGGGTACGCTCGGTCACGCTGACCAACATGATGTTCATGATGCCGATGCCTCCCACCAGGAGGCTGACGGCAGCGATGCCGGCCAACAGCCAGCTGAATACCTCGTTGGACTCGTTGAAGGTCTCGAGGATGTCGGTCTGGTTCGAGATATTGAAATCGGGCTCTTCGCCGGGTTGCAGCTTGTGCTCGCGGCGGATGACCCGGTCGATGGTCGCGAACGCCTGATCCATGGTGGACCCCGGCTGCACCTGCGCATAGACGGCGCTCAGGCGATCGCGGCCGCCCATGACCCGGTACTGGGCGGTAGACAGCGGGATGAAGACGTCGTCGTCAGGGCGACTGAAGCCCATCGCCCCTTTCTCCTGAAGGACACCTACCACCTCGAACGCCACGCCCCGGATCTGGATGGTGCGTCCGATCATCAGCGACGGAGGGGTCTCGCCCAACTGGGTGGGAACCTCGGAGCCGATGACCGCCACCCGCCGGCGGCCCTGCACCTCGCCTTCGTCGAAGAGGCGCCCCTCCGCCAGCTTGAAGTTGTTGATGGCGAAGTAGTCCGGCCACACGCCGATCACGTCGTTGCTGACGTTCCAACGCAGGTAGCTGACCTGCTGGCGGCCCCTCACTTCAGGCGAGATCGCAAGCGTGCCTGCCGAGCCGTCCCGCAACGCTTCGGCGTCCTCGACAAACAGCCGCGCGTCCCCGGAGGAGATGCCCCGGAACATGTTCTGACCGGGACGGATGGTCAGGACGTTGGTCCCCATGGCCGCGATCTGGGACTGCACACGCCGCTGCGCACCCTCCCCCAATGAGACCATGGCGATCACCGCGGCGACGCCGATGATGATGCCGAGCGTGGTCAAGGCGGAGCGCAGCGCATTGGCGCGGATGGCCCCCAGCGCGACTCGAATCGTCTCACCGATCAGCATGTTCTCTCCACAGAGCTCGAAGGTGCCCGCCTACCGTCGACCACCCCCGGGAGGCCCTCCGCCTCCGAACGGGCCCGTGTTCCGTTCCCGGATCCGGTTCAGGAACTCCTGTTGCTGGGCCTGCAACTGCGCGGCGCCGATGAGCGCGACCCGCTCACCTTCCTCGACACCACTGATCACCTCCGTCTGATCCCAATCCGACAGCCCCAAGGTGACCATGCGCGGCTCGTAGGAGCCAGCGGGCGTCACCACGAACACGATGCCGCGCCGCCCGTCACGCCCGCTGGGCGCGGCGGCTCCCTCCGTTCCAGGGGCCGGCGTCGCCGAGGCCGCTCCGCCGGGGCGGCCCCCGCCCAGGGCCCGGAAAAGTACCCGGGCAGAGTCCTGGGAGATCTCGCCGCTCTCTACCTTCTGACGCACCTCCAGGAAGCGCTGGCGCTGCTCTTCACTCATCTGGCCACCGGGGCCGGCAGCTCCGGGCGCGCCCTGCGGCGCGGGCCGGGCCTCCGCCGCTGGCGCCTGGGCAGCCGCGGCAGCAGCGGGCGCATCGGCGGGGCTGGCACCGTTTCGTCCCGCGAAACCGGCCCTTGGGTTGAACCCCAGGCTCTCCGGGTCCAACCCCAACGCCATGGCGGCCGGGGCGAACTGACGGGGCTCGACCACCGCGTTGTTGGGCACGGTCAGCACATTGGGCTGCTCCGCCACCACCACCTCGACCTCGGCGTTCATTCCCGGCTTCAGCAGCCCGGCCCGATTGTCGAGGTAGATGATCACGGGGAACATCGTCACGTTCTGCTGCACTTCGGCCTGCGGCTCGATCTTCTCGACGTCTCCGCGGAAGGTGCGCTCCGGGTAGGCCTCCACCTTGACCGTCGCGGGAAGCCCCGCGCTCAACTGGCCCACGTCGGTCTCGTCCACGAGCGTGCGCACCTGCACATCGTCGAGGTTGGCCATCAGGAACAGCGTGGTTCCGCCCGAGATGTTGCCGGAAGCCGACTGGATGACGCCCCCCACCTCCACGTTGCGTTGGATGATGGTGCCGGCCATGGGCGCACGGATGGTCACGTCCGTCAGGCGCAACTCGGCCAACTCCAGATTGGTCTGGGCCTTCACCAACTGGGCCCTCGAGTTGGCCGCTTCCAGGTTGGAGCTCTCGTACTCCTGCTGCGTGATCACGCCCGATCCGAGGAGCTCCCTGGCGCGCTCCAACTGTGCGGCGCTGATATCGACGCGCGCCTGCGCGACCTCCAGGTCGGCCTTGGCCTGCTCATAGCCGTTGCGCACGTCACGAGGATCGACCTCGGCCAGCAGTTGTCCGGGTTGGACCCGGTCACCGGTGTCGACGTGCAGCTTGAGGATCTCCCCCGAAGCCTTCGATTTGACCTCGACGGTCCGGATGGGCTCCACCAGCCCCGTTGCCTCGGCGCTGATGCGCAGGTCGGTCCGTTGCACGGCTGCCGCCTGCGCGGTCGGGGCGCCTTCGCTCGCTTCCGTCGCCTCACCGCACCCGGAAACGGCCAGCGTAAGCACTGCCAGGGCGGCAGTGATCTCCGCTTTGTACTGGAACGCGTATCTCATCGTGTCGCTCTCTATCAGGCGTCCGCCCGTGCGTGCTCGTTCAGGAAGTCTTTCTCGATGATTCCGTCGCGCAGGTGGACCTGCCGGCGCGCATACTCCGCGATGTCGTGCTCGTGGGTCACGAGGATGATGGTTTGACCCTGCTCGTGCAGCCGAACCATGATCTCCATGATCTCTTCACTGGTCTTGGAGTCCAGGTTCCCGGTTGGCTCGTCCGCCAGAAGGATGGCGGGATCGTTCACCAGGGCGCGGGCGATGGCCACGCGCTGACGCTGCCCGCCGGACAGCTCCGGGGGGCGGTGCCCCATGCGATCCCCGAGGCCCACGAGGTCGAGCTTGGCCTCGGCCCGGACGCGCCGCTGCTTTGCGGGCACGCCGGCGTAGATGAGCGGCAACTCCACGTTCGCCAGCGAGGTGGCGCGCGGAAGCAGATTGAAGGTCTGGAAGACGAACCCGATGTCGCGGTTCCGCACCCGGGCGAGCTCGTCGTCCGTCAGTTCGCTCACCTTCTGGCCGTTCAGCCAATACTCGCCGCCACTCGGCGTGTCCAGGCACCCGATCATGTTCATGAACGTGGACTTCCCGCTGCCGGACGGTCCCATGATGGCCACGAAATCGCCGCGTTCCACCTTGAGATCCACCCCCCGCAGGGCGCGCACCGTCTCGGCACCCAGCACGTAATCCTTACGGAGCCCCCGAGTCTCGATCACCACCTCGCTCACAGTTCCCTCCCCAGGATCGACTCGAGCTCCGCCCGAGCAAGCAGATAGTCGTACCGCGCGAACACCTGGTTGGCCTCCGCTTCCTCCACGGCGATCTGACTCGTGATCAAGTCCAGGATCGTCGCGACGCCCACTCGGTAGCGCTCCTCGATCACCCGCAGATCTTCGGCGGCCACCAGGGCGGCCTCGTTGGCGATCTCGATCGCCTCCTCCGCCGTTCTCAGCGTCTGCAGGGCGCCATCGGCCGCCTCGCGTGCGCGCAGCTCCGCGTCCGTGCGAGCCAGACTGGACACCCGCGCACTCGCTTCCGCGCGGTCGATCTGCGACTCGCGAGCGAATCCGTTGAAGATCGGATAACTGGCGGACAATCGGAGGTTCCAGCTCGAATTGCCACCACTCAGCGCCGCCTGGTTGTTGTTCCAGGTCATGCCAGATGAGACGCTCAGGCTCGGGAACCACGCGGCCCGAGCCGAGCCCACACCGGCCTGGGCGGCGCGCTCGTCTGCCGCCGCCGCGATCACGTCCGGAGAGTTCTCCACGGCGATGCGGTAGATCTCCTGATCCCCGAGGGCGAGCGTAGCAGGCTCCAGCGTTGCCGGCTGCTCGGGCACCACCGGACCCTCGCTGCCGACCTGACGGCCGAGCGCGAATTGGGCCGCTCGGAGCGCGGCCCGCGCCTGCAGCTCGGCCTGGCGCGCGTTGGCCAGTTCCAGGCGCGCGCGCAGCGAGTCCGAGCGGGTGGCCGAGCCGAGCTCCACCCTCCGTCGGATGTTGGCCAGGCTTTCGTCGGCCCGCCGCACACGCGACTCCTGCACGACCAGCAACTCTCCCTGCCTGAGGGCCGCGAAGAAGCTGGACTTGGTCTGCAGGATCACGTCGAAGCGCTGGCGATCCTGCCGCGCCGTCGCGGCGGACACATCCGCGTTGGACAGCTCCAGCTGGCGCACATTGCGAAATCCGTCGAAGAGGTCGTACGACGCCGACAGCCCCGCGGAATAGGACGTCGAGCTCCCCTCCACCTGACGCTGGGTCGCCTGATCGAACCGCTGCGTGCTAGAGAGAGAAGCGCCCGAGGACGTTGCGATGCTGGGCAGGAACGATCCGATGGCAGTGCGCCGCCCGCTGGCCGCGTTCTCCACCGCCGCGCTGCTCTGCGCGTAGGCCGGGCTCCGGGTCAGCGCCCGCTCGATCGCCTCATCGAGGCTGATCGTCTCCTGTCCGAGGACCGGAACGGCGCCCACCACCGCCAGCAGCCACGCTCCTCCCCACCGCATCCAGGCTCTCTTCATGTCTCGTCTCCATCGACGCGCAACCGGGGCCTCGTGGACGACCTACGTCCCGGGCCCCGGATATGTTCGCCGCCTTCCCTGTCTGGCCTCAATGCCCCACCCCGGACGGAGGGCCTCCCCGCCGGGGCCGTAGGGCCTCCAGCTTGGTCCTCTGTTCGGCGGTGAGGACCTCGGAGGCCGCCTTGTCGTGTGGCTCCAGGGCTTTCCTCATCTCTTCCATGGTGGCCCGCATGGCCTGGCGCTGCTCCTCACTGGGCCGCTCGCCGGACCCACGCTGAGGGCGGCTCGCCTGCATCTCCTCGCGGAACGGGCGCACCGCTTCCTCGGCTTCTCCCCGGATCTCCTCCAGGCGCCCGACCTGGGCTTCACTCAGCCCGAGCTCGTCCTTGTGCTCCAGAGCCAACGCCGCCGCCCCCATTCCCATGGGGCCCGGCCCGCCACCCATGCGACCACGCGGCCCGGCCTGCCCCGCCAAGGGCACTGCCGTGCTCGCGACCATCAACCCCAACCCCAGCACCAAGGGCCACCGTCTCATCGCTCCACACTCCGGTTGGTGTCCATCCAAGGGGGAGACAGCCGCCCTGCCGCCACCGTTAGCCTGGAACGAAGAAGCGGTGGCGAACCCCAGCGAGGGGTCCACCACCGCTCCACGGGTCAGCGCGCCGACGCGGCCGCTCAGGCCGCGCCCTTCCAGCGCCCGTACGGCAAAGTGGGACGGGGTCGAACTCGCCCGCCCCAGATAAAGGCAGCGATCGCCGGTGTACGCTCGGCGTTTGCCTTGGAATCCGTGATCACGATGCCCCGGGCGTCGCCCCGGGCTGGCACTCTCCGGCCC
Organism: Gemmatimonadota bacterium; assembly: GCA_041390105.1. NCBI lineage: Bacteria > Pseudomonadati > Gemmatimonadota > Gemmatimonadota bacterium. Next base: position 140,053 of record JAWKQO010000004.1, read on the forward strand.
TGTGCCGGTTCCGGCAGCGCATGCGCTTCGCCGGGACACTTCCCCACCATCCCCTCCCACTCCTTCCACGGTCGTCTCACCCGCCCCTCTCGGGAGCGAGGCCGGACCCCCGTCCGAACCGCTGCTGGTACACCTGGGGCGCCAGAAGTTCTACCCGGGCCTCACGAACGATCGGCGCCTTCCGGTGACGACGGCGGTCGGGCCCGGGCGAAGAGCTCCAGCAGGCGATCCGGGTCCAGGTCCTCCGGATTCTGGAAGGCTGACAACGTCACGCGCTCCTCGGAGCCGTCATCGGCGGTGAAGCAGAGCTCGGCCAGAGGCACGCCCCCGGTGCCCTGGTGGCTGCCCCGCACCGTGATCACCCAGCGCCGTTCGTCGGCAGAGAGCTCGACGCCGAGCTCCGGGGCGGCTGCCGCAGCGGGCAGGCCCTCCCGAACGGGCCGGGGAGCCATGCGGGCAGGCGGAAGGCTCGCGCCGCTACCCCCGCCGTCAACAGGCGCATCGGGCCCCGTCATTCTGCCCGCACCTCCGCCGACAAGGTGTCGCTCTCCCGCACGACCACCGAAACCAGACGCGCCGCTCCCGGAATCCGATCCACCAGCTTCCTCCAAAGGTGGTGGGCGAGCTCCTCGGTGGACGGCTGGGTGGCGCCTGTGCGAAAGGGCTCGATGACCTGATTGAGATCGCGCTGATCGAACGGCGCCCGGATCTGCTCCTCGAGCAGTAGGTCCAGGGCACCCAGGTCGACGAGGAACCCGGTCTCGGCCTCGACCTCGCCGCTCACCTTGACCTGGACTTCATAGTTGTGGCCGTGCGGATGCACGCCCGCCCCGAACACCTGCCGGTTGCGCTCCGCGCTCCAGTCGTCGCGGCCGTAGTGATGTCCAGCACTGAAGCGGACCGTCCGGGTCAAGATCGTGATCATCGCGCCGGCCAGGGGAGAGGTCTACACGAAGCTACCCCACCCACAGGTCCGCGGGAAACAGGAACCGCCCGCCGGCGAACCGGCGGGCGGTGGGGACCGGGACGGTCGGAAGCGCCAGAGGCGCCGATTGGGTGAGGGACCGCCCCAGGGTGGGTCTATGCCGAGATCACGGAGGGGTGATCATCGAGTAGTAGCTGGCCACGTTGAAGCCCGCCGGGTCGATCTCGTAGTACTGGGACCGAATGAAGTGGCCGGTGGTCGGGAAGTAGGGCGGCGGCTCCGAAGCCGCACAGGTGTCGTAGGAATACCGCTTCAGGTATCCCGTGCCGGTGGTAACGCCAACCGCGCCACGCGTGTTCTGGATGATGCCGCCGGTCAGGTAGATGCAGCCCCGCCCCCAGGCCGACGCCTCACAGGGCTCGGCGCTCGTGGAGCCGGTATTGTAGGACTCCACCGTGAAGTTGTTCAGCGCCAACACCACGCTGTGGATGAACTCGTCCTTGGTGTCGTCGTAGGTGAGGTAGGGATCACTCGTCGAGACGGGCCGCAGTGGCTGATTGAGCGCGTTGTCGCTGATGCGGACGTCGTCGCCGGAGAAGAGACCCGCGATGTCTTTGCAGGTCCCCAGACCGGGATCCGTGGCGTAGGTGAGATCATCCACGATGTTGATGTCGTCCGTGGCCGCGATGGTCAGGTGACCGCGAAGCACACCGCTGACGGCCACCTTCCCGTCCACGAAAACCACACCCTTGAAGTTCGGGTTGAAGGCGCGAGACAGGGGCCACAAGTAGGCGGCGTCCGCCGGCCGCGCCGCCGCTACCGCTGGAGCCACCGTACCGGGCCACGCCTGCCAGGCGCCCCCGTGGGGGACGGCGCCGATGAGCGCATTGAAGACGCCGCCGTTCAACGCCGGATCTCCACCCAGGTAGCAGCGACGTCGTGACGTCTTGAGGGAATCGCGCGCCGCGCTCGAGCCGACCGTTCCCTTGAGCCAGATCCCGGACCGGAAGGGATTGGCCATGCCGCCCGCGTGCATGCCGCAGGTCTCGCTGTCGTCCAGATCGCGATCGTTCACCCAGCCAGACGCGTAGTCCGCGTTGCCCGCCTGGTAGACCCGCATGAAGCCTTCGTTGTCGTCCGTGACATCGCCGTCGCCGTTGATGTCGATGGCCAGGAACTCGATGCGGGTGGTGGCCACGCCGCTTGCCCCGTTCGAGTTGCCGACCACGCGCGTGTTCCCGGCGATGGCCTGGTTGCGCAAGAGATTGAGGTCGGCGGTCGTGGGCATGGGAATCTCGGGCGCGTTCTCCGTATAGCCTTGATACCAGGTCCCGTACCCCGGATTCTGCACCGTCTTGGCGGTGCGCACGGTGCTGTAGAACGAGGCGCCCGTCGAGTGGATCTTGATGAAGTCGTTCGAGTGCACGGGGCCGAAGATCGCGTCACCGCCACCGAAGTAGATGTTGGACGGCTCGATGTCGGTGAAGTAGGCGAACTTGGCAAAGCTCTCCTGCGTGACCTCCGCCCTGCGGATCACTTTGCCGCCGCCGGCGTCCTCGACCATGGAGATGATCGTGCCGAACACGCCGTACTGCCCCGAGGTCACGCCGCTGGGGCCGACCCAGGTGGTGCGGGTCACTCCGGGCAATGTGCCGTGTATGGCGTCGCTCACCGGCGCAGCGCTCTCCAAAGCCGTGTACCCAGTGGTCGGGTAGTAGGACTTGTTGGCGTTGATCAGCGCACGGGCCTGCTCGAGTCCGGCGTCGGCGGCCGCTTCCAGCGTGCTGTGGCGATCGTAGTAGCGGTTGATCAGCGTATGGTTGGTGCCCACCAGCGCAGCGCCGGTGGCCAGCGCACCGACCGCCAACACGATGAACAGCGTGATCGCCATGGCGATCCCCTGCTCGTTGCTCTGGAGGCGGAAGTCCGTCTTCATGGTCATGGTCCTCGGTAAGGCCCCGTCAGTTCACCGTGACGGGTGCGGCTTCGAGCATCCCCGAGAGCTTCGGGGTGCAGTCCTGGGCGGCCACGGCGTAGATGTAGGTGTCGCCCACGGTCACGTTGGTGTCCAGGTAGCTGTAGGTGACTGCGCCGGCCGGAATGCTCACGAACGGGTCTCCCCACGGGTTCCCGGTGAGCCTCCGCCAGATGGTGTAGCGGATGACGTCCTGTTCGCCCATCGTCTCGTCGGTCGCTGGATTCCACTGCAGCAACACCGCGTCGACGCCACCCAGGGTATCCACATCGAAGGCGGCGAAGCCGGCCGTGCCCAGGATGGGGTCGTCCCCGCAGCTCTGCAGCCGCGGGTACTTGGAGTTGCGCATGTCGATCATCAAGGACAGATCGGCGGTGCGCTCCTCCGGGCCCGTGAGGCCGTTGGTGCCACGCACCTGGACGCGGACCGAACGGAAGAGATCCAGCTTGCCGGACTGGCCGGTGTCCGCCACCGACGCCTCCAACTTGGCCAGGTGCTTCAGGGGAAGCTGGGCGTTCGGAATGCTGTCGTTGAACGACGCGACGCCCACACTGTCCCGCTGGTAGAAGTACCGGAAGAACGGCTCGCTCCCCGCCTTGAGCAGGTTCCGCGAGACCAGCTCCGGTGGGTTCGAGTTGACCTTTCGGTAGAGAGCCCAGTCGTCGGAGCGCGTCGTGGCCGTGTCCTGTTCGAAGTAGAACATGATCACTTCGGCGGGGCTTGGGATCGCGCTCCCCGGAGGATCCTGGTACAGGGTGTCGCCCACCACGAACGACGTACCGGGAATCGTGACCGGCGTGCGCAAGGACGAGACCGTCCCGCTGGGGGCCCCCGGATCGTAGTAGACTGCCCCCAGGTTCCCGGAGACATTGGTCGCGTAGTCCGCCGAGAAGGCGAGGACGTTCTCGCCCGCATACAGCATCCAGGGCTGTCCGGGTGCCACGCCGGTGCCCGCCGTCTGGATATCCGTCTCCAGGCGATCGAGTGTGAAGCGCAGGTTCTGCAGCGCGGTCATGCGCTCGGCACCGCGGTAGAACGCCTTGCTCTGGGTGGCCATGAAGCCCATGGCGCCGGCCACGATGAAGGCGAAGATCGAGATCACGATCAGGATCTCGACCAGGGTCATGCCCCGCCGGTCCGTGGTCTGAAAGGTCTGATGCTGGTTCATGGGGCCCCCACGACCGACTCGCGCACGATGGTGTCTGCCAGGAGGGGCCCGAACACCGAGACGGTGACGCGCTTGTAGTCCATCTTGACCGGCCCGCCCACCGCCTGTTCGATGTGCGCGATGGCGGTGGTCCGCGTGAAGCCGGTCAGCCCCGGGAGATTGGTTTCGGACCCGACATAGATCGAGTCGAGAGCCGAGTATCTGGGATCCAGCACGATCTGTTGCAGCTTCTCCCCCGCAGCCTCGACGGCCAGAGCACGGAGCTCGGTGCTACCGGCGGTCTGGATCAGGCGTCCGGCGGAGGCAGCAATCCCCAGGATGGCCACCGTCAGGATGATCAAGGCGGTCATGAGCTCGACCAGCGTGAAGCCTTTCTGGTCCATCAGCACTTCTCCTCCCAGCTACCGGTTTTGTAGCTGAAGCAACGGATGCGTCCGGTGGCGCGCTCGATCTGGATGGCGCGCGCGTGCTCCGGGAAGGTGTTCCCGAGGGCGGCCTGCTTGGTGGTGATGTAGACCGTGCCCGCTTCGCTGGTGCTGCCGTTTCGGTAGAACCGCACCACCGGGAGGGAGCTGCCCCAGGTCTGGGTGAAGGTGACCGCCGAGGTAGCCCCGTTCAGAGTCGGCGCTCCACCCCGCCCGAACACCACACCTTGCTCGAACTCCACGACCCTCTGTTCCTCGTTGGTACCAAGCAGCTTGTCGTTGTCGGCGTCCAGATGGAGGATCAGGCGGTTCAGGGTCGTGTCGAAGACGTAGTTGACGTTGTGACCCCGCAGCAGCGCCGTCTGCTGGGCACCGTGGAGTCCGGTGCTGAGCTGGAGCGCCGCCGTATCCATCCGGTACTTGGCGAGGTCGATCCGCGGGCCGGCGATCCCGGCCACGATCCCGATCAAGGCCATGATCACGACCAGCTCCATGAGGGTGAAGCCTCGGGAGTGGCGCACAGCGTCTGGAACGGGGAGTCGCATCATATCCAGGGTGTCTTCCCGGCCGCATGAGCCGGGCAATTCGCGAAGCCTGTCCGACGTCTGCCGACGCCGGCGCCGTGGAAGGAGGCATGGACCAGGCCGCGCTCCGGGTGACGGACCCGGGACACAGCCCCCGGTGCCCCCGGCCGGACAATGTGACATAATCCAATGCAGAACAAAGAGTTAGAGACTTCGTTGCGCCGGGCCCGATGGTGTGTTCCCGGCGCGACGGCCGGCACGGCCTTGCCGGAGCAGCCGAAACTTTGTGCTGAGGGAGGGCCGGTCGGCGACGTCCGCGCCCAATCGACCGCCCTCCGGCTGGGGGCGGGTCCTTCGTTCGTGCGGCACCATCATTGCTGCCACCCCCGGGGAAAACCGGTTTTCTTCTTCAAGGGTGGACCGTCGGCCAAGGGCCCCGGTCGGTGGGAGCGTTTGTGAATCCGAGCAGTGCGGCACCGTCGACGCGGGAGATTCCAGCCAGCCTGCGCCGTGAGTTGTCCCAGCTCCTGGGGCTCAACGAGCACTTGTTGAGCGAACTGGAGCTGCTGCGCCGGGAGTTGGGCGCGCCGTTGACGGCGAATCTGCTCGATTCGATCCGGGGACAGTCCGACACTCCGGTGCCGCGCCTCTTCGAGGACGCGGCCCGGGCCATCGATCAGGCGCTCGAAGTCCTCAAGGCGTGCGATGCCGAGTTGCAGGCCCAGGTCCGCCGCCCGCTGGGGGCGGTCCACCTCGAGGGCCTCCCCGCCCTACCCCCGCGCCTGTCCCGCTTCCTGGCCGAGCGGCAGGACGTGCCAGGATTCCACTACGAGCTGCGCAGGGACCGCGTGCGCGGCTGGGTGGTGCATTGGAAGGAGTACGGGGCCGACGGCGCCCTCCGGGGAGCCGGTCAGTTCTACGAACGCCCCTACGCCTGGCTGGAGGACTGAGCAGCAGGTCGACCTCAGTCGATCGGGGAACCCGTCGGCTCGAGGGCACTCAGCGCGTCGTCGCCGTAGAACATACGGATGTACTTCCGCTGCGCAGGCGTAACCCGGCGGACAGCCCATACCAGGTGCACATAGTTGGGCTCGGCGGGTTGAGTGAGGAGCCGCATGCCCGCCTGGGTCGGAAGCCGGTCCGCTTTCCGGTTGTTACAGCTCGAGCAGGCCGTGACCACGTTCCCCCACGAGTTGTCCCCGCCCTGCGAGAGGGGAAGCACGTGGTCCCGGGTCAGGAACTGACGGCCCGCCAACTCCGATCGATGGCGACCGCAGTATTGGCACCGGTACTCGTCCCGGGCGAAGAGAAAGGTGTTCGTGACCTGCCTCCGGAAGCGGCGGGGCACGTGGACGAACCGCACCAACCGGATGACGACCGGCACCGGCAGCTGTTCGGTGGCCGAGCGGAACAACCGCGTAGGATCGGCCTCCAGCACCTCAGCCTTGTCATCCAGTACGAGACGAACCGCTCGCCGAGCAGGAACGATGGTGAGCGGCTCGTAAGACGCGTTCAGCGCCAGGCACATCATGACCTGAAAATACAGGGGCGCTGCCAGCCTCAGCAACGCAGGCCGGTCACAGCAGGGCGACGGGATCCCGGTCGACGACCACGCGCACGTCCCCTGGCGCCTCCTCTCCCGCCTCCAGGAGCGCATGCGCGGCACGCCCCAGATCGGCGGCCGGTCCGCGAAGCAGGAAGTGCCAACGCCAGCGGCCGTGCAGTCGTTCGATCGGCGCCGGGGCTGGGCCAGTGAGCCGCAAGCCGGGGTAGCGTCCGGCCGCCAACCACCCCAACACCCGATCGGCCAGTCGCTCCGCCTCCTCGGCCGCCTTGGGCTGATCGGGACTGCTGATCACCACGTTGATCAGGCGGACGAAGGGCGGGTAGCCGGCCGTGCTCCGTTCCACCAGCTCACGCGCCGCGAACGCTTCGAAATCGTGGCGTAGGGCCGCCTGTACCACGTAGTGCTCGGGCACCGCGCTCTGGATCAGGACCTGACCGCCCTTGGTCCCCCGACCGGCCCGCCCCGCAACCTGGCTGAGCAATTGAAACGTACGCTCACTGGCCCTGAAGTCGGGGAGGTGGAGCCCGACGTCCGCGTTGATGACCCCGACGAGCGTCACGTTCGGGAAGTCCAGCCCCTTCGCGATCATCTGGGTGCCCAGGAGAATGTCGACCTCTCCCTTGCCCACCCGCTCCAGGATCCGGTGGTGCGCCCACTTCCCACCCGTGGTGTCGAGGTCCATGCGAGCGATCCGCGCACCGGGGAAGGTCTGGGCCACGACGCGCTCGACCTGTTCCGTACCGATGCCGCGGTAGCCCAACTCTCCTTCGCGACAGCGTGGACACGTGCGCGGAGCCTCCTCCTCCCGGCCGCAGTGGTGACACACCACCCTGCCCCGCGCCCGATGAAACGTCATCGAGACGGAGCAGTCCTCGCACTCGGCGACGTAGCCGCACGCTTCGCATTGCAGGAAGCTGGAGTAGCCACGTCGGTTCAACAGCAGGATGGACTGTTCCTCGCGCTGTAGGCGCGTCCGCACGGCGACGATAAGAGGAGGCGAGAGTACCAGGCCGCCTTCCCCCCGGGCTGGGACCTCCTCGTCGGGAGGGGCGCGTCGCCTCCCCTCGGCCTCCTTCTTCACGCGGAGATCGATCACCTCCACCGGAGGCAAGGCTCCTCCCGAGACCCGTTCGGGCAGGCTGAGCTTGTGGTACTTGCTCCGCTCCGCGTTGACCCAGGTCTCGAGCGACGGCGTCGCACTCCCCAGGACGCAGACGGCCCCCTCCAGGCGCGCACGCACCACGGCCACGTCGCGCGCATGATAGCGCGGGGTTTCGGATTGCTTGTAGCTCCCGTCGTGCTCCTCGTCGACCACCACCACGCCCAGTCGTTCGATGGGTGCGAAGATGGCGGAGCGGGCGCCCACCGCGATCCGCTTGCGTCCCTCCCTGAGCGCGCGCCAGGCGTCGTAGCGCTCGCCGTCCGACAGCCCCGAGTGCAAGACGGCCACGCTGTCGCCGAAGCGGCCCCGAAAGCGTGCCACTGTTTGGGGGGTGAGCCCGATCTCGGGTACCAGCACGATCGCACCGCGGCCCTGCTCGAGGGCGCGAGCCAGGAGCTCGATGTAGACCAGCGTTTTCCCCGACCCTGTGATGCCGTGCAGCAGGAAAGGGGCCGGGTCGGGGCGCCCCAAGCCTTCGACCAACGCGCCGAGCACCTCCGCCTGGCGCGTGGTCGGTGTCAGCGCCGCCGTCGGCTCGACAGGCAGGTCCGAGAAGGGGTCGCGCTCGCGTTCGACGTCCATCGCGCTGGCGATCCCACGCGCCACCAGCGCCCGCGCCGCTGCCGCCAGTCCGTCGGCCGCCAGCGTGCCCAGGTCCAGCTCCCCTCCGGCCTCTTCCAGGCGTCGGTAGGCCTCGCGCTGTCTGGGCGCCCGGGACAACACCTGCTCGCGCGTGTCCAGGGTCTCCAGCCACTGTTCCAGGCGGATCACCCGTCGGGTCTGCGCCGCGGGCTCGCGTGGCGTGCTCACCGAGTGGTGGGCCAACCCTCGGCCGACCAGCTGGCGAACCTCCGGCCAGATGGATCCCAGACCCAACTCCTTGCCGAGGGCCGGGACCGTGCGTGCACCGGAGGCAGCGCGCAACGCATCGAACACGCGCAGGGCTCTACCGCCCAGGTCGCCCGGTCTACGCGTGTCGGGATGCACGAGCACCAGATCGCGCGAGTGGTCGGACAAGAGCACGGGCAGCGCCGATCTCAGCACCAGACCGAGAGGCGCGACGTAGTACTCGGCGATCCAGCGACTCAACTCCAGGAGCGGCACCGTCAGCGCGGGCCGGTCGCCATCGAGAACGTCCACCACCGTCCGCAGCCCGCGGGGACGCTCGCGCACGTCGGTGTCCACCACCCAGCCCACCCGCAGCGCGCGGCGAAACGGCACCAATACCCGCGCCCCCAGCGGCGCTGGGGCGTCGTCCGGGAGCGCGTACGTGAACGTGCGATCGAGAGGAAGGGGCAGCGCCACGTCCACCAATCGGGACGGAGGAGCTACCGAAAGGGAGGTCTGCCCGGGAGACCCCACTGCAGTGGCTAGGGAAGCAGGAAGACGTCCCGCTGAGGATCGGGGGTCGTCACCTCCGGCCCCCCTTCGCCCCAGAAGACATCGACCTCGGAGCGAACGCCCAGGATCTCGGGGATGTAGATCCCCGGCTCCACGGAGAAGCCCACGCCGGGGAGCAGCTCGCGATCGTCGCGGCTCTCCAGGTTGTCGAGGTTGGGCCCGCTCCCGTGCAGGTCGCGGTCGATGGAGTGTCCAGTACGATGGACGAAGCGCGGTCCGTACCCGGCTTCCTCGATCACCCGACGAGCGACGTCGTCCACCTCGTATCCCCGGACCTCCTCACCGGCCGTATAGCGCGCCTGGAGGAAGCGTACCGCCGCCTCGCGTGCGTCGCGCACCGCGGTCCACACCCGTGCCACGTCATCCGGAAGCGGGGCCCCGTAGAACGCCATCCAGGTCTGATCCGCCGGCACCGCCTCGTGCGAGGTTCGACCCCACAGGTCGATGAGCAGCACGTCCCCGGAGCGGATTGGCTCACCGACGGCGCCCGGGTCGTAGTGAGGATCCGAGGCCCGGGGCCCGATCGCCACGATGCACCCCACGTCGACGCCCACCCCGGCCTCGGCCAGCTCGGCGCGGATCCACTGCGCGAGCGCGCCCTCCGTGGTCGGGGACCCGGAGCGTTGGGCGTCGCGGGCCCGTTCGAACGCCGCCCGGGCCACCCGCCGCAACACTTGGGCGGCCTTCCGGTGCTCGTGCAATTGCTCCGTGGACCAGCGTGCGTAGAACTGGCTGACCAGGTCCCCCGAGCTGAGGATCTCGACGCCGGCTTCGCGGACCAGCTCGACAATGCCCATGGGCACCCGGTCGAGCGTCGGAACGGCGGAGCGGGACGAGACCTCCATCGCCACGCGCTTGACCCCGGACAACAGTTCGCCCAACGCCGTTTCCAACTCCCTCCAACCGGAGTAGAAGCGCGCCTGCCACGGCCAATGCTGCCACTGGACCCGCTCGATGGCGTGGATCAGCGCCACCGGCTCCCCCTCGGCGGGAATCAGCGCGAAGCCCCTACGAGTGGTCCAGGGAATGGACAACAGCGACGCAGCCACGGGATTCGAGCCGCGGAACTCGAACAGGAGCCACCCGTCCATACCGCGCTCGCGCAGCGCGGTCTGGATGGCCTCGACGCCCTCCGGGCGCAGCACCAGTCCATCACTCATGAGGCCTCTACGCGTTGCCGAAGAGAGGGAGGTCGGACACGTCGGAGGGACGGGTCCCCATACGGTCCGAGGCCGGTGCCGCAATCGGTGCCACGGTGGCGAGCCCGGTGCGGGTGCCCTCCAGCACGACGAGGGTCAACAGCTTCTCACGGGCGAGCAACCGGTGCAGGCGAGATCCCTCTCCCCAGACGCCCAGCGCGCCGCGGAGCCCCCACCGCTTGAACGCCCGCCGCGACACGTCGATGCGCTCGCGCCAGGAGAGCCGGACGGCCAGATCGGGGAAGGGCTCGACCGCTTCGCTTCGCAGCGCCGTCCGTCCGTCGGACCAGTCCTCCGCGTGGATCGACTCGATCCCGGCGTCGGACAACACGCGCTTCCACTCCACGAGAGCGAGAGGAGAGAACCCGAGCAGTCGTTCGATGCGACGGCGTCGGGCGGGAGCCACGGGCGCGGTCCACGCCAGCTGAATCAGTACCACGCTGCCACCCGGCCGCGTCACTCGCGCGATCTCGGCCACCGCATCCTCGGGGCGTGACCCCGCCGTGGTGCCGAGCCCTCCGATGCTGACGTCGAAGATGCCGTCCCGATACGGGAGGGCGTCCATGGGGGCGACCTGAACGTGCATGCGGTCTGCCAGCCCCGCCTCGCGGGCCCGTGCTTCCGCCCGCTCCACTGCGTGGGTGTCGACGTCCACGCCCGAGCCGTGGACGCCGAAGGTCTCCACCAGGAACTGGAGCCCGAACGCCGTTCCGCAGCCCACGTCCAACACGTCCTGGCCGGACGTCAGGCCCGCCAGCAGCGCGGCGTGGCGATACAGGGCTGCGCCGCCCGGAGGTCCCACCTCACGGGCGGCCAACCCGATCAGATCGCGGGCGGACGGCCCGGCCGGGATCTCCCGGCCGTTCGGGTCGAGACTGGAGGACATTCGGGAAATCTACGGGTCCCGGAGTCGCCGGGTCAATAAACCTCGAAGGTGTCCCGCTCCGCCTTTTCCAGCTGCGCGAGCGCCTCCTGCACCCGGCGCTCCTCCTCTTCGTCCAACTCCGGCAACTGCTCGGGGTTCCGGTCCCGCAGGTGCCGAAGCACCAGCGCGACGATGAGCAGCCCGCTGAGGAGGGCGAAGGGTGGGATGATCCAAGCGAGAAGCCCCTGACCCCGGCTCTTGGGGTAGGCACGGTACTCCTCCCCGATCTGGGCGAGCACGGCCTCCACGATGGAGTCGGCCGGCTCCCCACGAGCCGCGCGCGCTCCGATGGAGTCCCGCAACACGGCCGCCTGGGGTGAGGGACAGACCTCGAGCATCAACCCGGGGCAGTACGGCGAGCGGATCCGGCCGATGGCGCGGTCCGCCACGTCCGGGTTCGGGCGGGCCACCTGCGCTTCGGGCGCTTGCGCGAGCGCCGGCGAGGCCACGGCCACCCAGGCCAACAGTGTCAGCAGGACCCTGCTTCTCCGCGTCATTCTCGGCTTCCTCCAGGTGCGGACCGCGCGGCCAACGCGCGCAGCACTGCGACTGCGCCGGCTCCGGTGCGGGCGGGATCGTAACCGCCTTCCAGCAGCGCCACCACCCTACCCTCGCACCAGTCGCCCGCCCGGTCCAGAAGCGAGCGCGTCATCTCATACAGGTCGACCGGCTCCAGGTTCAGATCCCCCAGGGGATCACCTCGCATACAGTCGAACCCGGCGGAGACCAGTACGAAGTCCGGTTGGAAGCGCTCCCCGATGCTGTCGAGGGCCCGCTCCCACGCCAGGCGATGCTCCGCCGCCGAGGTGCCGGGCGCCAGGGGCACGTTGAGCGTGGTGCCCTCTCCCGCTCCCCGTCCCCGCTCGTGCGCGGCGCCGCTGCCGGGCCAGTGCGGAAACTGATGCAACGAACAGAAGAAGACGCTGCCGTCTTCGTAGAAGATGTCCTGGGTGCCGTTCCCGTGGTGCACGTCCCAGTCCAGGATCAGTACACGCTCCGCATGCCCGTGCTCCTGGAGCCAGCGGGCCGTGATCGCCACGGAGTTGAAGAGGCAGAACCCCATGGCCCGACTCGGGGTGGCGTGATGCCCCGGCGGGCGCGCCGCCACGAACGCGCCGCTCAGTGCGCTGCGCGCAACCGCGTGCGCGGCTTCGATGGCGCAGCCGGCGCTGCCCAGTGCAGCCTCCCAGGAGGCCTCCGAGACCCGTGTGTCCGGGTCCAGGGAGACGAGGGTCTGCTCGATCCGCGCCCGCTCACAGGCCGCACGTACGCGATCGACGTGCGGCTGCGCGTGCACACGCAGAAGGTCGGCCACCGTGGCCAGGCTGCCTTCGCGCTGCTCCACGTGTCCATGCAACTCGAGGAGATCACGACCCACCGTCGACGCCAGGGCCCGCAGGCGACCCTGGTGCTCTGGGTGCCCCCAACCGGTGTCATGCAGGGCCGAGGCCGGGTGGAGGTAGAACCCGGTGGGCTGCGCACCGGCGCTCATGGGTCCTGGCAAGTCTACGATCAGACCGTCACGCCCTGGCGGGCGTCGGCCGCGCGCTCCTGGACGGTCCGCACATGATGGCGGTCGCCGCGGATGGCGATCAGCGCATCGAGCGCGGCCTTGGCCGAGGCCATCGTGGTCAGGTACGGGACCTTGTACGTGATGGCGGCCCGCCGCAGGGCATAGTCGTCGTACTGGGATTTTCGACCCAGGGGCGTGTTGATGAGCAGTTGGATCTGCCCGCTCACGATGAGGTCCACCATGTTGGGGCGGTCCTCGCCCACCTTGTAGGCCAGCTCGGCCGGGATCCCGTGCTCGACCAGGTAGTGCTGCGTTCCGGCGGTGGCCAGGATACGGAACCCGACCTCGTGATACTTCCGGATCAGCGGAACCACGGTCTCCTTGTCCCGGTCGTTGACCGTGACGATCAAGGTGGCCGGTGGCTGCTCGGGCAATTCGTTGTAGGCCGACGCCTGCGCTTTGGCGAAGGCCATGCCGAACGTGTCGTCGAATCCCATCACCTCACCGGTCGAACGCATCTCCGGTCCGAGGATGATGTCGACCTCGAAGCGATTGAACGGCAACACGGCTTCCTTCACGGCCACACCACCGACCCGCGGGTTCTCCGGAATGTCCAGATCCGCGATGCGCTCCCCAGCCATGACGCGAGCGGCCAGTCGGGCGAAGGGAATGCCCGTGGCCTTGCTCACGAAGGGCACCGTCCTCGATGCCCGGGGATTGACCTCCAGCACGAAGACGCGTCCATCGCGGATCGCGTACTGTACGTTGATCAGTCCCACCACGCCGAGCTCCAACGCGAACTTGCGCGTCAGGGAGCGGATCTCGGCCGCCACGGCCGGATCCAGACCCAAAGGGGGCAGCACACAGGCGGAGTCCCCCGAGTGCACGCCGGCATTCTCGATGTGATGCATCACGCCCGCGACGACGACATCCGTACCGTCGGCGAGCGCATCGACGTCCGCCTCGAATGCGTCCTCGATGAAACGGTCGATCAAGACGGGATGATCGGGTGAAGCGCGGATCGCCTCTTCGAAGAAGCCGCGCAGCGACGACTCGTCATAGACGATCTGCATGGCACGACCGCCCAGGACATAGCTGGGTCGCACCAGCACGGGAAAACCGATCCGCTGCGCGACCTTCGCGGCATCGTCCACGTTCGTGGCGATCCCGTTGTCCGGCACCGTCGCACCAATGCTTCGGCACACCTTCTCGAACCGCTCGCGATCCTCGGCGCGGTCGATGGCGTCGACCGACGTCCCCAGGATGGGCACACCGAGATCGCCCAGCGCCTCCGCGAGGTTCAGGGGGGTCTGCCCGCCCAATTGGACGATCACTCCGAGCGGCTTTTCGCGTTCGATGATCTCGAGCACGTCCTCCAGGGTCAGCGGTTCGAAGTACAGCTTGTCGCTGACGTCGAAGTCCGTGGAAACGGTCTCCGGATTGGAGTTGACCATGACCGTTTCGTAACCCGCCTCCGACAGCGCCAGTACCGCCTGCACACAGCAGTAGTCGAACTCGATGCCCTGGCCGATCCGGTTGGGCCCGCTGCCGAGGATCACGACCTTCTTCCGATCCGAAGGCGCCGCCTCGTCCTCGTCTTCGTACGACGAGTAGTAGTAGGGCGTCTGGGCCGGGAATTCGCCGGCGCAGGTGTCCACCACATTGTAGGTGGGGCGAATGCCCCAGGCCCAACGTTGCTCCCGCACGGCCCTCTCGCTGCTGCCGCGCAGGTCCGCGAGCTGACGGTCGGAGAAGCCGTTCCGCTTCATCCGTCGCAGATCGGCGGCGGTCACCTCCGCGAGCGCGGCGTACCAGCGCTCCAGCTCCACGACCTCCATGAGCTGGTCGACGAACCAGGGGTCGTACTTCGTCGCTTCGGCCACCTGCTCGACCGTGAGTCCCGCCTCCAAAGCGCGCTTCACCTGGAAGGGCCGCTCCGCGGTGGGTCGTCGAATCGCCTGCAGCAGCGACTCCGGGTCGTCCGCCGTGAGGGCATCGTCCAGGAGCCTGCGTCCGACCGTCCAGCCAGGCCGACCCAACTCCAGGCCACGCAGCCCCTTCTGCCACGCCGCCTTGAAGGTCCTGCCGATGGCCATGGTCTCCCCCACGGCCTTCATCTGGACACCGAGCGAGGGGTTGACCTCCGCGAACTTCTCGAAGGCGAAGCGTGGGAACTTCACCACGGTGTAGTCGAGGGTGGGTTCGAATGAGGCGGGCGTGGTCTTGGTGATGTCGTTGGGCAGCTCGTGCAGCAAGTACCCGACGGCGAGCTTGGCACCCACCCGCGCGATCGGGAACCCCGTGGCTTTGGAAGCCAATGCAGAGGACCGCGACACGCGCGGGTTCATCTCCACGACCAGCAGTTCACCGCTGCGGGGATCGACAGCGAACTGCACGTTGCAGCCCCCCGCCTCGACACCGATCTCCCGAATGATGGCGATGGCGGCGTCGCGCATCCGCTGGTACTCGACGTCTGTGAGCGTCTGCGCCGGCGCCACCGTGATGGAGTCGCCCGTGTGCACCCCCATGGCATCGATGTTCTCGATCGAGCACACGATGATGACGTTGTCCGCGCCGTCGCGTACGACCTCGAGCTCGAACTCCTTCCAGCCGATCACGCTGCGGTCGATGAGCACCTCGGTGATCGGGGAGGCATCGAGACCCCGCCGCACCGCTGCTTCGAACTCCTCGAGGTTGTAAGCGATCCCCCCACCCGTGCCGCCCAGGGTGAAGCTGGGACGGATGATGGCCGGATACCCGGTGTTCTCGACGATGGCGCGCCCTTCGTCCAGAGTCCGCGCAAAGCCGCCGTGGGGGAGCTCCAGGCCGATCCGAGCCATCGCCGCCGCGAATTGCTCGCGATCCTCGGCCATGGCGATCGAGCGCGCGTTGGCGCCGATGAGCTCCACACCATGCTCGTCGAGGAAGCCACTCTGGTGCAGCTCGATCGCCAGGTTGAGCGCCGTCTGCCCACCCATGGTGGGGAGCAACGCGTCCGGCTTTTCCCGCTCGATGACCCGCTGCACCCACTCGACCGTGAGCGGTTCGATGTAGGTCCGATCCGCAAGGTCCGGATCGGTCATGATGGTGGCGGGATTGGAATTGACGAGGATGGTGCGGTAGCCCTCTTCCTTCAACGCCCGTACCGCCTGCGTTCCGGAGTAGTCGAACTCACAGGCTTGGCCGATCACGATCGGCCCGGATCCCAGGATGAGGATCGATTCGATGTCTGTCCGTTTAGGCACGGTCCCCGCGGGTAAAAAGTCGGCCTAAACTAACGGAGGAGGCAGGGGGGGCAAGGCGCGGTCCGCGGGGAGGGGAATGCCTGCTGCTACTCCTCACGCTGCACCAGCATCCGGATCCCGCCCGTCCCCGCCAGGGGTCGGTTCTGGACGTCCACTGCCTGGATCAGGACCCCGACCGGAAGCGGTGCGCGTCGGTCCACCACGGGAATGCGGAAGGAGGGGGGCTCCCCGGTCCGGGACGTGACCACCACACGCCACCCTCCCCCCGGGAGCTCGAATCCGACGGCTCGCGACGCGCCCGCTCCCTCGACACCGAGGATGCCTTCGCCGGTAAGCTCGACCAGGGCCGCACCGACCTCGACGCCTTGGGACTCGAACGAGACGCGCACATGCCCTGGGCCCGCGACTTCTTCCCCGCACCCCGACGTCCCCCAGCCCAGGAGAACGATGCCGACGAGGCACCCGATCACCTCGGTCGCGCGGCGGCGCCACCCATTCGACACGACAGGAACCGTCATCGTGGGCGCCCCGGACCGACTTTGGTCGAGCCCACGAGTACGCGCAGCACTTCGCGCTCCTGAGAGCTCAGGGGCAGGTCCGGGTTCGCCACGACGAAGGCGCGCAGGTCACCCAGGTCGTAGACGCCGTTCCGGTTCCCGCTGCGGTCCAGGTACTCACGCTCCACGGGGTCCGGCTCCTGTCCGCTCAGGAGGAACGGTCCGGCGAGCCGGTCCAGCCCCAGCTCCGGTGCCGCCACCTGCAGCGTCAGGGGGACGGTGGCCGCCAGTCCGAGGGCATCCTCGACCTGCATGGTGAGCGGGAAGGTCCCCGAGACCAGCGCGGCCCCTCGGATCGCGCCGGCCGGATCCACGCGAAGACCTGCCGGCAGGACCCCACTGGTCTGCCTCCAGCGCACCGGCAGGTTGGCGTTGGCGACGTCCATCACCACCTCCACCTCCCGGGCCGCGGTCAGCTCGATCGGTGCGGGGGGCACGGTGGCCACGAAGGTGACGTCGAAGCGGGCTTCTGCGTTGAGCGGGCCATCGACGCGGCGCACGGCAGGGTTGGGCTGGCCCGCGAGATCACCCGCCCACTCCCGAAACGCGAAGCCGGTGTGCGCGCGAGCCTCGATCGAGACCTCGGTGCCTTCCGCCACCCACCCGTCGGCAGCGGAGGGTGAGATCAGCAGGTCGGCGGGGTCGACGCCGGACTGGTTGCTGCTCTTCGCGATCGCCACCTCGTACTCGGTACCACCATAGCGAGCCGTCAGTGTGCTGTCGGCCAGGCCCGTCACGAAGGTGCGAACGCGGGGGGCACCATCGTCCCACCCCAGGAAGCCGGTGCGGACCCCCGCGGCGAGCGGCTCCCCAGGTTCTGCGGCGAAGGTGTGCTCCTGGAACGGAGCAGACGAAAGGATCATCTGCGGAGCGCCGGGCGCCGCGCCGTCCACCGCGACCAGACCGGCCGCTCCGGCGGTCCCGGCCGTCCGCACCGTGAGCGTCTGGTAGCGGGTCCAGAGCGCAAAACGGACCGTGCCGCCGACTTCCTGGATGTCGAGAAAGGTGACCCCCATCGGGGTCCCGTCCCCGGTTCGCGTGGCCGGCAGGGATCCAGCGTGCAGGACGTGCGCGGCCGCTGCGCCCGGGAAGGGGTCTCCGGCATCGCCCCTGCCCCCGCCGGGCAGCGTCAACTGAGCTCGGCCATCCGCTTCCAGCAGACGCACGCCCCTGCGATTCACGTTCGAGTTGACGGTGTTGGAGAGCCAGCGGCCGGAGAGTTCCGCCTCGTCCACAGCCCAGACCAGCAGGCCGCCCCGTTCCATGTTGTCGTCGAACCCCAACGGCTGTCGGTTTTCGAGCAGCAGGTAGTCACCGCTGCCGGTTCCGGACGGGACGCGCAGGACCTGCCGGCTGGTCTCTACCGGCTGGAGCGCTCGCACGCCGAGCGCTGCACCCGGGGGCAGATCCACCGGCGTGAGCCAACCCAGCGCAAGCTTCGACCAGGCGCTCAGGTGACAGGGCCGAGCCGGATTGAATGGGCCCGGACAACCCCAGGAGCCGGACCCCATGAGTCCCCACTGGCCGATCCCGGCGTGCGCGGCGGTCCCGACCGCGTACAGATCGGGGAGGCCGAACCCGTGCGCGAGCTCATGCGCGTAGACGCCGATCTCATTGATGGTGGTTCCCGCGCATGACAGCACCGGCTGGATGGTGTAGTCATCGACCCGGATCACGCCACCGCCCGCCGCAGGCGTCAGCGTCTGGAAGGGCCCGGCCCCCTGCGCCGCCAGGGTCCATCGGTGCGACCAGATCTGATCGGAGCGCTCGTTGCCACTGCATTCTGCTCCGCTGGTCGGGTGCATCACCGTAAGCACGTCGACGAACCCGTCGTCGTCTCCCGAGTTGGGAATCCCGTCGGGACCATCGTTGTCGAATGCGCCCCAGTCCACCCCGGCGCCATCGAGGATCCCCACGAGCTCGGCGATGAACGCACCCACCTTCGCCTGGAAGCCCAAGCCGCTCGAGCCACCCGCCACCTGAGCGCCGGTGAGCTGGCTCCGCATCCACGGGAGCGCCACGCCCTGCATCTCCACGAGACCGCCGGACATCTCGCGGTAGAACTCGCGGATGGTCCCCGTGGGATTGGGTCCGTCGAAGAAGTGCGTCTGGACCTCGGCCGGCGTGAAGGGTCCCTGACCCGGCGTGTCGGCAAAGAGTCCAAGCACTACGGGGAATACGAAGTTTCCCTGCACGGCTCCGCTGCGGGGCCCCAGCGGCACCTCGCTCCTGCGGAGCGGACCGCCCAGCGCGCTGCGCACCTCGGAGGTCCGAGCCCGAAAGGCCCGCGCGAACTCGAACGCGTCCCGTTGAGAACGGAGGCGTTCGTAGTAGCCCGCTGGTGGCCGGGTCCCGTAGACGCTGCCCAACAACTCCACGTCCTGGGCCCGCAGGCCCGCCACCGGCGATCCTCCGAGGAAGACCAGAACCAAGGCCAAGCGCCGCAGCATGCTCCGCTTCATGCGAGGTCCGCTCAGGCTCGCGTCAGATCCTGCGCCCGGATCCCCAGGTCGGCCGCTACCGTCTTGAGCCCATCGATCACATTCTGGATGTGTTCGCTGCGCTCCATTCCGATCAACTCCATCCCGCGCGCCACCTCCTCCCGACTGACCCCGGCGGCAAAGGCCTTGTCCTTGAGCTTCTTGACCACCGACTTGGGGGTCAGATCATCGATGCCGTTGGGGCGCACCAGGCAGCATGCGTACACCAGCCCGGACAGTTCGTCACACGCGCACAGCACCTTCTGCAGGTCCGTGACCGGCTCCACGTCCGAGCGATCCGGATAGGCGTGCGCCAGCACCGCGTCGATCACCTCCTCGGGATACCCGTCGGCCCGCAGTTGGATCACACCGCGGTGGGGGTGCTCGTCCGGGTACTTCTCCCAGTCGAGGTCGTGGAGGAGTCCGGCGAGGCCCCAGAGCTCTTCATCCGCCCCGTATCTGCGCGCATACCAGCGAACCGCGGCCTCTACGGCCAGCATGTGCTTGCGCAGTCCGGCGTCGTCCACCCACGACTGCATCAGCTTGAGCGCCTCATCCCGCGTCGGCATGTCCTTCCTCGAATCCAGGGTTTGGGGCAGCGCGCCCCTTCGGGTCCGCGCTCGCGTCCGTCAAAGCTGAGCCGAAGGGCACAAATCCGCGACGACGCAGTCCCGGCAGCGGGGGCGTCGGGCGATGCAGACCTGACGGCCGTGGAAGATGAGCAGGTGAGATAGCATCGTCCACCGCTCCGTGGGGAACAGCTCCATCAGATCCCGCTCGATCTTCACGGCATCCGAGTGCGCGGTGAGCCTCAGCAGCCGGGCGAGCCGGGTCACGTGCGTGTCGACGACCACACCCTCGTTGATCCCGAAAGCGTTTCCCAGGATCACGTTCGCCGTCTTGCGCCCGATCCCCGGCAACTTCACCAACTCCTCGAGCGAGCGCGGCAGCTCACCCCCGTGTTCCGACACGACCGCGTCGGCCATCCCGATCAGGCTCTTGGCCTTGTTGCGGAAGAAGCCGGTGGAGCGGACGATCTCCTCGACCTCCTCCTGCTTGGCTGCCGCCAGATCCTCCGCCGTCGGATAGCGGCGAAACAGAGTCGGGGTGACCATGTTGACGCGCTCGTCGGTGCACTGGGCAGACAAGATGGTAGCGGCCGCGAGCTCGTAGGCGTCCCCGTGGTCCAAGGCGCAATGGGCGTCCGGGTACTCCTCCAGAAGTCGGTCGTAGATGGTATTCGCGCGCTGGCGCCGCGCTCGCTTCGATTCCCGTGGCATGGCTTTCCTCGAGTGGGTCGGACAGGCTCGGACGTTGGCGCGGACCCCGAAGGACGCAGGCCCGCCGCGGCCCACCGCCTCAGCCGACCCGACGATAGGGGAGCCGGGACGGTCTCGGCACCCCCTCCGACGGCGGATGCAGGAGCGCGGACAGCGACTCGGGGTTGGCGTGGAGCCAACCGTGCACCAGTGCCAGCAACGCATGGACATCGCCGGCGGTATCCAGCGACAACAGCCCGGCCTCCTCACCGCCGGGTAACGTGCTCCCGAAGCGGGGGCCTGCGGCCGCAGTCCCGGCCTCCACGGCGGCCTGCGCGTCGTCCAGCGCGAGCGGGGGTGCGACCACGATGCCCAGCCCGGGCCTGCCCTCGCGCATCCCGGACGCTACGAGCGCTCCGACCTCGCGACCGCGCACCTCCCAGTAGATCCCGTCGACCGGCTCCGCCGGGCCGTCCGGATCGGGCCGAACCCAGAAGAGGCCCCGAGGCAGCTGGAGATGGCCCGCCTCGGCCAGGGGTGCGGCGGGAAGGGCCGGACCTCGTTCCGCCAGTCGTCTGGTGATCCGCTCGGAGATCAGCAGCGGTCCCTCCGAAGCGGCCCAGGCGCGAAAGCAGTACCAGACCAAGGCGCCATACGCATAGGCAAACTCCGGGGCAGCGTCCGGCGGCTGCACTTCGTCCAGGATGCGGGCGACCTCGGTGAGCCCCGCGAAGCGCAGGGGGTCGGCGAGCGGGACGGCGCGCGCGTGCGCCTCGCGGCGGATCGCTTCGAAGCGATCCGTGACGTCTACCCCCTCGGGAACCAGCAATTCTGTGGGCGTCCGTCGCAACCACGCGTCGTGGAAGTCCACTAGGGCTCGTCTCCGCACGGCTGGGCTGTCACAATCGTCTCTCCCTTGGTGGGCTCTCCCCGCCCGAGCGCCGCGCCCAGACGTTCCCGCCAGCGTCTACGCCGGACGAGGACGATCTGCACCTGCGACAGCTGCTCGGGCGTACCCTCCACGATCAGGAAATGGAGATCGGCCGGTCGCTCGGGTACGTCGACGCTCCAGCAGCGACCTCCATGCTCGAAGTGTAGCGTCCGGGGAGGCGTCGTCTCCCACGCGCTCTCGAGGAACCACTGATCCTCGAAACGGAATCCGCCCTCCTCGGCCGGCTCACCACTCCGGTAGTACCACGGATCGAAGGGCTCTCCGTCCAAGCGGGCGAAATGCTGATCCATGGCATAGTCGACACCGCCCAGGCCATCGTCGCTGGCGAGGGACTCGAGGTGGTGCTTGAGCTCATGGGTCAGGGTCTCCCACAGCTCCCCCTCCCAGTCGAAGGCAGGGTCCGACTCCGCCAGTCGGCGAAAGGATCCCCAGTACAGCACGACCAGCGAACGCACCGTCTCGGCACTATCGAAGCCGGACGGATAGCTTTCGGTCAGACACTCGCCGAGCGTGAAGACGTCGGGTCGCTCGGGGTGGGGTTGCGCCTCCCGGGACACAACGAGTCCGTCGATCCCTTCGCGGTAGGCCTCCGGGATCTGTCCGAACGCTTCGCGGGCCAGGTGCTCGAACGCTTCGAATCGCAAGCAGGATCTCCGCCCCGGGGGACCGTCGACCGGCGAGCACCTCCCCCAGGGAAGGCCACGAGCTCACCGAGGCGAAAGATCGGCCCTCCCAGCACGCGCGCAACGCCGGGCGCCCCTCGGAGCCCCCCCGGGGACCGTCGTGACCCGGCCGAGGTCGGGCGCCCACCCGACCCCGCTCCGGTCCCCAGCGCCCTCGCCCGCGGAACGAGCCATCCGCGCGAAACCCGCCTTCTCGTCCACCGTAGTCTTCTCAAGCAACACTGTGGACATCCGGTGACTCCAATGGAGGGAGTTGCCGGTGCTTCGTGTCTTCTGCCGCTACGGATCATGGATCGTTCACCCGCACGGTTCCGCGCGCTTCTTCCGTTTCTGACGCTGTGGCTCCTGAACCCGCTCGTAGCCTCCGCCCAGGACGGCGCCCTACCCGAGATCCCCTACACGAAGTTCGTGCTCGACAACGGACTCACTGTGATCGTGCACGAAGATCACAAAGCACCCATCATCGCAGTCAATGTCTGGTATCACGTGGGCTCCAAGAACGAGAAACCCGGGCGTACCGGATTCGCACACCTGTTCGAGCATCTCATGTTCAACGGGAGCGAGAACTACGACCACGACTACTTCCAGGTCCTCGAGCCTTTGGGCGCGACCGAGCTGAACGGCACCACCAACAACGATCGCACGAACTACTTTCAGAACGTGCCCACCTCCGCGCTGGACGTGGCTCTCTGGATGGAGTCCGACCGGATGGGCCATCTGGTGGGTGCCATCACCCAGGAGAAGCTGGACGAGCAACGCGGCGTCGTGCAGAACGAGAAGCGGCAGGGAGAGAACAACCCGTACGGGCAGGTCTTCAATACGCTGTACGCCAACACCTATCCGGAGGGACACCCCTACTCCTGGCCGGTGATCGGGTCGATGGAGGACCTGGAAGCGGCGTCGCTCGACGACGTGAAGCAGTGGTTCCAGACCTACTACGGCGCTGCCAACGCGGTGCTGGTCTTGGCCGGAGACATCGACGTGGCCACGGCTCGCGAGAAGGCGCAGGCCTACTTCGGAGACATCCCGCCGGGTCCGCCCATCGCGAAGCACGATGTGTGGGTGGCCCGTGGCACCGGCACACATCGGATGACGATGCAGGACCGGGTACCGCAAGCACGGATCTACAAGGTCTGGAACGTACCGGAGTGGGGCTCCGAGGCTACCGTCGAACTGGCGTTGGCGGCACGAGTGCTGTCGTCCGGAAAGACCTCGCGGCTGTACAAGCGCCTGGTCTACGACGACCAGATCGCCACGGATGTGTCGGCCTTCGTCTTCGAGCGGGAGATCGGCTCTTGGTTCATCCTGCAGGCCAGCGCGCGACCGGGCGTGGAGCTGGCCACGGTGGAGGCGGCGTTGGACGAGGAGCTCCAACGTTTCCTCGCGGAGGGCCCCGGTGCGGACGAGCTGGCCCGCGAACAGACCGAGGCGCGGGCCGGCTTCATCAGGGGCATCGAACGTATCGGCGGGTTCGGGGGAAAGTCCGATGTATTGGCTGAGAGCGAGGTCTTCGGTGGAACCCCCGATGCGTACCGGCGTCGCATGGAACTCCAAGGCGCCGCGACACCGTCACAGGTGGGCTCGGCCGCTCGAACCTGGTTGGAGGACGGCGCCTTCGTGCTCGAGGTGCTCCCGTATACCCACGGGCGCTTTCAGGCCGTGGCCTCGGGGATCGATCGCACGCGACTGCCCGAGGCGGGCGCTCCACCGCTGGCACGTTTTCCTGGGCTGAGCCATCGCACCCTATCGAACGGCCTGGAGGTCGTGGTCGCTGAGCGGCCCTCCATCCCGGTGGTGGACATCACGCTCATGGTCGATGCTGGCTACGCGGCCGACGCCGGGGCGGTGCCCGGAACCGCGAGCTTGGCCATGGCGATGCTGGATGAAGGCACAGCACGGCGAAGCGCTTTGACGCTCGCGGACGAGCTGCAACGCCTGGGCGCCTTCTTGGGCGCCGGCTCCGACCTCGACATGTCCTTCGTATCCCTCAACGCCCTCGCGGAGAATCTGGATGCTTCGCTCGACGTGATGGCGGACGTGGTGTTGCATCCCGCGTTCCCCGAAGCCGACTTCCAACGGCTGAAACAGCAGCGTCTCGTGCAGATCGAGCAGGAAAAAACTCAGCCGGTCGCAATGGCGCTGAGGGTCCTCCCCAAGATCATGTACGGCGAGGGTCACGCGTATTCGATTCCCCTCACCGGCTCCGGCACCCAGGAGAGCGTGGGCACGCTCACCCGCGACGACATGATCCGCTTTCATCGGACGTGGTTCAAGCCCAACAACGCCAAGCTGGTGGTCGTGGGAGCCACCACGGCGGACGAAATCGTACCGAAGCTGGAGCGTGCGTTCAGGGATTGGCAGCCGGGCTCCGTTCCCGAGAAGAACCTCGCTGCGGTCGAGCAACAGGAAGGCCAAGCCATCTACATCATGGATCGGCCCGAAGCGATGCAATCCATGATCATCGCGGGGCAAATCGCCCCACCCAAGTCCACTCCGGACGATCTCGCCATCGACGTCATGAACACCGCGCTGGGCGGAGACTTCACGGCACGGATCAACATGAACCTGCGCGAGGACAAGCACTGGTCCTACGGTGCGACCAGCTTCATCTGGGACGCCCGCGGACAGCGCCCCTTCGTGGTGTTCGCTCCCGTGCAGACGGACAAGACCAAGGAGTCGGTACAGGAAATCCTCTCCGAGCTGACGGGCGTCACCGGCGAACGGCCTCTCACGCAGGACGAGTTGGAGCGGGCCCAGGCCTCGCGCACGCTGACGTTGCCCGGGAGCTGGGAAACCCAGGGTGCCGTCGCCACCTCCATTGTCAACATGCTCGAATACCAACTGCCCGAGGATCACTTCGACACGTTGGCGGAGCGGATCCGCGCGCTTCGCCTGCAGGATGTGAACTCCGCTGCCCGCGGGCTTCTGCGCCCCGACCGACTGATCTGGGTGGTGGTGGGCGACCGGGCGGAGATCGAAGAAGGGCTCAGGGCGTTGCACCTGGGTCCGATCTACGAGATCGACGCCGACGGCAACGTAAAGGGTCGGCCCATCAGCTGAAGAGCGGCACGCGGAAACGCGGGAGGAGCCGGCCTCCGAATCGGTTCCGCCCTCAACGGAGACGCCAGAACTCTCCGGTGAGACCGTGCTGGCTCAGAAGGGCTTCCGCGGCCTCCGGCGACCGTGGCTCGTAGTCGTGCGCCAACCTACCCAGGTACCACACGCGAGCGAGCGGTGCGAACCGCTCCGCCGACACCAGCGCCCCCTCGGGGTGTCCCGAGACCGTGCACCACTGGCGAGCCTCCTCTTCCGACCGGAAGAGCCGGATCGTGCTTCAGGTGAATGCAATGTCGTCCCAGAAGCGCGCGGCGGGGACCACGAAGTGGATGACGCTCACCGTGGGTCGGAGCCCGCCGCCTTGAATCAGCAAGCGCAGGGGCGCGCCCCGTAGCGCCGCGTCCACTTCGATGACGGCGTCTTTGTCCAGGAGGGCGGGCAGCGCCAGCGCATCCCAGATGCAGGGTGTGTGATAGAGTGTCCCGCCGGCCTCGACGCGCACCCCCGATTCGAAAGCGCCGAAGGGATGGGCCATGCGGATCGTTTCGCCGTCGTCGGCAAGCACGATCTGGTGCTGGGCGGCCAGCCCCGCCAGGGCCAGCCGCACCTGCCCGGCGGGCCGCTCCAGGAGACGCGCAAGCGCGGCGAGCGAGGGCGCGCTCCCGGCCTGTGCGAAGTACTGGTAGACCATCCAACGGGCTGCGCGCTCCAGATCGTTCATCGCCGCCTTCAATCCAGCAACAGGAGCGCCCTCAGCCGCCAGGCGTCCACCTCCCGGTAGAAGATCTGCACGGCCGGCACGGTGAGCGTGCGCGTGCGACCGTCTTCAAGCCAGGTGACCACCCGCTGCGTGAAGGCGTACGCGAAGCGATCCGATTGCAGGAAGTCGATCACGACGTCCTGCACGCGTTCCTCCGCACGACGCTCCTTCTGCCACAGCTCCAGCGCTTCCTCACGGCCCGTCGCGCGCTCTCCCGACCTTCCCTGGAAGACGACCTCCTCCATCCACAGCTCGGCCATGCGCAGGCGGTCGCCCGCGAACCATGCGCCGGAAAGTCGATCGAGCAGCGCTCGGATCTCGGGCGACTCGCGACTGAGGTCCACCGCCGTGAAGTCGCTGCCCCCTCCTCCGAACGACGGCAGACCGGGAGCCTGCGCATCCGGCGCCGTGGAGAAGAGCTGGGAGCGGATCTGCCAGGTGCGTCCCATCTCCAGGACCATCACGAAGTCACCGCTCCAGGTCTGGCCATCCTGTTCGTGCTGCCAGGGACCGGCCAGGTAGACATAGCGACCGGATCCCTCCAGGTCGGTCAGCCCGGTCTGGATCTCACCCGCCAAGGGGAGGGCCTGGGCCATGAACCGACCGACCAGCTCGCTGCCGCGCAGGGCTCCGCTACGGGGCGGGCGATAGACGGCGTCGTCAGCGTAGAAGCGGACGATGGCATCCGCGTCGTCGCCGTTCCACGCCTCCCGCCAGCGCTCCATGCGCCCCCGCACCTGTTCCAACACCCGGGCCCGGTACTCGGCGCGCGCGCGGCGCGCCTCCGGGGCGCCGCTCCCGCCGGGCACCACCTGGCCGGGAATCCCGGATGCACACACCGCCATGGCCGCGACCCCGAGCCCGGCTCGGCGGAGCACGCGTCGGAGCTTCACGGTCTACCGCGCCGCCAACCGTTCCTGGACCCACGCCCGTACGCCTACCAGTGGCACACGGACCTGTTCGAGGGTGTCCCGGTCGCGAATGGTGACCGTGTCGTCCTCGGCGGTCTGTCCATCCACCGTGACGCACCACGGCGTCCCAGCCTCGTCCTGTCGGCGGTAGCGGCGGCCAATGGAGCCGGCCGCATCGAAGAAGGACGGAACCGAGGCGCCCCGCAGTTCGGCATGGAGCTTCTCCGCGATCTCCGGCAAGCCGTCCTTCTTGACCAAGGGGAGCACGGCAGTCTTGAGGGGCGCCAATCGTGGATGGATGCCCAACACGACGCGCTCTTCGCCTTCCACCTGCTCTTCCCGGTAGGCGTCCGCGAGCACCACCAGCACCGTGCGGTCCACTCCGACCGCCGTCTCGATCACGAACGGAACGAAGCGTTTCCCGGAATCAGACTCCACATACTCCAGGCGCTTCTTCGAGTACTCCTGGTGCCGGGACAGGTCGTAGTCGGACCGATTGTGGATGCCCTCGAATTCCTTCCAGCCAAAGGGAAACTCGTACTCGATGTCCTCGGCTCGTTTGGCGTAGTGCGCCAGCTCGGTCGGGCCATGGGGATGGAAGCGGAGCTTGTCGGGACGGATGCCCAGGGCATGGTGCCAGGCGAGTCGCTGCGCCCGCCAATACTCGAACCACTCTTCGTCGGTGCCAGGCTCGACGAAGAACTGCATCTCCATCTGTTCGAATTCGCGCGAGCGGAAGATGAAGTTGCCGGGGGTGATCTCGTTGCGGAACGCCTTCCCGATCTGCGCGATCCCGAACGGCACCTTTTGCCGCGCCGCGGTCTGCACGTTCAGGAAATTGACGTAGGTCCCCTGCGCCGTCTCGGGGCGAAGGTATACCGTGGCCGCCTCTTCCTCGACCGGACCCATGAAGGTCTTGAACATCAAGTTGAAGAGGCGGGGTTCGCCGAGCTGGCAGGCGTCCACTTCACCCGGTCGCTTGCTGGGCTTCTGACCACACGTGGAGGACTCGAGTTGGTCCTGGCGGAAGCGCTTCTTGCAGGTCTTGCATTCCACCAGGGGATCCGTGAACCCGGCAACGTGACCCGAGGCCTCCCACACGCGCGGATGCATCAGGATTCCGGCGTCGAGCCCCTCGACGTCGTCGCGCTGCAGGACCATCGCATCCCACCAGGCGTCCTTCACGTTGCGCTTGAGCTCGACGCCCAGGGGGCCATAGTCCCACACCGAGCCCGTGCCTCCGTAGATCTCGGAGGACTGGAAGACGAAACCCCGCCGCTTGGCGAGAGAGGTCAGCTTATCCATCACGTCGGCGTTGGCCATCGACGCTCGTTTGCGACAAGGGGACGAAGGCTGAAAGGGCTTGAAACCTAGGGTTCGCGCCGGTGGACGAGCAACCGCTCGCGCAGTCCTCCGAGGTCAGCGCCGGGCCTGAGGCCGTGGTGCTCCGGGCTGCGGGGTGCCCCACCCGCGCAGGGCTTCGCTAGTACGCAGGACGAGGCAAGCGACCGTCCACCAGGAACTGCTCCCGCGGAAAACGGTGGGTGACCCGGACGAAGAAGTCCTTCTTGCGCAACTCCACCGCCGCCGTGGTGGTGACGGCATACCAGGTTTCGAAATCGCGCGGGCGGTGGCGACCGAAGACCGCGGGCGTGAACACCGCCACGGCCACTCCGGCCTCCGCGTCGCGGGCCGACCGATACAGGGCCATCTCCACCCCGTCCGTCCGCATGGAGCGACCGAGGTCCTGGGTACTCCCATAGTCGGTCGGGGAGCGCAGCTCCGATTCGAAGTCCTGGAACGGCGCCTGGGTCAGATCGACCCCACGTCGGGTGCGGGCTCCGACGCGAAAGACGGTGTGTTCCGTGGCGAGAGGCCGCAGGGCGGCCTCAGTACCCTCGACGAACAACAGCCGATAGTAGGCGGTCTCCGCGAGGGCCGTCCGCACCTCCTCCGCTCCGTACCAGATGCCGCGCTCCTCGCGGCTGCCGAAGCGCGAGCCCCAGGGTAGCGGTGGATAGCGGAAAGGCGTGGAGAGCAGGTAGTGACGGCGCCCGGACGCCGGATCCGGGGGTTTGGCGTCGTCCAGAAGGGTCTCCAGGACCTCCTGCTCCGCGTCTGAGTCCACAAGCTGACGAGTGGAGACCAGATGCTGGGCTTCCACCACCCGCCAGGGGGTGCGCTCGAGGGTCGCGAGCCTAGTTTCGCCCGCGCATCGCGTCCAGATAGCGGACGACATCGACCAACCCCTCCACGCTGCGGATCCGTTCAGCGGGGACACCCCCCACGTGCTGATTGGGTGCTTCCAGCCAGGCCTGGGCCGCCCGCTGGTCGCCGCCGACCAACGCGTCCAGGCTGCGGAAGAGCCGGATGAAGAGCAGCGCCAGCTCACCGGATTTGCTGCTCGGATCCAGGGGGCGTCCGTAGCGCAGGCGTGACACGGACGCCTCCGAGGTTCCCAGGATCTCGGCGAGGACCCTGGCCCGGACGCCAAGCCTCCCTGCCGCGTTCAACACGGCCTTGGCGAGGACTGCGGCCGGCTCCGGCCGCTCGCGCGGGATCGGCAACGTCTCCATCACCTGAAAATATCTAAGAACTCTGTTTCCCACGCAAGAACCGCCGGAGGGGTGCCACCCAGGGCCTCAGGGCAGCCTTTCCCACCTGCACGCCACTGTGCAGCACCTGGCGGAGCACCTCCACGAGCCAGGGGCGGAGCGGCCCCCAGTCATCGCGCTTCACTTCGTCCAGATGGACCCCAGGGCGGAAATCGGCCACGAAATCGACGAGCACGCGGCCGGCGGACGGGAGACGGGTCGCCACGGATTCCCGGGGCGTCCGGCTCAGACGCTCCACCGCGTAACGCTCCAGCATCTGCAGGTCCCCGATCAACCATCGCTCGGTGACGCCGACCCGGTAGGCAGCAGCGGTGGGCAGGGGTCGTCCCAGGAAGAGCGCCGCGACGAAGTGGGGAAAGTTCAGACCGGAGTCCAAGGTGACCGTGCCGCCCGCCGAGAAGCGCCCGTTCAGCTCCATGAAGACATAGCGGCCATCGGGTCGGCGCTTCCATTCGGTCATGCCCACGCCGTGCCATCCGAGGTGTTCCAGGAGCCGGTCGCTGAGGTGCGCCTGCTCCTCGGGGAGTGGGATGCTGCGCCGGATGGTGGCCACGCCTCCCGTGAGCGGGTTTTCGCGGACCCGATCGTAGGCAAGCATGGCCCGTCGTCGACCATGGTCGTACACACCCTCGATGCCAACCCCCAGGCCGAGCACGTATTCCTGCACGATCAACGCGGGGGCGAGCCCCGGCCACCCACTCAGGATCTGCTCCAGCTGACCTCGGTTCTCGGCGAAGGTCACCTTGAGATCCAGCGTCTGGCCCGTCTGCGCGCGCACGAGGACACCTGGGCCGAACGGCTTGATGGCGACAGGGAACTCGAAGTCGCGGGTCCGCTCGAACAAGTCGGCGAGGCTCTGTCCCTGGGCCTGTCTCGGAATGGGGAGCCCCAGGCGCTCCGCCAGGGGGAGCATCTCGCGCTTGTCCAGGCTCCTGCGCACTGCCGCCGAGGGGGCCGCAGCCAGCGGCGCGACCGCATCGACCTCCTCTCGCCGGCCCTCCAACGCCACCAGCGCCGACTCGGTCGCCGGTACGATCAGCGCTGCCCCTTCCGAACGGGCCACGTCCAGCACGTCCCCCACGAACCGGTCCGCGTCAGCGACCGAGGGCGCTACGGTCCGGCAGACGGTGGCGTAGCGGGAGGCGAAGCCGAGGGGCCGCCCGCCGGAGCCCGCCGCGATCACCGGAATGCCCGCGCGTCCGAGTCCCCGCACCACCAACAGGCCAGGCCGGCTCTCGGCCCCCGCGACCAGCACCGGAGGCCAGGACCCCGCCGATGGGGACGCCGCGCTCATGCCCACTCTCGCTCCGGCCCGCTGGACCTTGCCCGGTGTGTTCGGGGGTATGCTGGAGGTCTTCCGCACGGAGAAGCTCCATGATCACGTTCACGGATCGCGCCAAAGAAGCTGTGCTCTCCTTCATGGGTGAAGGCGAGGATGCGCTGGAGGCGCTCCGCATCCAGGACGGCGCCGATCCGGGTGCCCCTTCTCGCTTCGAATTGACGCTCGTCAGTACAGACGAGCGGACGGACCGCGATCAGGTCGTCGATCTGGGCCCGTTCAAGGTCTACGTGGACGCCGATTCCTCCGACGCGCTCGCCGGAGCGGTGGTCGACTTCGTGGAGCGGGTCAACGAAGCGGGCTTCGAGGTGCGGACGGCCCAGGCGCCTGCCCCGCCCGAGGGCCCCATGGCCGAGCGGGTCCGCGCGGTGCTCGACGAGCGCATCAACCCGGCGGTGGCGTCCCACGGTGGCGCCATCGAGCTCGTGGCGGTGGAAGGCTCGGAGGTCTTCATCGAAATGACTGGGGGCTGCCAGGGGTGCGCCATGTCCAGGATGACGCTCCGGCAAGGTGTCGAACGCATGCTGAAGGAGGTCATTCCCGAGATCTCCGCCGTCCACGACGCCACCGACCACACCCGGGGAGCCAATCCCTACTTCACCCACCCCGTCTGACGCCTCCAGCGCCCGCCGGGTCGGGCGAGCGGCCTGCGCGGTCCCGGATCCGCACGCCCGGTTCACGCGCTCGGGCGCGACCGGGCTGCGAGGACCGACTGCAGCCACAGGTAAAGAGGTCCTCCGACCACCTTCGCCACCTTCTTGGTGTTCCACTGGACCCAGTGGCGCCGACGGTGGGAGCCGCGTCCCTCCACCAGGCCGACGACCTCATCGTCCGGGGTGCCGCGCTTGACGCAGAAGCGACCCAGCACGGTGCAACCCTCGACCTGCTCCACTCGGCGCTGTGGCTCGGACGTGAACAGTATCCGGTACCCCGCCTCGAAGGCTGCTCGAGCCACAGTGCGGGAGTAGTGCCCGCCCGGGACCGACGCCACGACCACACTCTTCTCCAGAACGCGCTCCAGCGCCTCCCGGCTACGCGTCCATTCCTCGACCAGACGGGGATAGGGCACCCTGGACATGCGCGCGGGATGTGACTCCGTGTGCGAACCGACCACGTGTCCTGCGCGGTCGAGCTCCCGAAGTTGCCTCTCACTCACGAACCCGGCAGCGCCGATCTGCCCCGTGGTGATGAAGAAGTGCCCAACCCATCCGCGACGCTCCAGGGCCGGAGCGATCTCCGTGGCGGAGGTGACGCCCCCGTCGTCCACCG
The DNA here is from genome assembly GCA_041390105.1 of Gemmatimonadota bacterium. Taxonomy (NCBI): domain Bacteria; kingdom Pseudomonadati; phylum Gemmatimonadota; species Gemmatimonadota bacterium. The sequence continues at coordinate 171,964 of JAWKQO010000004.1, forward strand.
TGAAGAGCCAGGGATCGGTCGTGGACGCCCGCAGCGCGTCCACCACCCCCAGGGCAGGTCCGCAACCCGTTTCCGCGATCGCGGCCAGATGTCGGAGGAAGACGGGGGCTTCGATCTTGTAGGCATCGGCGGCCGGAGAGACGAAGCCGGAGGACGCCTGCTCGCCCGGTTGCACCACGTCGTGATACAGCAGTGTGGTGAGCTTCACGCGCGTCGCCTCGCCGCCCTCTTCCACGACAGCCAGCGCGTGAGCCAGGGCTGACCCCAGGTCCCCGAAGGGCGGCCCCGCGTATCGATGGTCGGGGCCGTGCCGGCGTCGATGGCGCGGAACGTTTCGGCGAGCCGGTCGAGGTTGTCCAGCACCACGCGCGACTGGATCACGAAGTGGGTCTCAGCGACCTCGTCGATGTCGTAGCTGAAGTACCCGTACACAGGCCCGGTGTCGACCCCTTCGTCGATCTTCAAAAGGGTCATCCCGACCTTGTCCCGGTCGCCGTTGGCGAGCGCCCAGAAACAACCGTGGGCGTTGCGATACTCGGGGCAGACACCTGGGTGCATCACGTAGGTGCCCAGCCGCGGAATCCCGAAGATCTCCCGCTTCAGGAGCTGCTTGCAGCGAGCCACCATGAAATCGGGGGCGAGGCGCTCGATGAACGCTTTGGCTTCCGCGGTATTGGGCGAATGGATCTCGAGGCGGGGCAGGTTCGCGGGAAGCGCCGGCAATCGCTTCGCATACTCAGCCACCGTACGCTCCTCCCAGGCCCGGTCGCGGGCCGCGTGGAAGAGGCGGTACCAGACTCGGAACGCCAGGACGTCGAAGAAGCGCACCCAGCCGACGCGCCGCACCTCCCGCCGTACGCGCTTCATCACGCGGGTGCGCGTCTCGTCCAACTCGATGATCCCGACCAGCTCCGTGGACTCCGCCAGCCAGCGGGCGAGCACCACCTGATCCAGGGGCGCTCCTTTGTGGCAGATCAGCAGGCTCTTCATTGCTGGACGGATCCTCGGGTTGCACGACTCCAGAGCGCGGGCCGTACCCCACTCGTGGAGTCAGGAGCCCCCGGACGCCCTACAAGATCCGATCCATCAGGTGTGGTGGTCGCGGGGCCGGGGGGGCTCCGCGGGTGTGCAGGCTCAGCCGACGGCGGTCTGCGCCGAGCCCCAAGGCATGGGGCGGCCCACGAAGAAGCCCTGGAACATCGTGCACCCCAGCTGCGTCAGCGTCTCGAAGTCGCGACGGGTCTCGACGCCCGAAGCGATGCACTCGATGCCCAGATCGACGCAGAGCCCGGACAGCGAGCGGATCAGCCGCTGGCGGCGGTCGTGGTTCTCGACCCCTCGGACCAGCACGCCGTCCAGCTTGACGAAGTCCGGCTCCAACTGCGCCAATGCGGCCAGGCCGGATGAGCCCGCACCCAGGTCGTCGACCGCGACGCGGAAGCCGCGGGCGCGTAGCGTGGCGAGTCGGTCCAGAACCGCGGTGTCGTCCAGGGCAAAGGCCTGGGCGCGCACCTCGAAGACCACCCGGTCCGCGATCAGGCGCACCGGATGGCCCTTCGGAAACAACTCGCCTTCCATCAGCTGGTTGGGATCCACGTTCATGAAGAGCGCGGCCTTGGGCTCATGGCGCAGGAAGGGGTCGACCGCCGTGAGCCAGATGTGCTCGGCCAGCTCGGCCACGCGTCCCAGGTCCGCCGCGGCCTGCAGGAAGTCGGGCGGGTTGCGCAGCGTAGGCTCTTCGGTGCGCAGCAGAGCCTCGTAGCCGATGATGCGCCAGCCGCGATCGATGATGGGCTGGTAGGCGATCCACAGCGATGCGAGCGCGTTGTCGAAGCGTTCTGCCAGCCGCGTCCGCTCGGGTGCAATGCTCGGCACCGTCTCCCGCTGCATCCGCACCATCCTTTGCTGCAGTGCAGACCGGCGAACCACGCGGAGGAGGTCCTCGGACTCGACAGGCTTCTTGACGCAGACGAACGCCCGCGAGTCGAACGCAGTCACCGCCGACTGCACGGACGAGTCGGTCGAGAGAAGAATGAAGGGCGTCGCGCGCGACTGGCGTCGGATACTGCGGAGCACGTCGACCGTGTTCGCGGTGACATCGTCGAGGTCGGAGAGCACGATCTGCCCTTCCGCCAAGTCGATCCCCTCGAGTGACACGGGGCCGCAACCCGCGTCGATGACGTCGACGCGATACCCCTCGCGCACGAGCAACTCCCCGGCAATGCCAGCAGCGCTCTCGCCATCGCCGACCACCATGACTCTCGTCTCGGGGGACTTCGGCTTGGCTTCCTTTCCTTCCTTCATGAACGCGTTCCGCATCCGCAGGCGATACAGGTTCGGACGTCGGGGGGTCGACCGACCCGAACCCGAGCAAAAGGGAGGCCGCGCCACACGGTGCAGCGGGGGTCCTACGGCTCCGCACCGGACAGCGCCGGACCGCTGAACCGTGGAGCCGATCGTCCCCGCACAACGGCGGACACAGGCCTTCACGTCAGGGAGTATCGGCAGGCCTGTCGACGCAGTGCAGGAGGAGCGATCGCCCCCCAAAACGACACGTCCCCCGGTCGAAGACCAGGGGACGTTGGCGCGAGGCTGGGCTCAGTTGGGTGCCTGGACGGACGGGCCTGCTCAGAACGGTTTTATCGAGTCTATTTGGCGCCCTCGTCGGCAACCCGTGCCGAGCCAGTCACGCTTCTCAAATGGCAAGGGTGGTACCGCTCGGAGCGCCCGTTCGCGAAAGTCCGTATCGACAACGACTTGTGGCCAACCGCCCTGGACTGTCCCCAGGCCTCCGCGCGCCGGGGATCCGGGCATGCAGCACGATTCCTGGCAGATCGCGGCGGCGCTCAGCGCACCATCGTGAGCCAGTCCCAGCGGTCTTCCGCACGCCCCATGGCAATGTCCAGGAAGCGACGCTGCAATTGCAGCGTGATCGGTCCCGCGGTCCCGCCCCCGATCGGAATGCGGTCGACGCTGGTGATGGGCGTGACCTCGGCCGCGGTCCCCGTGAAGAACATCTCCTCCGCAGCGTAGAGCGCCTCTCGCGGGACCAGCTGCTCGCGTACCTCGAGGCCCATTTCGCGGGCAAGCACGATGATGGAGTGGCGGGTGATGCCGCGCAGCGATGTGCCATCCAAGATGGGCGTGATCAACACGCCGTCCCTCACGAAAAAGAGGTTCTGGCCGCTCCCCTCGCTGACCAGGCCGCTCGGTCCCAGCGCGATGCCTTCTGCGTATCCGTTCTCGAGCGCTTCCATCTTGATCAGCTGCGCGTTGATGTAGTTCCCACCGGCCTTGGCGGCCATCGGAAACGTATTGGGCGCGGCCCGATGCCAGGAGGACACACATACGGCCACACCCTTCTCCAGCGCGCCGGCACCGAGATAGGTCCCCCAGGAGAAAGCCGGAATCCACGTCTCGATGGGGCTCGCGACCGGATTGAGGCCAGCCGATCCGTAGCCCCGAAGGATCATGGGCCTCACGTAGCAGGAGCTGAGTCCGTTCTGGCGGACCACCTCGAGGCACGCCTCGGCCAGGGTCTGAGCGTCGAAGGAAGGCAGCATGCGATAGATGCGCGCCGACTCGACGAGGCGCTGGATGTGGGCGTGCAAACGGAAGACGGCCGGCCCCTTCTCCGTCTCGTAGCAACGGATGCCCTCGAAGACGGAGGTCCCGAACTGAACGGCCGTCGCCAGGACGTGGACGGTCGCGTCCTTCCACGACACCAGTGAACCGTCCTTCCAGATGTACTTCGCCTCCGTGATCTGCGTCGACATCCGATCCTCCGTTCGGGTCTCAAACCTTCAAGTAGATGCGCCGATGGTCCATCCACCGGAGTACGGCCCACCACAAGACCACCGTGGACACGGCAAACGCAAGGGACGCGTTGACCGGAGAGGCCCACGGCAGGAAGAGGGTTTCGTACAGCCAGGCATACAGCGAGCGCTGACCGCCGTCGGGAGCTGCGATCTGGGTGCGGATCAGCATCTTGGCCAGCAGACCGGAGCCGACGAACACCGCGATGGCGTTGCGGCCGTAGACCTCGAAAGGCCGCGCCCAGGCGCGCCAGCCCGCCACGTCGATGGCCAGCATGCAGCCCGCCAACGCCAACAGGGCAGCCCCGGCGGTGAAAACGACGTAGGAGCTGGTCCACAGGCTCTTGTTGATCGGAAACGTGCGCCCCCACAGCAGCCCGATCAGGGTGAGCGTGACGCCGGCGGCACTGAGCACGCGGACGGCGTACGTGCGGTCCCGCTGTGACCGCAGGTACTCCCCGGTGAACACTCCCAGCAACGCGCTGGCCACCGCCGGAAGGGTGCTGAGCAGACCCTCGGGATCCCAGGTCCTCGACTGGGACCAGAGATGCCCACCGAGGAGCGCCCGGTCGATGAAGGCCCCCAGGTTGCCGTCCGGTGTCAGGTCCCCGGGGGTGTGGCCCGCCCAGGGGACCCACATGAGGAGCGCCCAGTAGCCGAGCAGCAGCGTGGCAGTGAGCGCTGCACGAACCCGTACCGAAAGAAAGAGGTAGGCCGGCGCCGCGACCAGATAGACCAGACCGATTCGTTGCAAGACGCCCGGAATGCGGATCCCTCCGAGGTCGAAGCGCGGAAAGCCGGCCATGAAGAGTCCCAGACCGGCGATGACCAAGGCGCGCCGCACGCTGTGACGCAGCAGGGAGATGCGGCTCCCTCCCCGCTCCAGTCTGCGCGCGAACGAGAACGGCATGGCCACACCGACAATGAACAGAAAGAAGGGGAAGATCAGGTCGGTGGGAGTCCAGCCGTTCCATTCGGCGTGGAGCAGCGGAGGATAGACGTGGTTCCAGGACCCCGGGTTGTTGACCAGGATCATGGCGGCGATCGTCAACCCTCGGAAGGCGTCGAGGGAAACGAGGCGGCCCGAGGGCCTCCGACCCTCGGCGCCCGCGTCCCGCGCCTTCGCGTCCCGCGTCTCCGTGGCCGGCATGGCGGTCCAACCTGTGGATCGGTGCCCCGCCGGGCAACGGGGCCGGGGAGCCACCGGAATTGGCATGTCTCCTGCGCTGCCCAAGGGATCATGCTCTCGTGCGTCCACCACCTCCGTTGCTTGCGAGTCGCCCGCGCGGCGCGCGGCGTCGGGCTCGGTGTGTGGGTGGGGCTCGGCGGGCTGGCGTGTGATACCCGTCTTCCTTCCGGCCCGGAGGGATCCGCGCCCGTGGACAGCATTGCTGCTCTGGAGCCACTCCCGGCGAGCGCGGTCTGTCGCAGTCCCGACGGGGAAGCGCCTCCTTTCGACCTGGCCAGTGGCTTCACCCAGTCGGTCACGTTCACCGAGGAGGCCGATTTCCGACCGGCGGCGGGGGACGGAGGCAACCACCCGGATCAGATGACCCTGAACGAGACCGGCCCCGATGCGGGCCGCTTCCTCTACCGCACGCACGAGACCGAGGAGAACAGCGCGGTCACGGTGACGGACCTCGTCACGGGCCTCACCACGGTCGCCGCGCAGGCCTTTCGCTACGAGGCCCTGGACGGGATCGTCTGGACCCCGTGGGGCAGCCTTCTCTTCGCCGAGGAGGTCGTGGTGCAGCGCTTCCCGGAGCCGGGAGTCGAACACGCCCTCCGTGGGCTGGTCCATGAGCTCGACCCGTCCACCGGTATCGTGGGCGCCCGTCCGGCGCTGGGCTCCCGCTCACATGAAGGTATGGCTTTCGGGAGCGACGGAGCACTCTACGGACTGAGTGAGTCGCGTGGCGTGTCCCGCCGCGGGCAGCCCGGACAGTCCGGCGCGATCCTTCGCTTCGTCCCCGACGTCCCCGGCAACCTCAGCGCGGGGCGTCTCTATGCCTTGCGTGTCCTCGACAGCGCGACCCGGCTGGGCGACGCCGAGTGGATCGAGCTCGAGCGCGCCGCTTCCGAGATCGACTCCGATGCGGAGGCCGTTCGCGTCGGGGCCACCGGCTGGGAGCGTCCGGAGGACATCGAGCGGTGGACGCTGGGGAACGGCAACGACGTGCTGTTCGTCTCGATCACCGACGAACATCTCGTGCTCAGGATCGAGCTCGACGGCGAGCGGGCCTCCGTCTCCGAGTTCATCCGCGCCGGACTGAACGCACCCGCAGCGGGTGACCCCTCGTTCGAATTCCCGGACAATCTCGCGCTGGACGCCCAGGGCCGCCTCTACGTCGTGGAGGACAACGGACCCGGTGATCTCTGGTGGGTGGACGGCACACCCGCGGACCAGACCGCGAAGGGCCTCAAGCTGTTGGCCTCTCTCGCGGACTGCGCCGCAGAGCCCACGGGGATCTACCATGATCGCTGGCGGGACGTGCTGCGGGTCCACGTTCAGCATGCCGGCGGGCGGGGCAACGACCTGGAGGTCGTGATCGCGCGCTCCACCCCCTGACGACCCGGCGGGGACCGGCGTAGGTTGGACCCATGAGCACGCCGGTACTGATCGGGACCGCGGGGGGATCGGGCTCCGGAAAGAGCACCGTCGTCGACCGCATCGCCCAGGTCCTCGGTCCCTCGCGGGTAGGCTGCCTGCACGCGGACGCGTACTACCGCGACTTCGGCCACCTGTCCCTGGACGATCGGGCCCTGGTCAACTTCGATCATCCCGAGGCCCTGGACCTGCCGCTCCTGCTTCGCCACGTCGATGCCCTGAAACGCGGCGAGGGCGTCGAAGAGCCGGTCTATGACTTCGCCACCCACACCCGCACCGAGCGCACCCGCCTTCTCCACCCCACTCCCGTGGTCATCGTCGACGGGATCCTGATCCTGGCGGAGCCGACTCTGCGTGAACGGCTCGACATCAAGATCTTCGTCGACACCGACGCCGACGTTCGCTTCATCCGTCGGCTCGAGCGGGACGTGGCCGAGCGCGGGCGCACCGTGGAGTCCGTCATCCGGCAGTACCTGGACTCGGTGCGGCCCATGCACCTCGAATTCGTGGAGCCCAGCAAGCGCTGGGCGGATGTCATCATCCCCGTCGGCGGCGAGAACGAGGTGGCAATCGAGATGGTCGTCGCCCGCCTGCGCTACCTGCTCGACCCCCGTCCCTGAGGGAGGCCCGGGTCGGCGGATCCGGCGCTGTAATCCCCCTGCAGGATCGGTCGTACCCTGATATATCCGTGTCCGATATATCTGCGAGAGACCGATGTCACGCACCCCGCTCCGCCCCCTGAGGCCACCCGTCCTCCACCTTCTCCTGGCGCTGGCGTCCGGGCCCTCCCACGGCTATGCGCTGGCCCAGGTCGTCGAGGCCCGCACGGGCGGCCGCGTCCGGATCGGCCCGGGCACCCTGTACGCGTCCATCCAGCGGATGGAGAAGGCGCGCTTGATCGAGGAGACGGAGGCACCGGCAGGCGCCGATGCCGACGCCCGCCCCCGTCGCTTCTACCGCTTGACCGAGGTCGGGCGGGCCCGCTTGGTCGAGGAGCTCTCGGCCATGGAGTCCCTGGTTCGCCACGCTCGCTCCCTCTCCCTCCTTCCCGCCCCGGCGGGCGCCTGACTGGAGGCTCCCATGACCCGAAACGAGGACGTCGCCCGCAGAGCGGCCTCGTGGCTGCTCTGGCTCTACCCGGCCCGCTTCCGCGCCCGCCACGGGCCCGAGTTGGAGGAGGCCCTCCTCCGCTGGAGCCGCGACCCCCGCTACCCGTCCACCCCCGCGGGGCGCTGCCGCCTGCTCTTCGATGTGTGGTTGGACGTGACTCGTTCGTCCCTGGATGTGTGGAGCCAGGAGCTCTGGTCTCCTGCGCCCGTCCTGATCGCCGTCCCGAGCCCCGGAGGTATCCCCATGACCGCCACACTGACCCACCCGCCCGCCACGGCCCACGCCCGCTTCAAGGAGGGCTTCAGCGAAACCCTCTGGACCTCGATTCTCGCCGCCACGGTCCTCCACTTCGCCGTGCTCAACTATTTCCCCGAGCTCCACGCCAAGGACATCACCCGCCCGATGAGCACGATCGCGGTGGTCCCACCGGTCGAGGTTCCTCTCCCGAAGCCCCCGGAGGACCTCGTGCGGCCAGGCGCTCCGGTGATCGCCGCCGACGCGACTGAGGTCACCCTGACCCTTCCCGACGCCAGCACGCTCTGGGAATCGAGCCCCAACCTGCCTCCCCCGCCCTCCCAGGCCTCGGACCCGGACGCGCACTACTCCTTGCTGACGCCCAGCATGGTGGCTCCGGCCATCAAGAACCGCGACGAGGTCGCCCGCGCCCTCGAGCGGGAGTATCCGGAGCTCCTGCGCATCGCGGGAATCGGTGGCGTGGTGCAGGTGCAGTTCCTGCTCAACGAAACCGGGGGGATCGACGAGGTCAGCGTGCAGCGCTCGTCGGGTCACTCGGCCCTCGACGAGGCAGCCTTGAAGGTGGCCCGCATCGCGCGGTTCACCCCGGCACTCAACCGGGACCAGGCCGTGCCCGTGATGGTCACCTTCCCCATCCGCTTCGAGGTGCGCCGCTAGGGAAGCGGTCCCCTCGTCATACGGGCGCCCCGGGCCTCCGGGCCCTCGGGGCGCCCGTGTTGCCACTGGGGCACGAATAGTGTATCCTTGCATCCAGAAATATGGATGCAATCGTTGCCCGTGCCGAGATCCTGGGCCGCCTGGAAGCCCTGAGCGACGAGAACCGTCTACGAATTCTGGCCCTTTTGGACCAGAGCGAGTTCACGGTCTCGGAATTGACATCTGTTGTACAGCTCCCACAATCGACGGTCTCCCGGCATCTGAAAGTCCTTTCCCGGGATGGTTGGCTTCGGGTCCGGGCGGACGGCACCAGCCGTCACTACCAGCTGTCCCCGGAGCTCCCCGATGACCAGAGGGATCTCTGGCGTGTGGTTCGCTCCACGCTCACGGAGACCCCCTGGCTCGCCGAGGACGCGGAGCGGGCCAGCGCGGTCCTGGCGGAGCGACGGCGTCGCTCGGAGGAGTTCTTCTCCGGTGCGGCCGCCGACTGGGATGCGCTGAGAGCCCAGATGTTCGGGCACCGAAGCGAGTTGTCCGCCCTCTTCGGGCTCCTGGATCCGGAGTGGGTGGTCGGGGACCTGGGGTCCGGGACCGGCACGCTCGCGGAGGCCGTGGCGCCATTCGTGCGGCGCGTGGTGGCGATCGATCGGTCCCCCGAGATGCTGGAGGCGGCCCGGGCCCGCCTGGCCGACAGCGCGAACGCCGAGTGGCGCCAGGGGGAACTGGAAGCGCTGCCACTGGCCGACCGGTCCCTGGACGTGGCCCTGCTCGTGCTGGTGCTGCACTACCTGCCGGAACCGCAGCGAGCCCTGGCGGAGGCCTACCGGGTCCTCAAGCCGGGAGGGAGGCTGATCGTGGTCGACATGCGAGAGCACGGCCGCGGCGAGTATCGCGAGACGATGGGGCACTTGTGGCCGGGCTTCAGCGACGAGCGCATGCGGGCCTGGGTCAAGGGAGCCGGCTTCGGCTCGTACCACCACCGGGGATTGGTGCCGGATCCCGAGGCGTCCGGTCCCCTGCTGTTCGTCGGAACCGCCCGACGCGCTCGATGAACGTCACGCAACACCGAACCCAACCGAGGATCTGAACACATGGAAAGTGGAGTCCTGACGCGGCAGGCCGCGGCCACGGACCGGCCCGCCTTCAAGGTCGCCGACCTGAGCCTGGCGGAGTGGGGCCGCAAGGAGATCACGCTCGCCGAGCACGAGATGCCCGGCCTGATGTCCGTCCGGGAGGAATACGCCGAAGCTCAGCCGCTGGCCGGCCTGAAGGTCATGGGCTCGCTGCACATGACGGTCCAGACCGCGGTGTTGATCGAGACCCTGATGGACCTGGGCGCCGACGTGCGTTGGGTCTCGTGCAACATCTTCTCGACCCAGGACCACGCCGCCGCCGCGGTCGCGGTGGGGCGAGGCGGTACTCCCGAGCACCCGAACGGGGCCGCGGTCTTCGCCTGGAAGGGCGAGACGTTGGAAGAGTACTGGTGGTGCACCGAGCAGGCCCTGATGTGGCCGGACGGCTCGGGACCCGATCTCCTCGTGGACGACGGGGGCGATGCGACCCTGCTCCTGCACAGGGGTGTGGAATACGAAGCGGTCGGTGCGGTACCCGACTTCGACGCGGCCAGCGAGCCCGAAGAGTGGGGCGTCATTCTCGACCTGCTTCGCCGCACGCTGACGTCGGACCCGGGTCGCTGGACGCGGCTGAGCGCCACGATCAAGGGCGTCTCTGAGGAGACCACCACAGGCGTGCACCGGCTCTACGAGATGGAGAAGGCGGGTACCCTGCTCTTCCCCGCCATCAACGTCAACGACTCGGTGACCAAGTCCAAGTTCGACAACATCTACGGCTGCCGGCATTCGGTCATCGACGGTCTGAACCGGGCCAGTGACGTGATGATCTCGGGCAAGACCGCAGTCGTCTGCGGCTATGGCGAGGTCGGAAAGGGCTGCGCCCAGGCGCTCAAGGGGCAAGGCGCCCGCGTGATCGTCACCGAGATCGACCCGATCTGCGCCTTGCAGGCCGCGATGGAGGGCTTCGAGGTCAAGCGGGTCGAAGACGTGCTGGACTACGCGGACATCTTCATCACCGCCACCGGCAACAAGGACGTGATCACCTACGATCACATGGCGCGTATGAAGAACAAGGCCATCATCGGAAACATCGGCCACTTCGACAACGAGATCGACATGGCCGGTCTGAAGAAGCACAAGGTCGAGCGCCGCAACATCAAACCCCAGTACGACGAGTTCATCTTCCCCGATGGACATTCCGTACTGATCCTGGCGGAGGGACGGCTGCTCAACCTGGGCTGCGCCACCGGGCACCCCAGCTTCGTGATGAGCGCGAGCTTCACCAATCAGGTCATCGCGCAGCTGGAGCTGGCCAGAAACGCGGGCGAGTATGAGAAGAAGGTGTACATGCTGCCCAAGCACCTGGACGAGAAGGTGGCGACGCTCCACCTCGAGCATCTCGGGGTGAAGCTCACGGAGCTCACTGCGGAGCAGGCCTCATACATCGGCGTACCCGCGCAGGGGCCCTACAAGCCGGAGCACTATCGGTACTAGGAGGGCACTGCCCGCGGCGGAGGGATCGCCTCGAGCCCTTCGATCGCGAGGCGAGCCCTCGCGGAGGGCCGGAACAAGGGGGTGGGCACCGACCTGGTGACCACCCCCTCGTCGCGGCCCCCAGCGATGTCCTGCTGCGGGCGGCACCCCACCTCAGACGCGTGCGGCGCGCTAGCGGTGTCCCAGCCGGTACCCGAAACCCACTGAGACCACCGGCCTCAGCTTGGGCTGGTGGATGGCGTCGTCCGCGTCGGCGTAGGTGTAGTCCTCACGCGGGTTGACGTTGTCATTCCCCGGCGTGTACGAAGTGTCGTGCCCCGTGAGCCTGCTCGTGTGGTAGTACTCCAAGCCCGCCGTCAGGACGAGGTCCAGCACCGACGACATGGCATGGTAGCTCTCCAGGCCGGCACCCAGGCCCCAGTGGTTGCTCACCACGTCGAAGTCCTCGTTGCCACCGACGTACTTGAAGTTGCCCCGGAAGCGTGAGTAGCGGACGCCGGCGTACCAGAATGCTCGCTGCCACGAAACCAGATCGCTGTCGAACATCACGTCGAAGGACGCATCCAGGGTCCGACCGCGTGTAGCGGGAGTCCCGTTGGTGGCGTTGTTGATGAAGATCCGGCGGGCGCCCGGAGCGCTGCCCGGGTCGGTGCCCACGTATCCGACGCTTCCCCGTACCATGACGGGCAAGCCCTCAGCCACGTTTCCCTTCACCGCGAACAGGTGCACGCCTACCCCATCCACGTAGCCGAATCGGCCCCCGACCATGAGATCCGAGGTCTGTCCCGCTACGGTGACGGGGAGCGCGCCGATCGCGAAGATCACCGCTGCGACCGATCGTTGAAGCATGATTCCCTTCCGCTTGAAATGTCCCCTCCGCGCGGAGAGCGCCGCGCGTCCTGCGCTCTGCCGCGAACACCGTGCCGCCGGTGGCGCCGCGGAATCACGCGCAACTGCGCGGCGGTGCGCAGGTCGGTGGAAAGGACTTTCTGCCTCGGCCGTCGTCGCTTGCCGAGGCGAGCTTGCGACGTCGCCGAGGCGCAGCACGAACGAGACAGGAATTGCGCCTCGCCAAAACCGCTGGCCCGATCCTCGCGGAGTCGCCATCGCGTCGAGCGGGCCCCGCCGAAGGTGCAGCCCGCCCCGCCTGCCCGCTGAAGCACAGACCCCCCCGGGTCCGTACATAGAGGACGACCGTTTCACCCGAGAGGAGACGCCATGACCGACGAACAGCGGGGCCGCTGCGCCACCATCATCCACGGAGCGGGAACGGCCTCAGCCGCGGTGGGGGCCGGCCTGGCCCAGGTACCGGGTGGCGACGCCATCCTGATCATGCCCGTCCAGGTCGCCATGATCGTGGGCCTGGGCCGTGTGTTCGGGATCGAGGTCAGCGAGGCGGCGGCGCGTTCGGTGGTCTACGCGTCCCTGGGGACCATCCTGGGCCGCGGCGCTGCCAAGGTGCTGTTCCGTTTCGTCCCGGGCCTCGGGAACCTGCTGAACGCCGGGGTCGCTTTCAGCGTCACCGAAACCATGGGGTGGGCCATCGCCGAGCGGATGGCCGACGGGCGCTTCGGGGGCACCACCGTCTAGAGGAGGCGAGCGGAGAATACCGTACCGTACCGTACCGTACCGCCCCGCGAGCCTAGAAGAAGAACACGGCCCCTCCTCCTCGCCCACGGAAGCGCAGCCTGGGGTTCACCACGTTGTTGTAGATCGAGCCGAACTGGTACTGGAACCCGATCGAGGTGAAATACCGGAAATCGGTCTGCAGCTGGCGCAGGCGCAAGAGGATCTCCTCGTCGTTCAACTCTCTTCCCGACAGGTAGAGCTGATCGCGGATCCATGAGTAGGACCCGTTGAGTCGGAGGGTGAGGCCGCGCGTCAATCGCAGGTTCATGCCCCCGAAGGCCGTCACGGAGTACTTCCCCGCGTCGTGGAGGAACTGCGACCCGATCAGATTGAAGTTGACGGAGCCCCAGGGCTGGTTCTGCTCCACCGCCGCGGCAAGCGTGTGATCGAAGCGGATCTCCGAGGTCCGCCCGAACAACGTCTCCTCCGTGTAGTCGAAGGAGTTGACTCCGGCCGAGTACTGGACCGTGAGCTGTCGCCGCGTGGACTCTGCATACGGATAGACGTTGTACTCCACCGCTGGCGCCAGGCGCAGCGTGAGATCCTGATTGAGACGGTCGTCCTTCGACGCGGTCGCCTGGGCGCCCGCTGCCCATTGTGCTCCGATGCTGCGCACGATGGAGGCGCTGGCCGTTGCCTCACGGGTGATGCTGAGGGAGGTGCCGGTCGAAAGCTCGTATTGCTGTTCGCTGTAGTCGCTGCTCACGCCCAGATCGATCTTCCAGTCCTCGGTGACGCGGCTGGCGGACACGTTGGCGCCCACATTGGTGAAGCGCGTGGACGACTCGCCGTTCAAGAAGCTGTTGACCCCGATACGGAAGACCCAGTGGTTCCACGGGTCCTCGACGGCGGTGGGGGTGCCGGGGCCCCCGCGTCGCCCCGCCCCCGGCCCCCGTGCCCGGATCTCCACACGCCCGAGCGCTCCTGCCCGGGCCAGGTAGCGCATCAACCCGGCGCGGACCACCTCTTCGATGGCGCCCCGTTGCTCGTCCCGGGTGGCGGCGGCCTCGGTGTTCTGACGGAGCGTGTCGCTCACGCCGGCGAACGCTTCCCGGCCCAGGAACGCCAGCGTGTACTCCCGACCGCCTCCCCCGGTCACCTCGGAGGTCACCAGCACGTGCACGTCCGCGTCCGCTCGGTCCCGCACCCAGCTCACGAAGGTGATCTGCTGGCGGAGGTAGGTTTCGTCACAGCCCGAGCCGGAGCAGTCGAAGAAGACCCGCAAGTCGCCGGTGGGGACATCCTGGCCGGAGGCGGGCCGGGCGAACAACGGAGGCAGGACGAACAGGAGGACCAGGACCGCTCGGCGAGCAGCGTAGAGGCGGATCATGCGGCTCCCTGCTTCGGAGGGGTGGACCGAACGTAGCCTATACGCACTCGAGCCGCAGCAGCTTACTCCGCGACTTCCCGCAGCACGGTGAGGGGCGTGCGCGATAGCACCCCCCTGCTTCCCGCCATCCCGACCAGCACCGTCAGAACGGTTGCCCCGGCCCAGACGCCGAGCGCCAACCGAGGGGACAGCACCACCGGCCCCTCGAAGACGAAATGGATCACTCCAGCCGAGGCCAGCGCCGCGAGCACCAACCCCGCGAACGCGCCCAGCGAGCCCAGCGCGACGTATTCGGTGGTCAGGATGCCCAGGATCTGATTGCGGCGCGCCCCCAGGGTCTTGAGCAGCGCACCTTCGCGCATGCGTTGGAAGCGCGAGGTGGCCAGGGCCCCGATGAGGACCAACAGACCGCCCAGCACGGAAAAGCCTGCGAGGAATCGGATGGCCCCGCTGACGGTGCCCAGGATGGTGTCGAGGGTCTGCTGTACCTGAGCGAGATCCAGGACGGAGACGTTGGGGAACGCCCGCACCAGGTCCCGCTGCATGGTGGAGCGGGCGGCAGCATCGGGCACGCGGGCCAGCGCCAGCAACGTCTGGGGTGCGTCCTCCAGAACTCCGGGCTCGAAGACCACGAAGAAGTTGGTCTGGAAGCGGGCCCAGTCGACACGCCGCAGGCTGGTGATCTCCGTTTCGATCGAACGCCCTTGCACGTCCCAGGTGATGCGGTCTCCCAGCCCCACCTGAAGGTCTGCAGCCAGGTCCGTTTCCACGGATACGGCCGGCAGCCGCTCGGGCGAGGGATGCTCGGCCGCTGCGGTGGTGTCCCACCAGGTGCCGGCTATCAACTCCTCGGCATCGGTCAGGCCACCGCTTCGATAGGTGTTGCGGTAGACGCGACGCACGGCCCAGCGTTCGGGCGCGGCGTCGCTGCTATCCGCCAGCAGCTCACTGGCCAGGACGCCGTTCACAGCGGCGATACGAGCCGTGACGATGGGCGTGACCTCCACAGGACCCTCGGCGACGCGCCCCACCAGCTCGGCTACGCCCTCCCGCTGGTCCGCCTGCACGTCGAAGAGCAGGACGTTGGCGCGCGACGCTCCTGCGTCGAAGGACAGTTGTGTCTGCAGGCTCTTTTCGATGAAAAGGACCGTACCGATCAGGTACACGCCGAAGCCCAGCGCCAGGGTGATGGCCACCGTCTGGTTGTGGGGGCGGAACAGGTTGGCGACGCCCTGTCGGACGGTGTAACGCGCCCGTCTCGGGAAGAACCGGCGCATGGAGCCCACCAGCGCCCAGGCTGTGCCCCACAGCAGCCCGAGCGTGAGGGCCAGGCCCAACGCGAAGCCAACACCCACCCCCGGGGTCGGCGCCTGCCACACGCTCAGTGCCAGGATGCTCAGCACCAGCGCCGCCATAGCAAGCCCACGCCCGCCGCGACGGTTCGGCTCCACGTCCCGCCGCAACGCTTGCAAGGGTGCCACATCCCGCACCGCCAACAGGGGAATCAGCGCGAACACCAGCGCCACCCACACGCCGATCAGGAGCCCCGCCGACACGGCCAGGACGTCGAGGCGGGGCACGATCGTCACAGGCAGCAGGTCCCCCACCACACGCGGAAGCAGGCGCTGGAGAGCAAGCCCAAGGGCCACGCCGGCCCCGGCCCCTCCCAGCCCCAACAGCCCGGCCTGCAAGAGGTAGGCAGAGAAGACCGTTCGCTGGCGCGCTCCCAGGCAGCGCAGCACCGCCACCGCGCTCAGCTTTCCCTGTACGTACACGTGGATGGCACTGGCCACCCCGATGCCGCCGAGCAGCAGGGCCGCCAGACCGATGAGCGCCAGGAAACGAGCCAGGATGCGCGTTCCCTCCGTGAGGTCTTCGGCCTGTTCGTCGGCCGTCACCATGCGCGTATTCTGCTCACGCATGAGCTCCCGGTAGCGCTCGTCGAGCGACGCCGCATCCTCGCCGGCCGGAAGGCGCACGTAGACCTCGTAGCGGGCCAGGCTCCCGAAGGTCAGCAAGCCGGTGGCCGGCAGGGCATCGGCGGGCAGATAGAGGCGCGGTCCCACGGCCGCCTGGAAGCCCACATCGGTGGGCAGCCCAGCCACCGTTCCCGCCAGCGTGAAGCGGGAGCGGCCTACCGAGACGGTATCGCCGATGCGGGCATCGAGCTGGATGAGGACCGCCTCATCCACCAGGACCGTGTGGTCGTCGCCCAAGCGAGCCCAGGCACCTGCAGGCTGGGTGGCCACGGCGCCGTAGAACGGGAAGCCGGACTCCACGCCACGGACCTGCACCAGTCGGGTGGTGCCGGTCCGCTCGTTCAGCACCATGGAGGCCAGAGTGGTCACGTACGCCGAACGCGCCCCGCCTTCCCTCAGGGAATCGACCACGGCGCGGACCGAATCCGAAAAGGGCGTGCTGCGGCCCATGCGCAGATCGGCGCCGAGAATGGAGCGGGCCTCCTGCTGCACGGAACGCGTGATGTCCCCCCGGAACGAATGGATGGCCACCAGCGCGGCCACTCCCAGCGTGATGGACGCCATGTAGACGCCGATCTGACGCACGCTGGAGCGCGCTTCCCTCCAGGCCAGATGCAGCGTGAACATGGGCTCAGTCCGCCGACGCGGGAGCGTAGACCTGGGCGCGCCGCTCGTCGGAGACCACCCGCCCGTCCTTGAGCCGGATCACGCGAGTGGCCCGGTCCGCCAGCGAGAGATCGTGCGTGACCAGCACCAGGGTGGTCCGAGCTTCCCGGTTCAAGTCCTCGAGGAGCCCGATGACCGTCTCGCCCGTCGCCGAGTCCAGGTTGCCGGTCGGCTCGTCCGCGAAGAGGATCTTGGGCTCGCCTGCGAACGCGCGCGCCAACGCCACGCGCTGCTGTTCTCCTCCCGAGAGTTGCAGCGGATAGTGATCCAGACGGCCGGCGAGGCCCACGCGAGCGAGCAGGTCCGCGGCCCGTTCGCGAATCGGCAGCCCTCCCGCCGTGTGGGTGGCGCCCCGGAGCTCGAGCGGCACCAACACGTTCTCGATGGCGGTCAGCGTAGGCAGGAGGTGGAACGTCTGGAACACGAATCCGATGTGCTCCGCCCGAAACCTCGCCCGCTGGTCCTCGGTAAGAGCGAAGAGATCCTGCCCCAACACACGGAGCGATCCGGAGGAGGGCTCGTCGAGTCCGGCCAGCAGGCCGAGGAGTGTGGTCTTTCCGCTCCCCGACGGCCCCAGGATCGCAACGAAGGCCTCAGGTTCCACGGAGAGATCGATGTCGGCCAGGACCGTGAGCGGGCGCCCCGCGCTCCGATATGTCTTCGTGAGACCCTGGGCGTCGATGATCATGCGTGCATGGTCCCGGGTGCTGGGTATCGGGTTGGTGGGGATGCTGGCGTGCGCTCCCACGGAGCGCGGCCCCGACCCGGTACGCTCCGATGCGGGGCAACGTTCCTCGACCACGGACGCGAGCCCAGCGCGGTCGCCCTCTTCCCCGGAGGGAGGGGACCCGCGCCCGGTGGTGCTCTTCCTCGGCACGTCGCTCACGGCCGGCTACGGTCTAGAGGACCCGACGCAGGCCTTTCCGGGACTCATCCAGCAGAAGATCGACTCCGCAGGGATGGGCTTCCGCGTCGTCAATGGAGGGGTGAGCGGCGACACCAGCGCGGGCGGTCTCCGGCGGCTCGAGTGGTTGCTGAACGAGCCCGTACGTGTGCTGGTGCTGGAGCTCGGGGCCAACGATGGACTACGCGGCCTCGCCCTCGAGCAACTCCGCGCGAACCTCCTCGAAGCCATCCGGCAGACGCGGGCCCGCCATCCGGAGGCCCGCGTCCTGGTGGCGGGCATGGAAGCGCCACCCAACCTGGGCGAGCGCTACACCGGCGACTTCAGGGCCGTGTTCCGCCAGGTGGCGGAAGACACCGGCTCGACGTGGCTCCCCTTCCTGCTCGACGGCGTCGCCGGCGATCCCGCGCTCAACCAGGCCGACGGGATCCATCCCACGGAGGAAGGACACCGACGGGTGGCCGAGCACCTCTGGTCCACCCTGGAGCCGCTGCTGCGCTAGGAGAAGCGGCGGACCCGTGGCGCAGCGAGGGTGGGGAGCGCCACTCCCACTGCGCGAGACGACCCCAGGCGCACCGGTCCAGGTTGCGCCGGGCCGCGGAACGCTGTCTCCTGCCCAGACGTGGCGCCGGCCCTGGGGCCGGGCCTCTCCTCGCAGCGGAGTCGGCACGATGGAGCGTCGCGACTTTCTACGCACGACGGCGGTCAGCGCCGTCGGACTGGGAGTGGGTCCCGAAGGGCTTGGGGCCGCACCCGCCCCGGTCCAGGCGACCCGCAAGATCCTCATCGCGGGTGGTGGATTCGGAACGGCCTTCATCCGCACCATGGCGGAGCTGACGGGCAAGGCGCGTCCACGTCTGTGCTACCTGCCCACAGCGTCGGCCGACTCGGAGGCGGGCATCATCCGCTGGTACGAAAGCTGTGCCCCCCTGAACGTGGAGCCGCACGTGCAGGAGAGCTTCATCAGCAGCTACCGCATGGACCGGACCTGGGAGGACGTGTTCCTCTCGATGGACGGCATCGTGGTCTCAGGCGGCAACACCTTGAACCAGCAGGCCATCTGGCGTGTGCAGGGCATCGACGCGGTGCTGCGCACGGCGTGGGACCGCGGCATCGTGCTGGGGGGTGCGAGCGCGGGCTCCCTCTGCTGGTTCGAAGAGGGCACCACGGACTCGCGGCCTCGCGAGGTCACCAAGATCGAATGCCTCGGGTTCCTGCGGGGCAGCCACTCGCCCCACTACGATGCCGAGGCCGCGCGGCGGCCCACCTACCATCGGCTCATCCAGTCGGGAGAGCTCAAGCCCGGCTACGCGTGTGACAACGACGCCGGCATCTACTTCGAAGACAACGAGGTCCGCCGGGTGGTGGCCACGCGCGCCGATGCCAAGGTCTACTACGTGAGCCTCGAAGGCGGGCGCATCGTGGAACGCTTGCTCGAGCCAGAGCGCATCGAGTAGCGCACCCCTGGTTCGATGACCCCGTGGGTCCCTCGATCATCCCACTGACCCTCCAGCTGGAGCGGCGCATGCCCAGGCCTGGTCTTTCGGCGTCCTTGCTTCTCGTCGTTTTCTCCCATGCGGGTCCGCTGGCGGCGCAGGTCAGCGAAACCACCTACACTCGCGCCGAGCAGTTCCTGGGCGCCAACGCGGGACGCCTGGTCAGCGGCGATCAGATCGCGCCCACCTGGATGGAGGGAGACCGTTTCTGGTATCGCGCTCGCACGGCGGCGGGCACGGAGTTCGTGCTCGTCGATCCGACCGTGCCGTCCCGGCGGCCCGCCTTCGACCATGCCCGACTGGCCGCAGCGCTCTCGCTGGCGGCGGACACGGCCTACGTCGGCAGCAGGTTGCCCTTCGAGCGCATCGAGTGGGTGGGCACCGATGCCATCCGCTTCAACACGGCCGACTCCACACAATGGACGTGCTCGCTCAGGGACTACGCCTGCTCGGGCCCCGAGGCCGAGCCGGAACGCCCCCGAACGGAGGTCACCTCACCGGACGGTCGCTGGGTCGCCTTTTCGCGCGAGGAGAACCTCTGGGTACGCTCGAAGGAGAGCGGCGCCGAGGTTCAGCTGTCCCGGGACGGATCACCCGATTTCGGATATGCCGTTCCCCCGGAGGGCTGCTGCTCCGTAGTGACGCTGGCCCGCCGGGGCACGGACGCGCCGCCCGTGTTGGCCTGGTCCCCCGACTCCAGGCGCATCGCCACGCACCGCTTCGACGAGCGCGCCGTGCTTCAGCTCCATCTCCTGGAGGCCAAGACGGGCCGGCCCACCCTGCGCAGCTACCGCGTCGCGCTGCCAGGCGACTCGGTCATCCCCACCTATGAGGTGCACGTCTTCGACGTGGAGGCCCAGACGAGTGTGCGTGCGGACGTGGGGACCCTCGAGGTCGTCAACACGTCCTGCTGCGGGGTGGCATCCGACACCGTCTGGAAGGACGCCCGCTGGGGGACCGGTTCGGACGAGGTCTTCTTCACGCAGGGCGTGCGCAGCTTCGACACGCTGCGCCTGTGGGCAGCCGACACCCGCACGGGCGCCTCGCGTCTGGTGTTGGAAGAGCATGGCCAGACCTTCGTCGAGAGCAACGGACAGTCGGGCGGCATGCCCAACTGGCGGGTCGTGAACGACAACTCCGAGGTGGT
Source organism: Gemmatimonadota bacterium (assembly GCA_041390105.1). NCBI lineage: Bacteria > Pseudomonadati > Gemmatimonadota > Gemmatimonadota bacterium. The sequence goes on from JAWKQO010000004.1 coordinate 192,127, forward strand.
CTGGTGGTCCGAGCGCGACGGCTGGGGACATCTGTATCTGTTCGACGCCGCCACGGGCACGCTCAAGAACCGCATCACCGAGGGCCCCTGGATGGTGCTGGACCTGTTGCACGTCGACCCGGTGGGCCGGTGGGCCTACTTCACGGCGTCAGGCCGTGAGCCCGATCAGGACGTCTACAACCGCCACCTCTACCGGGCCCGCCTGGACGGTGGCCGCATCGAGAGACTCACGCCCGAGGCCGCGGACCACCAGATCATGGCGAGCCCCTCGGGCCGGTGGTTCGTGGATCAGTACGGCAGCTTCGCCTCGCCGCCCACAGCCGTGCTCCGCGACCCGGCAGGGCGCCCCGTGCTCAACTTGGAGACGGGCGACTACTCCCCCCTGTTGGCCACCGGCTGGCACTACCCGACGCACTTCGAGGTCAAGGGAAGGGACGGCGTCACGCCCGTGCATGGCCTCCTCTTCTTTCCCTCGGACTTCGATCCCGAACGCAGCTACCCCGTGGTGGACTACATCTACCCCGGGCCGCAGGTGGGCACGCTCCGCGGCCACGTGGCGCGCGTTTCCCAGGGGGGAAATGCGGCTGCGCTGGCCGAGCTGGGTTTCGTGGTCTTCATGGTCGATGCCTTCGGCACCCCGGGTCGGGACAAGACCTTCCACGACACCTATTACGGCAACATGCGCGACAACGGCCTGCCCGATCACATCGCCGCGCTCAAGCAGCTCGCCGTCACCTACCCAGCAATGGATCTGGGCCGCGTCGGGATCTTCGGCCACTCGGGCGGAGGGTTCTCCTCGACGGACGCAATCCTGAGCTATCCGGAGTTCTACAAGGTCGCGGTCTCCAGCGCGGGCAACCACGACAACCGCAGCTACGACTACACCTGGGGTGAGAAGTACCAGGGGCTCCTGAAGCGGAACGCCGACGGCTCGGACAGCTTCGACTCCCAGGCGAACCAGAACATGGCCGCCAACCTGCAGGGCAAGCTGCTGCTGATGTACGGCACCCTGGACGACAATGTGCATCCCAACGCCACCATCCTGTTGATCGACCAGCTGATCCGGCTCAACAAGGACTTCGACCTCATCGTCATGCCCAACCGCAACCATGGGTATGCCAACGAGCCTTACGTGGTGCGCCGGACCTGGGACTACTTCGTCCGCCACCTGCTCGGGCTGGAGCCCCCGCATGAGTTCCGGATCGTCCAGCCCCAGGGCTGATCGGCCTGCCGGCGGGCACCGCTGCCCGCCGGCACGCCCCCTGCTCGGAGACAGGCGGCGCCCGAGGCCCTCCGGCCCCGAGGAAACCCCACAGCCCCCAGGCCCGTACTACCGATTGTGAACCGGCGCTTCCTGTTGTCCCGGATCCCCCTCGTCGTGGCTCTGGGTCTGGATCTCTTCTTCCGGACCGGGCCGCTGGGCGAGCTCATGCCCCCGCCCAATCCGTTCCGGGCGGCGTTCGCAGCACAGGACGCTCACACCGAAGAGCTCCTGGCGCTGCCCGGGGTGGTCGGCACCGCGATCGGGCTGGGGCCCGACGGCCGGCCGGTGCTGAAGGTCTACGTGGCCATGGCCGGCGCGGCCATGCTGCCGATGGCCTACGGCGAAGTCCCCGTGGTGGAGACGGTCACCGGGCGCTTCGTGTCCCTGGTGGAGGAACCTTCGCCGGATGCACCGACGAACCCGCGGGCCCACTTCCCCAGACCCGTGCCCATCGGGGTATCGTCCGGCCAACCCGACGTCACGGCAGGGACCATCGGCGCCCGCGCCCTGGCGGGGGGCAAGGTGTTCGCCCTGTCCAACAACCACGTCTTCGCCAACTCCAACAAAGCGAAGGTGGGAGACAACGTGCTGCAGCCGGGGCGGGCGGACGGCGGGGCCGACCCGGACGACGCCATCGGCACGTTGTACGACTTCGAGCCCATACAGCACTGTGGGCGGGGGCCGTTCCCCTGCCCGGAGAACCGCATCGACGCGGCGATCGCGCTCACGTCGCCGGATCGCGTCGGCAACTCCACGCCCCCCGGCGGCTATGGCACGCCCCGCGCAAAGACGGTGGAAGCCAAGCTGGGGATGCGCGTGCAGAAGTATGGACGCACCACGGGTCACACCCGCGGGTTGATCGACGGCATCCGCGCCACGATCACGGTGGGCTACCCCGGCGGTCAGGCGCGCTTTGTGGATCAGATCATCATCTCGGGTGGCGGCTTCTCTGCCCCCGGCGACTCCGGCTCCCTGGTCGTCACCGACGGCAGTGGCGCGCAGGACCGCCGCCCGGTGGGGCTGGTGTTCGCCGGAAGTCAGCTGGCGTCGATCGCCAACCCCATCGATCTTGTGCTGGACCGCTTCGGAATCACCATCGACGGCAACTGAGGAGTCGCCATCGTCTGACAGGAGGGACCCATGCGCACGGACCCACTCGATGATGCCCGCCGGGCGCTGACGGACAGCGTGCTCGGCCTGCCCGGCGTGGTCGGCACTGCCGTCGGCCAGTGGGGAGACAAGAGCTGCATCATGGTGCTCCTGGAAAAAGACGATCCGGCACTCAAGGCCCGCCTTCCGCGCTCTTTCAAGGGCTTCGACGTGGTTCCCAAGGTGACGGGGGCCTTCCGTCCCTTCTGATCCTCCTCGCGCGCCCCGCTTGACCGGTCCGAGGCCACGCGCCAAGGTCGGGGACCGTCCCGACGCCCATCCACCTCGGTCCCGGAATCGCTCCATGCGCACCTCGGTGCTTCTCCTCGTCTTCTTGGCTGCTCTCGCCCGTCCTCTGCTCTCCCAGCAGCTCTCGACACCGCGCACCGGTCCGCTGATCCGGGAGTTCGGTCCCGTGTTCGCCACCGACCCCGTCGACCTGGCCACGCCCACGGATCACGTCTACCGGGTGGTCTTCGACGTGTCGCAGGCCCCTGAGGACGCGGGTACGCTCAACGCGCGCATCGAATCGCTGGCGCGCTTCCTCAATATGCACGCGGCGGCGGGCGTGCCGGCCGAGAACCTGCAGCTGGCGCTGGTGCTGCACGGCGGGGCGGCCAAGGCGGTCCTCGACAACGCCACCTACAAGGCCCGCTTCGGAGCGGACAACGCCGATCTGCCGCTGCTGCAGGCACTCCATGCCCACGGCGTGCGCGTGCTGGTGTGTGGGCAGACCGCGGCCAACCGCGGGTTGGCCAAGAAGGACTTCGCCCCGGGGATGGAGTTGGCTCTGTCCGCCATGACCGCCTTGGTGTTGTTACAGGAGGACGGGTACCAGCTCATCTCGTTCTAGGGGGAGCGGGTCAGAGCCGGAGTTTCCCAGGCGTTTGCTTCAGCCGCTCCGCAAAGGCTCGCCGTCCGGGCGCCACGCCGTCGACGAAGTCGGGTGCGCGTATTCCCTTCGGCTGCTATGCTGAGGAGGAAAGCCGACCCTGGACCCTCGGTCCTCCGCGCGTTGCGGCGAGGTTGATCCGTGCGACTGCTGGACACCCGAGCGCCCCTCCCTCCCCGCCGAGCCCCATGGCAGCGTGCCCGGGCCCGTGTGCTGGTGCTGGGCGCGTGCCTTCTCGCTCCCACCGCCCTCGCAGCACAGCGCGTTCGGGGCACGGTCACCGACGCGGCTGGAGGCGGGTTGGCGGGGGCGCTGGTTCGGTTGCTGCCCGACGCGGGCGGCTCCGGCCTGACGCGACTCACCGGCCCCGAGGGGCGCTTCCGGATCGACGCCCCGGGGCCCGGCCGCTTCCGCCTGGTCGGGGAAGTGATCGGCTACCGGACGGAGGCCATTGGGCCCTTCGACCTGGCCGCCGGTGAGACGATCGAGATCGACCTCGCGCTCACCGCCGACCCGCTTCGACTCGAGGGCCTGACCGTCTCGGCCGAGCGTCGCTGCGATCTAACGGGCGACGCAGCGCTCGTGATCGAGCGCGTGTGGCGCGACATCCGCACCGCGCTCGAAACCAGCCTGCTGATCGAGCAGGACCCGGGCGCGCTCTTCCACGTGGAACTGAGCGAACGGCGCACCGAGGCGCGCACGGGCGAGGTGACCCGCAGCAGCCGACGCAAGCTGAACGTGAAGGGTGCGCACCCCTTTCGCAGCCTCGCGGTGGACGACCTGGTCGAGGGCGGGTTCGTGCGGGAAGAGGGTGCTGCCACGCTCTACTTCGCACCGGACGCCCGGGCTCTGCTGTCCGACGCGTTCCTGGAGACCCATTGCTTCGGGCTGGATGCGGAGGCGGGCCAAGTCCCGCGCGTGGGATTGGCCTTCTGGCCGGTACCGGGGCGAGGCCGCCCTGACATCGCCGGCACTCTGTGGCTGGATCCGGTGACCCTCCGCCTTGATGAGCTGGAGTACTCGTACTGGGAACCTGGAGCGCCGCTTCGACACATCGGACCTGGGCGGCCTCGTACGATTCACGGCGCTCGCTTCGGGCGCCTGGATCGTCTCGTCGTGGCGGATCCGCACGCCCGTGGTGACGGACCGCGTCGGCATGTTCGCGTTGGACGACGTGCTTCTGGGTCATGACGATGTGGGCGGGGATCTGATCGCCTACGACCCCACCGGCCAGGGGAACTGGACGGTGGTGGCACCGTCCGCGGTGGGCCGGATCGAGGGGGTGGTCTTCGATAGCGTGGCCGGTGCCGCGATGCCGGGTGCGAGGGTGCTGATCGACGGATTCGACGACTTCGCCGTCACCGATTCGGCGGGCACCTATGCGCTGGAGGGAGTGCCGCCCGGACGCTACCGGTTGCGGCTGGCCCACCCACGTCTGGACTCATTGCAGGTGGAGTTGCCTTCCGTGGCGGTCGACGTCCGCCTGGGCGCAACCGGCTTCGGAGATCTGGCCATCCCCTCGCGTGGGACACTGGCCGCCGCGCGCTGCCCCGACCCCCGAACGGGCGGGACGTTCACCCTGGTGGGCCAGGTGAGGGACGACCTCACCGGCGTGCCGCTCGGCGGCGCCACAGTCGTGGCAGCACCGGTGCCCGAACCGAAGGCAGCGGTCCGTGCGCGTATGCTGACAGATGGGTGGTACGTCGCCTGCGGACTCACGACCTCGACGTCGTGGACGCTCCGTGCGGAGGGGCTGGGGCGCGCGAGCGCCCCGATCGAGGTGTCACCATCTCAGGAGCCCATCCTGCGGGCCGACCTGGTGTTGGGCCTGGCCGATCCGCTCACCCTACAGGGCACGGTGGTGGCCTACGGAAGCGGGAGGCCGCTTCCCGACGTCGAGGTCGTCATGAGCGACGCGCGCAGCGCGATCACGGACGCACAGGGTCGGTTCAGCTTCACGGCCGTGCGGCCGGGCACGGTGTATCTGGAGGCACGCCACCTGGCCTATGGCATCCATGGTGACAGCATCCTGCTCCAGGGATCCGAGACCGTCCACGTCCGCCTCGAGCTCGCCGAGGAGGCGATCCAGCTGGCGCCCGTCACCGTCACCGTAGAACGCACAAGCTTCCTGGGGCGGCCGGAGGCACGCGGAACCCGACTTGACCTCGTCACCCGGGCCCAGGTGGACTCGATCCTCAATCGAGGGGGTGTGCGCGACTTCGGGCAACTGCTCGCCGCCGCGCTGATCACTGGACTGCGCGTCACCCAGCGATGGGTGAATTACGGTGGGCCGGGGCACCCGTATGGTGGCTACGTTCTCTGCATCGAATCCAACCGCCGCCGTCGCTCTCCCGACTGCAATCCGGTGGTCGTCTACCTGAACAACATCAAGATCTCGGATCCGGAGTGGATGCTCGAGGACCTACTCGACCCCAATGCCGTCTCCGACATCGAGTTCATCCCGGCGCTGGAAGCCGGAGCCCGCTTCGGCACCGGCAGCGGAGAGGGCGTGCTGTTGATCTATACGCGGAGGTAGCGGCGGCACTGCCCTTGCCGGGCCGCAAGGAGAGACCCCGTCCGGCCCCCGCCCCCCCCTAGCGGACGCCCACTAGACTGTGCGGAGCGTCCACCGCACCCCAACGCCAGGGCGCGCCCTCGCGTTCCGCTGCACAGCGGATCAAGGTCTCGACGACGTCCCCGTCCAGGGCACTGCCAGACATGCCGCGTAGGATCTTGGTCACCTGCTCGAACTGCATGGGCGCGCGGTAGGGTCGGTCTGCCGTCAATGCCTCGAATACATCCGCCACCGCCATGATGCGGCAGGGAAGGTCGAGGCGACTGCCGTCCAATCCGCGCGGATAGCCGGTGCCATCCAACCGTTCGTGGTGGTTGGCCGCAGCCTCGAGCACGTCCCCGAAGGCGTCGACGCGCGCCAGGATCTGATGGGTGTGATGCGGGTGCAGCTTGACCTGGGCGAACTCCTCCTCGGTGAGCTTCCCCGGCTTGTCGAGGATCCGGTTGGAGACTCCCAGCTTCCCGATGTCGTGTAGCAGGCCCGCGCGATGGATGCGGCGGGCCTCCGACGCGGACAGGCCGAGCTCGAGCGACAGCTCACGGGCGACGCGAGCGACACGCGTGGAGTGCCGGGCCGTGAAGGGCGTCTTGGCGTCGATGACCTCCGCGAAGACCGCGGACACCCGATCCAGACCGTCCTCGTCGATCTGCAGCACCCGGTCGCGGGGCTCCAGACCTCCGAGATCTTCGGGTCGCCCGGCGCGCCGTACGCTCTCCCACCAATCCCCTCGGCCCTCCCAGAACAGCACCTGATCGGCCAGGCCCGGATCGAACCAGGTGCCGCGCCGATCGCGGACCATGGCGAACATCTCGGTCACTCCGCGATCGGCCAGGAACACGTCCAGTGTCTGCGCAAGGCAGCAGATGCGAGCCAGCAGCGGGATCTCCGCCCCTCGCACTCCGTCCGGATGGCCTTTGCCGTCCCAATGCTCGTCCAGATGGCGGATCGCATCGGCGGTCGCCTGCGGGAAGCCGAGGTCGCGCACGATGGCCGCGCCACGCTCACAGCGGATGCGGGTGAGCTGCTTCGCCTCGGGCGGCCCGGCCAGCGCGATGCGCACGATGTGTTTGACCTTGACCCACGCGGACCCGCCGACAGCCGCGTTCCGCACGGCATAGCGCCCCGCGGCGACGAAGGACGACCAATCGGTGGTCTTCAGGTCGCGCTTGACCGGGTGATCGTCCGACCCGAACAGCTCGGACACCGGTGCCGCATTGGCGGAGCACCCCGCGTCCTTGAGCAGCAGCGCGTAGAAGAGGGCCGACTGGTCCGCGAAGTCCAGCCCGATCGCCCTGCCGATCTCGATCCCCAGGATGCAGGAACGAATGGAATGGCCCTCGGGCTGGCCTTCCGTCAGGTCCAGCGCGTACGAGAGGGCTGCAAGGACTTCCGTGAGGAGAAGCGATCGTTGCACGTGCGCGGCCACCGTGGCAGGAGTTCCCGCCTCCCGTGGCAAGGGACATGCCCGCGAGCCGCTCCGGCCGCACCCGGTGTCGGGGCGCTCCCAGAGCCGAGCCGCGGGGGGGCGGGACACCGCGTCCCACCCCCCACCTGGATCAGCCCACGATCCAGCCGAGCAGCGCGGTCATGCGAGGACCGCCTCTGGCCACACCCACGGAGAAGTTGACCGGCACATACATCTCACCGAACGGAAGCGTGGCGCCGGCCGCGACCTGGATGGAGGTGGTGCTCGAGTTGTGCTTCGGATTCACGCTGAAGTTGGGACCCACGCCGAACTCGAGCCCGCCCTCGACGCGATACCCGGTAATCCACGCCAAAGAGAGGTTGGTCTCGTTCTGCTCCAGGCCGCCCACCAGGAAGATCCACTCCATCAGCGCCTGATTGGCGCTCTCCAGCGAGACGATCTGCGTCTCGAACTGCCAGCCGAACTGGGTCATCAGGCTCTCGTAGCCCGCCTCCTGGCGCTGGTCCGCCACATCACCGGTAAACACCGTGAAGCCGAAGCGCGGCCCCGCCAGCTGCTGTCTCGGTAGCTGCACGGCCCGTTTGTCTTCAGGCACCGCCGGGCGCGTGTTCTGTTGGGAATACAGCGGACCGGCGAAGGTGGCCGATGCGGCGCACGCGAGAATCAACGTGACGATTCTCATGGTCCGTCTCCTTGTGCATGGGGGAGGTGAAGCCTGCAAGGAGACGATCACGGCATCGTGGCGCCGGTGGAGCCCGGTCGGTGACGTATGCGCGTGCGAGGGGTGACGTAGGGAACCGGGGCGCGGCACACCGCGCCCTGCCCCCCGTCACCCGATGACGATCCAGCGCGGAACGAGGCCCCGCTGGCGGATCAGCGGCTGGACACCTGCCGGCTGCGCAGCGTGCGGTCCAGGAAGCGACTGGTGGCCTCGTAGGCGGCCAGCCAGTTCTTGTGCAGCAGGAAGCCGTGCACCTCGTCCGGAAAGATCAGCTGCTCCGCCTCGATGCCGCGATCCCGCAGCGATTCGACGAGATCGACGCTCTCGCTGAACGGAACGTTGCGATCATCGTCTCCGTGGATGACCAGGACCGGCGAGCGCCAGCCGTCCAGGTGTGCCATGGGCGAGGACTCGTACGCCAGGCGCGACCATTCCTCGCGCGCTTCGGCGTTGTAAGAGGGCACGAAGTTCTTGACCACGACGTTCCAGTCGTGCACGCCGTGCAGATCCACGCCGGACGCGAACAGATCGGAGGCGCGCGCCAGACCCAGCGCAGTCAAATAGCCACCATAGGAGCCGCCCCACAGGCCGATGCGCGCCGGGTCCACGTCTGCGCGCCCCCTCAGATAGAGCCCGGCGCCGAGGACGTCGTTGAACTCGCTCGCGCCGCGGGCCCCATAGTCGAGGGCTTCCCGGAACTCCAGACCGTAGCCGATGCCGCTCCGGTAGTTGACCGCCAGCACCACGTACCCTTGCCCGACCAGGAACTGGTTCAGCGCGTAGGCATTGTGGTAGTAGTCCCGGTAGTGGAAGCCGAGCAGCATCTGGCGGCGGGAGCCGCCGTGGAAGAACACCACCGCCGGGCGCCGCTCACCGGGCCGGACGTCGCGCGGGCGGAACAGCTGTGCGTGGATCATCATCCCGTCCGCCGCCGGGAAGGCGACCTGCTCGGGCTCGACCAATTGCTCGGACGGGAAGCCCGCCAGCGCGTCCCCCACCAGCGCACGAGACCCAGTTCCCTCCAGGATGCGCGCGTGCGCAGGCGTGCGCGGGCCCGAGGCCAGGAACGCCACCCGCTCCCCGTCGCTCACCGACTCCCACTCGATGGAACTGCCCGACGTGAGCGCCTCGGCGCGGCCGCTCGCCACAGTGATGCGCCACAGGTGGCGCCGGTCGATGTCGTCGCGGTTGGAGGCAACCAGCACCTGGCTGCCGTCCGGGCTCAAAGTGGCGTTCTCGACCTCGAAGTCGCCGGAGGCCAACGCACGCGCAACACCGCCGGCGGCCGGCACGGCGTAGAGATTGATCCACCCGCTCTTCTCCCAGGGAAAGACCAACACGTCGCCGGCGGCCCACAGGATCTGGTCGGGAGAGGCAAGCCCCTGGAAGACGCTTCCGTACCCAGGGTCCGCCGTGAACGCCACCTGGGTCTGCCCACTCCGGACGTCGTGCACGCGGATGGACCAGGGGTGACCGGTACGCCGCGGCTCGAAGGGCAGGGCGTCGCGGACGTTGGGCGAACGTGTGAACGCCAGACGCGTACCGTCGGGAGACCACGTGGGGTCGCCATCCTGATCGACCGACGGATCGAGGTAGGTGATCTCCCTCGTGTCGAGCGTGACCACGCCCACGAAGGAGTGATCGCCCCGGCGGCTCACCAGGGCCAGGTGCCCTCCATCCGGGGAGAAGCGCAGGGAGGAGGCCGAGCCCCGGATCTGTAGCAGTTGTTTGGCGTCGCCACCCGTCAACGGGACCGTCCACACCTGGCCGCGATCGACGTACGCGACCACCTCACCGTTCGGCGAGACGACGGCGCCACTTCCCTTGGCGAGAATGGTCGGCTCACCACCCGAGACCGCCAGCGCGTGGATGCCACGCTCGGGCCATTCCGGATCCGAGGTGGGATTGGGGATCTCGCCCGCTCGGTTGGGAGCGCCCCCGCGCACGAACAGCAACGTCCCGCCGTCCGGCGTGAAGGTCAGGCCCGACACTTCCTGACCATCGTCCTGCGCGTAGGTCGTCAGCTGCCGACCCGTGTAGTCGGGCGCTTCCGCCACCCAGATGTTGCGAACCCCCCGATCGTTCTGGACCCAGGCGAACGCCCCCCCGGCCGGAGACGCCACCAGGCCGGAGGGGAAGGGCGTGGACATCAGGTCGGCCAGCGAAGGGCCCTGAGCCCGGACGCCGCCGGGCACGAGCAGGGCCAATACGCCGAGTGTCGACCCGAGGCGGTGCGGGCGCATGGGATGTCTCCTTCGTTGAGCGGGGCAGCAGTCCCTCGCGGAGGACCGTTCTCCTAGGGTACGCGGTCCGGGCCCGTTGCGTCAGGTGCCCGCCCGTCCCAGCGTGCGTACCAGGTTCCGCCACTCGCTCCAGGCGCCCCCACATGGCCCTGCCCGTCCGCCCAGGTGACGTGGAGCACCCCCGACTCGTCCACAGCAGCGCCGCCGTACTCTCCGTAGATGCCCCGGAGTCCTTCTGAGGGTGAGAGCCGCACCGCTTCACTCCAACTCAGCCCCCGGTCCATCGAGCGGCGGGCGAATACTCCCAGGGGACCGGCGCGGTCATCGAACCACACCAGATAGAGCTCGCCGGCGGGTCCCGCCGCGACCATGGGATAGTAGACGTCGGCCGGACCGTCCCCTGCCGCGCGCGGCGCGCTCGGTAGCATCTGGACCTCGCTCCACGTGTTGCCATCGTCGCTGCTGGCAAGCCAGTGGAGTGTGTAGGGAGCCCCCGCCTGGCCGCTCGTGTACGCCACGAAGACGCCGCCTTCCCGGTCCACAGCAACACTCGCGAACGGGATCTGAACCGGGCAGGCGGGACCGTGGACGCAGCGGTCGGGACGCGCGCTGCGCGTCGCCTCCGTCAAGCGTCGGATCGTGAACGATCGCCCGCCATCGTTCGAGCGCAGCAGACTCACGGCAACGCTCAGCACAGAGTCGTTCTCGCTCGGCTGCTGGCGAACATCGGCCACATGAAGCGCACCCGACGCGGAGCGTGCGATGCCGGACGGCCAATGCCCTGCCCGTCCGGAGTCTGCCACCGATCGCAACCAGGTCTCGCCACCATCGTCGGAGGTGACGACATCCAGCGTCCCTGGTCCCATGAAGGCGATGTGGATCGTATCCCCATCTGGGGAAGTGGCGAGCTCCGGCTTGTCCGCCACGCCGCTGGCGACATTCGCCACCATCTGGCGTGACCAACCCTCCCCATGGTCGGTGGAGCGCGCCAGCTCGAGCCCGCTCCGTTCCGGGTCGATGGTCCCGTCCTCTCGCCACTGCACCGCGATCCAGGTGGCGAGGAAGGTCCCGTCGATCGTCAGAGCGATGCGTTCGTCACCCCCTCCCGGGCTCAGCACGCGCTCCTGAAGGAAGGCACCGTCCGCTCGCGGGGCGAACCAGGTGACGATATCCGAACCGCCCATCGGGCCCCGACCAGGGTCGCCGGCGGGAACGTGTCGCCCGGCGACAACGACCACCCCACCCTCGGGTCCCACAGCCAACGAAGGCTCCCAGTCATCCGCGTCCCCCGACAGGAAGACCCGTTGAACGGGATCGCTGTCCAACTCGGCTGTCGCAGTGCAGCCCGTCAGCGTGCTGCCCACGAGGAGCGCGGTAAGCGCCGCAGCATGCACCGCGCTGGGAATCCTGACCTCGCCCCTCCCACGCTGTGGAGCCCGAGCCGCGTGGACGACCCCCCCGAGCGAGGTCCCCAGAAGAAGCGCAGCCGGGATTCCGTGGAGCGCGCCTCCATCTCCCCGCGCGGCAGCGATCATGGCCGCCGTGGCCGCCAAGGCTCCCGCGGCGAGAGCGTGCAACCGGGGAGCGGCCCCCGCCACGCGCGACGCGGCCCAGCCCGCACCGACCGCGAGGAACGCCGCGCTGACGCCGATTCCAACCTGCCGCAGCAGCGTAGGGGCGATCGAGGCACCACCGACCCCCAGCGGCGCGAGCGCAAGGACACACCCGGCGAATACAGCAGGGAGCGAGCGTCGCAGTGCTGCCTTCCAACCCCGCTCGGCACACGCGGACCACAGAAGTCCCGGTATAGAACGCAGTATATCTGCAAGAAACAGGAGTTCGGATCGGAGGCGCCCATGCCGCGCCAACCAAAGGGCGCGGGTCTCCTCCCAGTCGCCCAGGAGCGCCTCTCCCAGCTCGTCGCGCGGCACCAGAAGGGCCACCCACCTTCGCCAGCCGATGCCACTCATGCTGGTCTCCAACGCGGAGAGAGGGCCGCGGCCCGGCGTACGGCCCGCTGACGTTCCGTTTCGAGCGCGGCTCGACCGGCAGCGGTGACCTGATAGAGCCGCTTCGCGCGCCCTCCTCGCACAGCGGTGGGCTCACCCATCTGGGCCCGGAGGAGGCGAGCGCGCGCGAGCTTCGTCAACGCGCGATGGACCGAACCCGTGCTCGGCGCCTCCGCGTGTAGCATCTCCCCGACGCGCTCGCGCACCAACACGCCGTAGGCATCGGGTTCCAGCTGGGACACCGCCGCCAGAACGGCGGCTTCGAGTTCGTTCATATCTTTCATTATTGGAAATATATAGATGCGGGTCAAGGTCCCACGCCTCGCGTTGCGCTCAGGGGCGCGGCGCCTCCGCAGGTGCACCCCACAGGAGGTCCATCCCCGCCGCGTAGCCTGACAGCACGGGGGGGCCTCCGGCCTCGACGGGCGCGAAGACGTAGGCGACGCGTCCCGGGTGACCCGCGAGGAGCGCAGCGTTCCCCTCCGGCCCCAGGTCACGCGCGAACATCACGCCTCGCTCCTCGCCCAGGCCCGGCAGATCCCCCTGCCACAGCAGGGGTGCCAAGGCAACCGCTCCGAAGCGGTCCGCCCGGGCATTCCGCACGCACTCCGGCGTCCAGGCTCGAGTGCGATCCACCAAGGCCCCGAGGGAGGGTCCCGTCTCCACGCGCTCCAGCGTGGGCGGTCCCCCGGGCGCGACGGATCGATCCAGTGGTCTGGGCGAGGGCTGTCCCGCTTCCCGAGCGCCCGCATGGGTCTCGACATCACAGGCGTCGTTGCGACGCAGGACCGGATTCAGGGAGTCCGCCCGCATTCCCGCTGCTTGCAGACGCGCGCTCAAGCGCTCGTTCCAACTCGCGTGCACGAAGACCAGCGCGGGTCGCGAGTCGGGGAACTCGGGGACGCGGATCCGCGCCAGCGTCTCCGCGCTCCATTGGTAGCGGGCCACGCGCTGCGGTGCGAAGACGAACAGTCCCAGCACAATACTCGCGCCCAGGGTCGCGAGCGCCACGGTCCGTGGGCGCCCCGACGTTTCGCGCATCCACCACGCCGCACCGAGCACGCCCAGGCCCACCCATCCTGGGATCGACTCGAACAGCATCCGCGGTTGGTGGAACCAATACAGGAAAGCGCCCAGCAATGGCAGCAGCGCCCACGCAGCGAGCACGCGCTCCCCCGAGGTCAGTCGCGAGGCCAGCAACAGGAAAAGCGCGCCCACCACCGTGAGCGGGATCGGTGACTCCATCAGCTGCAACCCGAACGCCACCAGATCGGCCGAGGTGTAGCCGAGCGCCTCCAGAGGCCCATAGGGATAGCCCCAGGGATCTACGTGGAATCCCAAGCGGTGACCGGCTCCATACGACACCTCGTAGCCCAGGCGTGTCACCGCGCCGAAGAGCCGGTGATTGTACCACGCGAGGGTCACGGCGAAAGGCAGTCCACCGAGAGCCCACAGGGCAACGCGGCGTGCCACCCCTGGAGGGTGGAGGCGCGCACGCGCCTCCACCCAGACCCACACCGGCAAGGCGGCGAGCGTGAGCCCGGACCAGGGACGACTCAGTACCGAGAGCCCCACGGATGCTCCCGCGAGCAGGGCCCACGAGGCGGTGCCATCCCGCGCGCGCAGGGCCGCCCACACCGCCACCGCCGCGAAGGCGAGCGCGGAGAGGTGACTCATCGTCCCGGCGCCGAAGACCGCCAGCATCGGCGAGAGCGCCACAACGACCACCGCGGCCCGCGCTACCAGCGCCCTGTCGGGAAGCAGCCGCAGGAACGCGGCGGCGGATGCGCCCGCGATGAGCGCCGCCAGGGCCGGTCCGAGCAGGTGCGGCACGCCCAGGCGGTGCGCGAGAGCCAGAAGTGCCACGTGACCGGGCGGATACTGCGAGAGCCAAACCCCGTCGAGAAGCAGCGTGTTGGGGATCAGCCAATGCGCCGCCCCGCTGCCCACCCATCCGCCCACGCTGCCCGCCGCGAAGTAGCGCGCATGCACCCACATCGCCATCTCGTCGATGTTGGTGAGCAACCCCTGAAGCAGAACGCGCGAGACCCAGCCAGCCGCCAACGCGGCCACGATCGCTGCACCGATCAAGAGGCCCCGCCCCGGCACCGCGAGCACGGCGCCGCGGAAGCGCCGAAAGAACACGTGCAGGGCCTCGCTCCGCCGGCGAGCCAGGCCGCGCGCAACCGTTGCGGCCACGATCCCCAGGAGCACGGCCAACACGATGCCCCAGCCGGCAACCGCCAGGCTGGTTTCCGCCTGTCGGATCGTCGCCTCACCCCAGGGGCCCGTTGGCCGACCCGCCAGCAGGCGGAACAACGGCACTACGGTCAACACCGCGAGGGCGGCGCCCAGCAGGCGGCGCAGGGTCCTCAAGGCGTTCCCCCTTTGCTCGGCATGGCCGCCAAGCTACCGCTGGAGCGGCTCGCCAACCACCGCCCCCCTCCGTACTTTCGGGCCGTCCCCGATCCGGAGATGCAATGAAGCCGTTGAAGCTGTTGTCCCTGGCGATCGATCGGTTCTCCGATCTCTGGGGTGCCGTGGCAACGATCCTCATCCTGGGAATGGTGGGGTTCGGCTCCTACAACGCCATCGTTCGCTACCTCGGTCGCTTCATCGGCCTCAACCTCAGCTCCAACGTCTACCTGGAGCTGCAGTGGTACTTGTTCAGCCTCATCTTCCTGCTGGGCGCGGGCTGGACCCTTCGGAAGGACTCCCACGTTCGCGTGGACGTGTTCTACTCGGCGCTGACTCGGCGTGGCCAACGACGGGTCAACCTCATCGGCACGTTCCTCCTGCTCATCCCCTTCTCCGTGTTCGTGCTCTGGACATCCCTGGCCTACGTCCAGAACTCCTGGACGACCCGCGAGATGTCTCCCGACCCGGGCGGGCTGCCACGCTATCCTCTGAAAGCGATCATCCCGCTCTGCTTCGTGCTGCTGCTGCTGCAAGGTCTCAGCGAAGCGATCAAGCTGTTCACCCAGCGCGGGGAGCAGACCGACGGGGAAGCGGAGGCCGCTGAATGAGCATGGAGTTGCTGGCACCGCTCATGTTCGTGGCGGTGTTCCTGGTCATCTTCCTGGGATATCCCGTCGCGTTCGCGCTGGGCGGCACCTCGCTGCTCTTCGCGGCCATCGGCGTGGAGATGGGCCACTTCGATTGGCACCTCTTCAACGCCATGCCGCAACGCGTGTTCGGCATCATGTCGAACTACGTGCTCCTGGCGGTGCCCTACTTCATCTTCATGGGGCTCATCCTGGAGAAGGCCAAGCTGGCGGAAGATCTGCTCACCACCATCGGCCGGCTGTTCGGGGCGCTGCGCGGGGGTCTGGCGCTCGGCGTGGTCATCGTGGGAGCGCTGCTCGCCGCCGCAACCGGCGTGGTCGGTGCGTCGGTGGTGGCCATGGGGAGCATCTCGCTGCCGGTGATGCTCAAGTACGGCTACGACAAGAAGCTGTCCGCCGGGGTCATTCTGGCTTCCGGAACGCTGGGCCAGATCATCCCGCCGTCGATCGTGCTGGTGGTCCTGGCCGACCAGCTGGGCGTCTCGGTGGGCGACCTCTTTCTCGGCGGCCTGATTCCCGGGTTGACCCTGGCCGGTCTGTATGCGCTCTACGTCGTGGTCATCGCCATCGTCAAGCCCGCAGCGGCCCCAGCGCTTCCCGAGGAGATGCGGCCCAAGGGTGGAGCCCGTCTCGCCAGGGACGTCGTCACGGTGCTGTTCCCGCCCCTCGCACTGATCCTGGTGGTGCTGGGAAGCATCTTCCTCGGCATCGCCACTCCTACCGAAGCGGGAGCGCTGGGCAGCGTCGGCGCCATCCTGTTGGCTGCGGGACGCAAGCGCCTGAGTCGAAAGGTCCTTTGGGACAGCGCCCGCGAGACCGCGCTCCTGACGGTGATGGTGATCTTCCTGTTGATCGGCTCCACGCTCTTTGCGCTGGTCTTCCGGGGGCTCAACGGAGATCTCTGGATCGAAGAGATGCTCACGAACCTGCCCGGCGGGAAGGTGGGCCTGCTCATCATCGCCAACTTGGTGATCTTCCTGCTCGGCTTCTTCCTCGACTTCTTCGAGATCGCCTTCATCATCATCCCACTGGTCGCGCCGGCCGCACAGCTCCTGGGCATCGACCTGGTGTGGTTCGGGGTGATGATCGGGATGAACCTGCAGACGTCGTTCCTGACGCCGCCGTTCGGGTTCGCGCTCTTCTACCTACGCGGGGTGGCCCCTCCCGAGGTGACGACGCGCGACCTCTACCGCTCCGTGATCCCGTTCATCGGGATCCAGGTGATCGGACTGCTGCTGATCATCCTGTTCCCCGGCTTGGTCACCGGGCTCATTCAGTAGGGGCGGGTCCCGATTTGAGGGCGACCAGCTCCGCCGCGTCCAGGACTCTGCGGAACTGGTCTTCGGACTTGGCGAGCGTACCGCGGTAGGCCAGGCGCGCCCCGATCCAGGAAAGGATGCTCGCGCCTCCGAACACCGCGGGTAGCACGGCAGCGCCGGGCTCGAAGGCACCCAGGCCGATGAGGACCGCGAACACGACCGCGAATCCACCGAAGATGCCGCCGAGCACCGTTGGCAGCTGACGCATCGACTTCAAGCTCTGGCGGATTGTAATGGAAGTGCCCTCCCCGTCGGGCTCCACCCGAACCCGGATGGCCGGCCGTCCCCCGCTGTCGTTCTTGTCCGTGGTGGTGGCCCATTCTCGAATCCGACCGAACTGGGAGGTAGCGCCGGCAACGCCAAATGTGGAGCGCAGCTCGCCGACGATGTGCCCCCAGAGCTCGTCATCGACCGGCCCCGAAAAGACGCGGACGTGCGCCAGCTCGTCGGGATTGCTCGACACCGGCGCCGGGAGACCCTGCTCCCTCCGCAACTGCAGTTCGCGAGCGGCCGCCGTAACGTGCTCCGGATCGATCCCGGCCTCGGACGCCACCGCCTCGAGATCAGACAGCGTCAAACCGGTGCGAGCCAGGGCGCGACCGTGGCCCGTTTGCTCCTGCCGCTCCGCCGCGCGCGCCAGGATCAGCCGGATCTCGTCGTCCGTAAAGCGCTCGTTCGGGTCCATGGCGCTACCGGCAGCCTACAGATTCGAGTAGATGAAGTCCTGGTAGGCCTTCTCGTTGGTGCTGAACCAACCGAAGGAAGAATCCCGGAAGGTCTTCCACTGGTCGTAGACCCTGCGGTAGGTCGCGTCCGCGGACGCAGCCTCCTCCAACATCTCGTTGGTGGCGCTCTGCGCCGCTGTCAGAATCTCGGTGGAGAAGCGGCGCAGTTGCGTACCACCGGCAACCAACCGGCGTAGCGCCTCCGGATTGCGCGCATCGAAGGTGTTCAGCATCTGCGCGGTGGCCGTGTAGCACGCGTTCTCGAAGATGGCCTGATACTCCGAGGGCAACTGGTCCCACGCCTGTTGATTCACGAGCGCCGTCATCGAGGGGCCGGGCTCCCACCAACCGGGGTAGTAGTAGTAGGTGGCAGCATCCTGGAGCCCGAGCTTCTCGTCGTCATAGGGGCCCACCCACTCGGTGGCGTCGATGGCGCCGCGCTCCAGTGCCGGGAAGATGTCGCCCGCCGCCAGCACCTGCACCGTCGTCCCCAGTCGGCTCAGCACTTCGCCGCCGAGGCCAGGAATCCGCATCTTGAGGCCGTTGAGATCGCCGACGGTGTTGATCTCGCGGCGGAACCAGCCCCCCATCTGACAACTCGTGTTCCCGGCCACGAAGTTGATGATGCCGAAATCGGAGAACAGCGGACGCATCAACTCCATCCCGCCGCCCTGTAACAGCCAGGCGAGCTGCTGCCGGGGAGTGAGACCAAACGGCACGCAGGTGTCGAACGACAGGACGGGGTTCTTCCCCTGGAAGTAGTAGCTCGGCGCGTGGCCGCATTGGACAGAACCGTTCTGCACCGCGTCCATGACCTCGAGGGCCGGAACCAGCTCCCCGGCCGGATAGACCCGGATGGTGAAGCGCCCACCGGACATCCGTTCCACCTCCGCGGCCAAGCGCTCCGCGGCCCCGAAGATCGCGTCCAGCCCACGGGGGAACGCCGACGCCATGCGCCACTGGACTCGAGGACTCGTCTGCACGGCGGGGGCGCCGCCTTCTCCACTCTCCCCGGCCCCGCAGGCGGCCAGAAGCCCGCCGCCCACCGCGGCCGACCCGGCCTTCTCCAGGAACGCTCTGCGCCCGACCCTCTCCGACTTCTCACTCATGCTCGAGTCCTATGCGTTGTGTCGACGACCTGGGGCCTGCACCCGGCTGGCGGGCGACTAGGATCCCTTCCGTGGCGGAACCGAGCAGTCTGCGCCTCGGGCGGGCCTGGGGCAACCGGGCGCCCATGTGACTTTCCCATCCAGGGGTGGTCTATAGGCACCGTGAGCGGGGTCGCCAGTACGGGACCCGGGGTCGCCAGGACGGGGCCTCCGCCTTCGGGCGCGCGATCCCATCTCTCCTCGCGAGGATGGAGGGGAGTCCGCAGTGCGGGGGTGCTGCGGCTCCCCAAATCCTTTTCCACCCCTTGTCCTCGCGCGAGTGGTCCGGCGAGCATAGGCCCATGAGCCCAGCCGACCGCTCTCCCCGCCGCCCGTGGCGCAGCACCCTGTCGCTACTCCTCCTGCTCTCCGGTTGTGGAGGCGAGGATCCGCCCGCCCTGATCGTCGGTGAGCTCAGCTACTCCGAAGGCGAGTTGCTGGGTCTGACGCGCTCCCGCCGCGAAATCCTCGCCGACATCAGCGCCCTGGCCCTCGACCGGCTGGAGGCAGACCCGCCGTCCCTGGGGCCGGTGCGGACGTGGGCCGCCCGGCGCGCAGCCGCCTCCCGCCTCGAAGCCGAACTCGTGGTGGGAGCGCGCTCCCTGGGTGAGACCGCGCTCCGCGAGCTGTACCTCGTCGATCCGGAGCTCGAGCTGGAAGTCCGCCACGTGGTCTTCCTGTCCGACCGGCGCCTGCCCCCCGACGAGCGCGCGCCCGCACGGGCCCAGGCAGAGGCGGCGCTGCAGCGAGCCCGCGCCGGAGAGGACTTCGCCGGGCTTGCCGCAGAGCTGTCCGAGGAGCCTGGCGCCGCCGACCGCGGAGGACTGCTGCGGCCAGGACGGGAGGGCGACTGGGTCGCGGAGTTCTGGCAGGCCGCCCGCTCCCTCGCCCCCGGGGGGATCAGCCCGGTGGTGGAGACCGAATACGGCTTCCATGTGCTGAAGCTGGAGGCCCGCCGCATCGTCCCTTTCGCGGAAGCCCGCGACCGGGCGGTGGTGCGCATCGCCTCCGGGCTCCCTTCGGACTCGGCCGAGGC
The DNA here is from genome assembly GCA_041390105.1 of Gemmatimonadota bacterium. Classification (NCBI taxonomy): domain Bacteria; kingdom Pseudomonadati; phylum Gemmatimonadota; species Gemmatimonadota bacterium. The sequence continues at coordinate 211,699 of JAWKQO010000004.1, forward strand.
CTGGGTGGCGCGCCTGGCGGCCGAGATCGAGGTGGAAGAGGAGGCGCTGGCCGACTGGTCGGCGGCAGAGCCGGAGACCGCGTTGGCCCACTGGAACCAGGACGTCTTCACCGTCGCGGAGCTACGCTCCTACCTCCTGGCCAGGAGCGCCGAGCCCGATGCGCCGGCCCCCGCCGCACTCGACCCCGACGCCGTTCGCGCCGCCCTGCGCGAGGGCGCCCGCCTTCGCTTCATGGCGGACGAAGCGGCCCGAAGGACCCTGGGCACGCCTGGCGGGGAGCCGGCCCCGGTGGTGGAGGCGCGGCGGGCGCTGGAGGGGTGGGCCACGATCTTCAAGCTCCCACAAGTGCGGGAGCCGGAGGCGCTGAAGGCGGCCGCGCTGGCTGCGCTCGGGGCGACCGGCCAGAGTGCCGAGATCGCGCGGCGCGAGGTCGGACGGTTTTCGGCGCTGCTCAGGAGCGCCCACCCGGTGACCTGGGGGAGCGAGGCGTGAGCCGGGGCCGGGTGGCTGGGGCACAGCGCGCGGAGCCTCCCTGCCGAAACCGACCCGGGGCCGGGCGCGTAGGACCCGGTATGTCCAGATCGGCACACCCTCCGCCCAGACCATCCGGCTGCCCGGCCACGGGCCCCTCCGGAGGGCACCCGTGAAGCGGTCGGGTGCCCTGGGGTTCGTTGCGGCCTTCGCCGTCTATTTCGGACTGATCTGGATGTTCTGGGAGTCACCGGTCATCTACCCGGTGAAGATCTTCGTCGTCCTGTTGCACGAGCTCAGCCACGCCCTGGCGACCGTCGCGACCGGAGGGAGCGTACGGCACATCACGCTGGATGCGCTCCAAGGAGGGGCCACCGTCTCGGCCGGGGGCTCCCGCTTCCTCATCCTTTCGGCCGGCTATCTGGGGAGCCTCCTTCTGGGAGGGCTCTTGCTGATGGCGGGCCTGGAGTTGAAGCGAGGCCTTCGACCCGCGCTCGGAGGGGTCGCCTTGGTGGTCCTGGGTGCGACCGCACTCCTGATCCGTTCCACGTTCGGCGTCGTCTACGGCCTGGCGGCCGGGTTCGCCCTGCTGGCCGTCGCCCGTTTCCTGCCGGCGCTGGCCAGTCGCATCGCCCTGACGACGCTGGGGCTCACCAGCTGTCTCTACGCCATCCTCGACATCAAGAGCGATGTGATCGACCGGCCGGGAGCGCCGTCCGATGCGCATATGCTGGCGGAGCTCACCGGGGTGCCCACCATGGCCTGGGGCGCACTCTGGATCGCCTTGGCGTTCCTGTTCAGCGCCATCCTGATTCGCTGGGCCTACCGGCGGGCCGCGCGGCACTGACCCCGCCCGTCGGGCCTCTGCGCGGCTCCGCTCAGCGCCCGCCGGCCAGCAACGCGTCGGCGACCGACCTCTGCAGGGGTCCAACGTCCGGGTAGACGCCCTCTGCGGTCACTCCTCCATGCTGTCGATTGGTGAGGAGAACCACGCCGAGCCCGCGCTCCGGCACCCCCAACACCCAGGTTCCAGTGAATCCGCTGTGCGTGAAACTGCCGGCCGGAGCATACGCGGGCACCTGCCATCCGAGCGCCTGGCCATCGACGATCGGGTCGAGGAAGCGGCGCACGGTGGCCTGCGAGATCAGGCGACGGCCGCGACGTAGCCCGCCATCGAGCAGGAGCTGCAGCAGAGAACCCAGATCCGCGGCGGTGGAGAACAACCCGGCGTGACCGGCGACGCCGCCCCAGGCATGCCAGGCGTTTCCGTCGTTCACTTCTCCGGTCAGTGTGTACGTTCTCCAGTCGTCCCACGCGTCGGGGTCTCCCTCGATGCGATACCCGAAGGTGGAGTCGTGCACCATGCGATGCTCGTAGGGGTTCCCATGCGACGTCGATGCCACGCCCGCCTCCGCCGACGTGCCGCGCGGCCGGAACCCGGTCGACCTCAACCCCAATGGACGGGCCAGCCGCTCGCGCAGGAAAGCGTCCAGGGGCTGGCCACTCACCTGCTCGACGAGTCTGCCCAGGACCATGAACCCCAGGTCCGAGTAGTGGCGCCCTTCGCCCACCGCCCATGCCAGCGGCACGCCACGCACGAAGGCCCAGGCACCCTCCGGGTCGGAAGCGTGGTAGTAGACGGGAAGCCACTGCGGCAACCCGGAGCGATGGGTCAACAGATGCTCGACGGTGATCCGCTCGCGACCCTCCCCCCTGAAGTCGGGCAGCCAGGTCACGACCGGCCGCTCCAGGTCGAGCGTGCCTTCGTCCACGAGGATCATCACGGCGAAGGTCGTGGCCATCACCTTCGTCACGGACGCCAGATCGAAGCGAGTGGCGACAGTCATCGGCATCGGCTCCGCGAGGTGGCGAAGGGCGTTGCCACGCCGAACCCCCGCCGCCGCTGCTCCGTACTCCCCCGCATCGTACTCCAAGGACCGCGCCACGCCGTAGGCACGTTGCAGGAGCACGCGGCCGTCCTGCTCGACCAGCAGCACGGCACCTGGAACAGGCCCTTGCCCCACCCAATCCCGAACGACGGAGTCCGCCCGCACGAGCGCTGCGACGGGAAGCGGAGTGTGCGGTAGCTCCAGCTGGCGGTGCGCCAGACTCAGCGACAGTGCGAGAACGAGCGAGACCATGCGAGATGATAGCGCGTCGGAGGAGGCACGCTACTCCGCCTCCTCGAGGCCCAGCTCCTTCATCTTCCGCCACAGGGTGGTGCGGCCCATGCCCAGCAGCTCGGCTGCCTTGGCACGCACGCCGTCCGCTTCGGCCAGGGCCCGGCGGATCGCTTCGCGCTCGTCCGGCTGGGTCTCGGGTGCGCGGTAGCGGCCCAGCGAACCCGGTGCACCACCCGCCGCTTCCCGCACCTCTTCGGGGAGGTGCTGGCCCTCGATGCGCGCTCCACCCGAGCGGATCCAGGCGCTCTCGATCGCGGAGAAGAGCTCGCGCACATTGCCCGGCCAGTGATAGGCGCGCAGCATGCGCATCGCCAGCGGCGACAGCAGCGCCTCTCCGGCCGGCCGAGCGCGTCCTGCCAGAGCCGAGAGTTCGCTCAATCGGTGTTCGGCCAGCAGGGGCACATCCTCGGCCCGCTCACGCAGAGGCGGTAGCGCGATGCGGAACACGTTCAACCGATAGAAGAGATCGTCACGGAAGCGTCCGGCCTCCATCTCCTCCCGCAGATCCCGGCGGGTGGCAGCCACGACCCGGACGTCCACGCGCTGCGGCCGCACGTCGCCGACCCGCGTCACCTCCCGTTCCTGGAGCACCCGCAGCAGGCGCTGTTGCAGGCCCGGACTCACATCGCCGATCTCGTCGAGAAGCAGCGTGCCTCGGTCCGCGGCCTGGAACAGCCCGACCTTGTCCTTCACCGCACCGGTGAATGCGCCGCGCACGTGACCGAACAGTTCGGATTCCAGCACGCCCTCGGCCAGCGCCGCACAGTTGACCGCGATGAACGCACCACTCCGACGCACGGACGCCGCGTGGATGGCCCGCGCCACCAACTCCTTGCCGGTGCCGGTCTCGCCCGTCACCAACACCGTGGCTTCCGTGGGCGCGACCTGCTCGATCTGCCGTAGCACCTCGGCGATCGCTGGAGAGCGCCCGACCAGCGGCCGCTCCGCCTCGGCCCCCGAGGCCGTCCCGGGACGTCGCTCCAGAAGCTGGGCCACGCGTGCACTCAGCACGTCGGGCTCCACGGGCTTGGTGAGGAAGTCGTCGGCCCCCGCGTGCAGGGCTTCGACGGCCGCCTCGACCGTCCCGTATCCGCTGATCATGAGAATAGGAATGCCTTCACCCCAGGTGCGCAGTGCCTCCACGATGCGGATACCGTCGAGCCCGGGCATGCGCAGGTCGAGCAACAACAGATCGAAGCGCCCGGCCTTGAGCGCCTCCACCCCCTCCGCGCCCGTCGCCGCGCCCACGACCTCGTAGCCCTCTTCGCGAAGGAGGGCGGCCGTCGAGATCCGGAAGGCGCGATCGTCATCGACCAGGAGGAGGCGTCCCGCGCTCACGAAGCCGCCACCGTGGCCGGCACCGCTTGCAGCTCGATCTCGAAACGCGCGCCGTGCGCGTCATCGCGGTTGGCCGCCGTGAGTCGGCCCCCGGCGCCGCGCACGAGGCCCTCCGCCGTGAAGAGCCCCAGGCCCACGCCCTGTACGCTGGTCTTGGTGGTGAAGAAGGGGTCGAAGATGCGGGGAAGCTCGGTCTCGTCGATCCCCGGACCCGTATCCAGCACCGTGATCAGGATGCGGTCTCCACGCTCCTCGATGCGCACGTCCAGCACTCCGCCCTCCCCCATCGCCTCCCGACCGTTCTGCACCAGGTTGACCAGGACCTGCTTGAGCGCTTCGGGCGCGATGGCAGCGCGGGCGCGTGTGCTCCCTTCGAGGCGGATCTGGAGCGCGTCGTCGGCACCGACCTGTGCGAGCGCCGCCACCTGCCGAGCCACTTCCATCGGGTCGCACTCGGTGGCTCCCAGACCGCGGGGGCGGTTCAAGTCCATCATCTGCTCCGCCAGCTCGTGCATGCGCAGGAGCTCGTCGATGGCCAGGTCCGCCACTTCGCGTGCCTCCGCGTCGTCCCGCACACGCCGCCGCAGGAGCTCGAGACAGTTCCGCACCGAAGCCACCGGGTTCCGGATCTCGTGCGCAAGTTGCGTGAGCAGCCGGCCGGCGGCGGAGAGCCGGTCGCGCTGGAGGACCTCCGACTGCAGAAGCGCCAGTCGCTCCTGCCGATCCTCCAGAGCGTGGTTCGCCTCCTCCAGCTCCCGCATGCGGGCCGCCAGGCGCTGCCGCATGACGTCGAAGGCATCAGCGACGTGCAGCACCTCGCTCACGCCGGAGCGCTCCAGGGGCGCACCCAGGTCCCCCGCGGCGAAACGGTCCGCAGCCGTAGCGAGGGCGCGCACCGGTCGGGCGAGCCGGCCGGCCACCAGGGTTCCCAGCAGCAACGCGAAGCCCAAGGCCAGACCCATGCTGACCAACGCCACCCGACGCAGGTCCGGCACCACGGCCAGCTCACGGTCGAGATCGCGCGCGAAGAGGATGGACGCGGTGCCTTCGCTGAGGGTCCCGCGCGCGGCCAGCCAACGCCGGCCCGCCGCCACGACCCGCGTGGCCTGACTGTCGGGAAGATCACGCGCCGCTGCAACCAGGGCGGACAGAGCTTCCCCCGACAGCGTACTGGCCACAGGGACATCCCGAGGCCCGAGCACCACGACATCGGAGCGGGTCAGGCCAGCCAGGGTGGCCGCTTCGGTATCGTCAAGGGCGCTGACGACTCCGGCCGCGCCCAGCCAACGGCCGTCGGACTCGATCGGCGCGATGGCCAGCACGCGCACGACACCTTCCTCCGCCAACAGCACCACCGGCATGGCCCCGCTGCGCGTCGCCTCCAGCAGCGCGTCGCTGGGGCGGGGACCCATTCGGCTCACACCCTGGGCGTCGACCAGCACCGGCGTCTCCAGGAGGCCCCGCGGGGCCTCCTCAACCGCTGCGCGGGCGGCCTCGGCATCGTCTTTGAGTAGCGCCTCGATCACGGCCGGGGACTGTGCGACATCCTTGGCGTGCATCATCTGCATGCTCGCGGAGGCGTCGAAGCGATCGGCCAGCACCCGCGGTGCCAGCGAGAGATCCTCCGCGGCCTTCTCCTCGAGCGCGGCCGCGAGGCGATGGTCGAGTGCCAGCCCCACGGGCACCGAGCCGGCCAGCAGCACCGCCACCACGAGCCCGATCAGGGCCCGACCCAATGTCACCTTGGCATCCTCACTCCAACGTCACTCGACCGGGTCGCACACCGCGCGCCCCACTCTCGACTCCAGCACCCTGCGGGCCGCCCGCCCACCTGGGGAGAGACTCCCGTTGTGGCGGGCCCTTTCGGCCGCTGCGACGCGGGCCCGAGCGTTCCTGACTCGAAGCGCGCGGGCGCAGGAAACGTTCCACGGAACGTTGCCTCCACCGGGTCCGGACCGTAGCTTCGCGGTGATCCTCTACGGATCTGGGTCGCAGGAACAGGGCCTCAGTGGCTCGGCTCCGCGGACCGCGGGTCAGGCAAGCCCGCTGGTGTTCGGCCCGATGTTTCCCCTTAATAAGGAGGTGATCCCTTGTCTAGTCCATGTACACTGCCCACATCCGGCACGGGCAAGTGATCGCCGCTCCGCACGAGAGCTAACGATCACGTCTGTTCCGACGGCGTGGTGATCGCGCCGGGTGGGGCAGTCAGAGGCGCCGTCGGCATCGGCCGACGGCGCCTCGTTCGTTTCCAGCGGCCGGCCGACGCCGCTCGCGTCGGTCCACCCGCCAGAGGCGTGTGGGCGGCGGCCCTCAGAACTCCGACGGAACCGGACGCTCCACGGGCGCGAGCGAGCGCAGGTAGTTCCACATGGCCTCGCTCTCGCGCTCATTGAACGCGCCGAACGCCGTCCAGGGCATGAGCTGCGAGTCGAGGCTCCGGCCGTCCGGGCGCGTACCCCCTTGGAACGCGGTACGGAACTGATCCAAGGACCACTGACCGAGCCCGGTGGCGGGATCGGGCGTCAGGTTGGGCGCCCAGTGCGGTGCGGGGCCGGTCTCGACCACCTTTCCGCCCAGGTCGGGCCCGTGACAGAACGCACAGAGCTGGACCAGGTACGCACCGAACTCCGCCGACGGGGGCGAAGCGGGGTGCGCGACCTCCTGGTCGATGCCCCGATACTCGAACAGCTTGTCCGCGGCAGTGGCCGCCACCACACGCCCGATCGGCCCGATGCTGCGTTCGATCAGGGTGCGCTCCTGGCGGGGCACACTGACCAGGTACGAAGTGATCGCATCGATCTCCTCATCGGAGAGATGGGCGAAGGCGCGCGACGGCATCACCACCAGCGGACGCCCGTCCGCCCCGATGCCATGCCGGATGGCCCGCTCCAGCTGCTCGGGCGTGAACGTTCCACCAGTCAAGTTCGGAGCGGGCAGGTCCATGAAGGGCATCCCGACGATGAAATCCGTCCCCGCCAGATCGCTCCCGTGGCACTCCCGGCAGGCATACGCCTGCACCAGGCGACGTCCTTCGGCGACCCCTGCGGAGTCGGCGCTCGTGGCAGGCGTATGTGACGGCGCTCCGATGGACGCCTGGAAGCGGGTCGTACCGAGGCCGATGGCTCCTGCAGCGATCAACACCACGAGCAGGAGCAACGCTCCCACGAGCTTGAAAGCGAGCTTCATTCCAAGGCTCCGAAAGGGGGTGAGGCCTGGGCGGCCAGGGGCACGCCGGGCCGGAAAGGGCATAGGTAGGACACTGCAGGCGTCATGACAAGCCTCCCGCAGGAGGCCGCCCAGGGTATCCGCGTCTACCGAAGCCTGCCCCAAGGCGGAGGGCCCCCGACCGCGAACCCCCGAAGCTCAGACGCCGAACCAGCTCGGCGCCTCACCTGGCTTCCACTTGATGTTGCATCCGAGCGAAGGGCGCTGCTCGGCAGCAGGAGTCCGCCCGTCGAGGACCGCGTCCACGGCGACCCTGAGGTCGACCCCCGTGACCGGCAGGTCGAGGCTCGGTCTGCTGTCGTCGAACTGTCCGCGATAGACGAGACGTCGCTCGCCGTCGAAGAGGAAGAAGTCAGGTGTGCACGCTGCCTGAAAGGCCTTGGCCACCGCCTGTGTCGCGTCGAACAGGTAGGGAAAACCGAAGCCGTGCGCTCGCGCCTCCTCTGCCATCCGATCGGGCGCATCGGCCGGCACCGCCTCTGTGTCGTTGCTGTTGATGGCCACGACCGCGAGTCCCTTGGGCCCGTACTCGGCGGCAAAGCGCACGAACGCGTCCCGCAGATGCTTCACGAAGGGACAGTGATTGCACCAGAACGCGACCAACAGCGCCGGCGCCGCTTCGAAGTCCGCCAACGAGACCGTGCGGCCGCGGACGTCGGGAAGTGCGAAGTCGGGCGCTGGCCGTCCCAGCGGCACCATGGTCGAAGGTGTGCGGACCACGACTCTCTCCCCTCACATGGATCATCCAGGCGTCGCCTCGGTACGCCTTGTGGCACCGGTACACGACGACCGGCCTCACGTGCCCGTTCGAACCATCGCGCCCATGCGCATCGTCTCCCTGGCCTGCTCCAATACAGAGATCCTGTGGGCGCTCGGCTGCCTGGATCGTCTCGTCGGCGTCGACTCCAACTCCGACTTCCCGCCCGACGTGGTCTCCGGCCTCCCCCGCCTGGGCCAGGACCTCGAGATCGACATCGGAGCCGTGTGTCGGCTTCAACCCGACCTCGTGCTGGCTACGCTCACCGTGCCCGGGCACGAGACCGTGATCGAAGGACTGGAGGCCGCCGGCGTGCCCTTCCTGGCACCCGACCCCGAGTCGCTGGACGACGTCTACCGCGACATCCGCGACATCGCCGCCGCGCTGGACGTTCCCCGTCGCGGGGAGGCGGTGGTTCGACGCATGCAGGACGAGATCGGACCGGTGCCGACGCCCGCCGCCGACGCCCCTCGGGTGCTCGTCCAGTGGTGGCCCAAACCCGTCATCGCTCCCGGGCGAGAGAGCTGGGCCACGGACATCCTTCACGCTGCGGGCGGACAGGGCGTGCTGGACGACGAGGATCTCAAGAGTCGGCCGATGACGGACGAGGAGGTGGCACGCCAGGCCCCCGACGCCATCGTGCTGTCCTGGTGCGGGGTGGAGCCCGCCAAGTACCGCCCCGAGGTCGTGAAGGCGAATCCGGTCTTCAGGGCGGTCCCCGCGGTCGTGCAGGGGCAGGTCCACTGCATCCCCGAGGCCTATCTGGGCCGCCCCGGACCGCGGCTTGTCGAGGGCGTGCGCGCCCTTCGTGCGATCGTGGGCTCCGTGGTCAGCGCTGGAGCGCGCGGCCCGCGTACCCCGTGAGCTCGACGTAGCCGCGCCCCTCCGACCCGGCGCCGTCCGTGACCCGCACCGCTCCTTCCCAGTAGCGGAAGGTGTGAACCAGCTCCTGATCGTCGAGGAGGGGAATCACGGTCACGTCCACATCCTCCTCCGCGAGGCGGATGCGCCATCCTGACGGGTAGATGGAGCCGTCCACCGCACTGGTCCAACGGTCCAGGACCTCGACCGCGACCTGGCCCGAGTCCACACGCCGGGCCGTTCCGTCCGGGCCAACCAGGGTCCCGTCGACGCGCGGCGCCCCGACACGGGAGCGCAGCTCGAAAAGCATCAGGTCACGACCGTCGGGCAAGTGAAGGGCGAACCAGTCCCACCCTTCCTGGTCTTCGCTGAGCACGCTGGTGCTCCACTCACGGTCCATCCACGCGACGCCGGTGACCGCCTCCGTACCTCGCGCGGTCCGGATCTGACCGCTCAGCGGCATGCGCGGAAACGAGTAGTAGTAGGACGCCTGGCCTGGCTCGTCGCCCTTGGGGCTGAGCCCCCCCTCGCCCTGCGCGACCAACCCGCGACCGGCTTCGAGCACCAGGTCCACGGACACGGTCGAGTCCGCTGCGGCGAGCCGGAGCGGGAAGATACCTTCCGCGCCCGCGCGCGTGGCCTCCAGGGAGCGAATCTCCCAAGCGTCGACCCACACGCGGAACTGAGGCTCCGAGCGCGCTCCCGCGATACCCGCTGCTCCCCGCGCAAACCGCTCGAAGGAGAAGAAGCGAGCGCCCTGGACGTCGCCTACGGCGAAGTGGGCCATGTAGGCCTGCCGCGTCTCCCATGGTGAGGTCGGACCGGGCAACGCCACCACTGCGCCGGGTGGGGCCAATGCAGAGCGGAACACGGTGAACTGCACGCCGTATTCGGCGCCGGACTCGCCCTCCAGATTCGCCGTCACATACCACCACTCCGTGCGGAACTGGGGGTGCGGACCGTGGTCCTCGGGAAACACGAAGGGTCGTAGCTCGGTGGCCCGTGCAAAGCCGCTGTCGGGGACGCCGGCCAGGCTCGCCGCGGGGTCCAAGGAGCGGGTCTGCCTCTCGGCTTGCGGCCCGCAGGCACCCGGCAGCAGGAGCGCCGCGCAGGCGAGAGCGCGTGTGTTCATTCGTTGCGGAGGGCTGCGGCGGGCGAGGTACGCGCCATGCGCCACGACGGGATGACGCCGGCCAGCAGTGCGCCCACCAACGCCAACCCCACCGCCTGCGCCAGCACGGAGGCGGGAACGTAGGTCTGCAGTGTCCATCCGAACGAGCGCTTGTTGATCACGTCGATCATGATGCGGGCCAGGGTCAGGCCAGCGGGCAAGGCCAAGATGCCGGCGACCATTCCCACCAGCGCTGTCTCCAGGGTCACCAGGCCCCAAAGCCCACCAGGTGTCACGCCCTGCGCCCGCAGGACCGCGTGCTCGCGAGCGCGTTCCAGCTCAAGGGCGAGTAGCGCGCCGAGCACGCCGATGAAGGCAACCGCCAGCGCCAGCAGCCGCAGCACTGCAGTGACGGCGAACGTGCGATCGAACACCTCGAGCGAAGCCTCGCGCAAGGTGCGGTTGCTGCGCACCACTGCCCCGTCCGCCCCGGCCAACGCACGGACGCCCGCCACCAGATCGTCAACGGGGATACCCGCTGCGCCGTAGAGGCCCAGGGAAGTGACGCGCTCGTCCTCCCAGAAGCGGTCGAACGTGGAACGGGCCATCATCACAGTCCCGAGCTCCGAGCCATACTCGTAGAAGACGCCGGCGACGGGAAAAGCGCGCTCACCGACCGGTGTGGGCAAACGTACGGTATCGCCGCGGGAGAGCCTGTGCCGGTAGGCGAAGGGCTCGGAGATCAGCACTGCGCCACCGCGTCGAAACGCTGCGAACGCGTCGCTGGCCGCCCCCGCCTGGAATCGGAACGCGCGCTCCCCGGGGACGGCCAGATCCAGCGCCACCAACCTCGTCGGCCCATATCCACTCTCGAACTCCAGACCCCGATAGGTGGAGAGCGCGTCCAGCCCGTCCAGGCCCCGCACGGCCTCGACGAACCGAGGATCCAGGGCGCCCTGGGCACGGGAGGCCAGGGGCGACGGGGGAGAGATGTAGACGTCTGCTTGCAGGGTCTGGTCCAACCAGCGCGCCACGGTGTCGCGAAAGCTCGCGATCATGACGCCCAGTCCCACCGTCACGGATACGGCAACCACCAGCGCCGCGATGGCGGGCGCGGTGCGACTCAGCGAGCCGGTGACACCGCCGGCCGCCAGCCGACCGATCGGTCCAGCCGCCCAGGCCAGCGGCCGCTTCAATCCCTCCACCAGGAGCGTGGCACCCCAGGGCGCCACCAGCGCGAAGCCCATCACGACGCCGAACAGCCCGGCAAAGCTCGGAAGGAGGGAGGCCCAGCGCGGCAGCAACAGCGCGCCTCCCAGCGCCAGGCACGCAATGCCAGCCCCGGCGCTCCGGCCGACGAATCGTCTTGCTCTCCCCTCCAACTCGGAACGCAGCACTGCGATGCGAGGCGTCGCCGACGACGCCTCGCGCACCGGGGGCAACGCGGCCAACAGCGTGGCCAGCACCCCGAGCAGCGACGCCTTGAGCAGGAGCGCGGGAGGCACCGACAGGCCATCGGCCGCGACGACCACATAGAGATCGTTGATGGTCCGCGTCACCAGACGCACCAGCCCCCGACCGAGGAGCGTTCCCAACCCCACCCCCAACGCCGAGCCCACCATGCCCACCGCCAACGACTCGGTCAACATGAGCCGCCACACCTCACGACGCGTAACTCCCAAGGCCCGCAGCGCACCGATCAGGTCGCGCCGCTGCACAACGGAGAACGTCATGGTGTTGTAGATGAGGAACATCCCGAAGAGCAACGCCAGGAGGCTGAGCGCGGTCAGGTTCAGATCGAAGGCGCGCGTCATCTCGGAGAGGGTCTGTGCCCGGGCGCCCGTGGTCTCGACCACTGCGTCCCGGGGGAGGACCGCTCGCAGATCCTCCAACATGCTCTCGCCTTGTGGCCCCTCGGGCAGGATCAAGTCGATGCGCGAGAGCCCGACCGTGCCGGCCAGCGCCTGCGCCGCAGCGATGTCCACCACGATCACATCCCGTGTGGCCTCGCGGGCGAGCTCGCCTTCGGCTTGGAAGGTGCGCACCACCTCCATCGAGAACGACCCGCCGGGGGCACGGACCTCCAGCGGATCGCCGACCCCTACGCCGGCCTCGCGCGCCGCGTCTCCGGAGAGTGCCAGCGCCCGCCCCAGCAGCGGAGCCGATGTCCCGTCGTCCGCCGACGCCGTGAATCCGCGGAAGGGCGCTTCCGAGAGGGGATCGATACCGAGCACACGCAGGGGCCGACCCGGGAGGCGATCGGCGCTCACATAGATTTCGACCAGCGGCGCGGCCCGCGTCGCGCCGACGGCTCGACGCACCGACGCGAAAACCGTGTCGGGCAGACCCACGGCGCCGCCCAGAACGGTGTGGGTGGTCCGGCCCGCCACGGTCTCGGTGGACGCGCGGAACGCCGCCCGCGAGCTCTCGATGGCAAGATCGATGGACAGTGTAACCGCCACCCCCAGCGCCACACCCACCACGGCAAGCAGAAGTTGCCCCGGGTGGCGCCGGAGGTAGCGCGTGGAGGCACGAGTCAGGATCCGCATCGGAACGTTGGCGCCTGGCGCGCCGTCACGAACGGGACAGGAGCGAGCGATTCCTCAGCTCCATGATGCGGTCGGCGCGGCTGGCGAGGGCCTCACTGTGCGTGACCGTCAGCATGGTCTTCCCTCGGCGGTGCAGCAGGCGGTCCATCAGCTCCATCACGTGCGCACCTGTCTCGGCATCGAGGTTGCCCGTGGGCTCGTCGGCCAGGATGATCGGCGGATCGTGCGCCAGGGCCCGCGCGATCGCCACGCGCTGACGCTCACCCGTCGACAATCGGTCCGGATAGGCGCTCCTGCGATCTCCTAGCCCCACCTCGTCGAGGATGTGCATGACTTCGGCCCGGCGTCCGCTTGAATCCAGTCGGTTCAACTCGAGCGGAAGCAGGAGGTTCTCCTCCACGGTCAGCGTGGGGAGCAGGTTGAAGGACTGGAAGACGAATCCGATGCTCCGCCGGCGAAACAGCGTGCGTTCGCGCTCTCCCAGGCCGGTCAAGTCGACTCCTGCCACACGCACCCTGCCGGCGTCCGGTCGGTCGATGCCGCTGATCAGGTTGAGCACCGTGGTCTTGCCTGAGCCGCTGGGGCCGAGCAGAGCCACCCACTCTCCTTCCTCGACACGTGCGTCGGTGGACTCGAGCACCGGGCGCAGCCGCTCTCCTTCCCGGTAGCTCTTGGAGACACCCTCCAACTCGATCATGCGGGACCGGCCACCCCCAGCGCGTCACTGAGCGCGGGCAGGACCGTGCCGAGCGGTCCCTCCACACGCATGGCCGCCAGCGGATCGCCCCGTGTGGGACCGAGGTTGGCGATCGCGATCGGGCGCCCTTCCTGGCTTGCCTTCAACACGAAGCGGTAGCCCGAGAAGACCGTCAGGGACGAGCCCACGACCAGGAGCACGTCGCCGTCCCGGTAGAGCGACCACGCGTTCTCGACGCGCGGCTTGGGCACGTTTTCACCGAAGAAGACCACGTCCGGCTTGAGCATCCCGCCGCAGGCCTGGCAGGCGGGCACCCGCACCCCAGCGATGAGCGCCGTCGGCACCTCCGCATCCCCATCGGGAGCAACGGGAGCGAGCGTCTCGCTCAAGGCCGGGTTCTCCGCGAGGAGACGCTGCTGCAGCGCCTCGCGCGTGCTCCGGTCGTCGCAGGAAAGACAGCGCACGGTGCTGAGGGTCCCGTGAAGCTCCAGCACGCGGGAGCTGCCTGCGCGCTGGTGGAGCTCATCGACGTTCTGCGTGATGATGCCCCGGATGAGGCCCGCCTGTTCGAGCCTGGCCAGGGCACGGTGTCCCGCATTCGGCTGGGCGTCGGCGACCCGCCGCCACCCCACGCTGCTCCGGGTCCAGTATCGCTGACGCACCGCTTCGTCGCCGATAAACTCGCGGAATTGAATCGGTGGGCGCCGGGGCGCGGACGCCGGGCTACGGTAGTCGGGAATCCCCGATTCGGTGCTGATGCCCGCCCCCGACAAGACGACGGTCGGCCGCTCCCGCATGAGCGCGGCCAGCGCCTCGATCAGGGGCGGGAGCTGCTCGGCAACCGGGTCCGCCTCCGGACGCACGGTGACTACTGGCTCATCCCGAGCTGCTGGGGCAGGGTCAGCACTTCCAGCACCCTGAAGACCCGCCGGCCCACGGGCAGCTCGATGGACACCTCGTCCCCGCTGGCCGAACCCAGCAACCCACGCCCGATCGGAGAGGCCATTGAGACCTGTCCACCGTCGAGGTCCATGAAGTCACTGGCCACGATCGTGAATGTGACCTCCTCCTCCATGATCGGGTCGTGCACCTTCACGCGCGACCCGAACCCCACGCGATCATGCGGCATCTCCTTCACGTTGATCTTGGAGAGCTCCGACATGCGCTGGGTGAGATGTCCCAATCGAGCTTGGACGAACTGCTGACGCTCGAGCGCCGATTTGTACTCGGCATTCTCCCGCAGGTCTCCCAATTCCACCGCCTTGCGGATGCGATCCGGCAGGTGAACGGTGAGCTCCTCCGTCAGGTGGGCGATCTCCCCTTCCAGCTTCTCTCGGATTTCGTCGAGCATAGGGTTGCCTCGGGACTGCGTTCTTCGGGACTGATGACCGATGGGTCGGTGGGGCGGCCCCGTGTGTACGTGGGGCCCGAACGTCTGGGGGCGGAGCCCTCGGGCTCCGTCCTAGCGGAAGCTATCCAAGGGACGCGGAGGCGCCAAGGTCCGCCCCTTCCCCACCGCCTTGCCCGCCCCTGGGGCTGCCATCAGCTTGGATTCATGAGACCACGAATCCTCAAGTTCGGCGGCACTTCGGTAGCCGATGCCGACCGCATGCGCAGGGTGGGCGTCCTGGTGCGGGACGCGCTGCCCGCTGCCCCCGTGGTGGTGCTGTCGGCCACGGCAGGGACCACCAACACGCTGTTGTCGGCCGCCGAATCCGCCGAGGCCGGTGAGGTGGAGCGAGCGCTCCTGGACGTGCGGGCCCTGGGGGAGCGCCATCGCACGCTGGCCCACGACCTCCTCGGACCCTCGCACGAACTGGACGACGACATCGACGCCTACGTGCACGAGATCGAGCTGCTGATCCGAGGCATCGGTTTGCTGCGCGAGCTGTCTCCACGCTCCCGGGATGCCATTGCGAGCTTCGGCGAGCGTTTGTCCACCCTGATCTTCACGGATCACCTTCGCGAAGAGGGCGTGTTCGTCACCCACGTGGATGCGCGCACGGTCACCCGCACCGACGACGATTTCGGCAAGGCCCGCCCCGACCGAGCGGCTCTCGCAGGCCTCTGTGCCACGCTCGTTGCTCCGCACGTCGGTCCCGACAAGGCGGTGGTGACCGAGGGCTTCATCGGAGCCACCGAAGACGGGGTGACCACCACGCTGGGCCGCGGTGGGAGTGACTTCACCGCAGCATTGCTCGGCGAGTCCCTCGGTGCCGCGGAGGTACAGATCTGGACGGACGTCGAAGGGGTCTATACCGCGGACCCCCGCATCGTGCGGGACGCCCGGCCCATCGCGGAGCTGTCGTTCGCAGAAGCGGCCGAGCTTGCGGCCTTTGGCGCCAAGGTGCTGCACCCCGCCACCATCCAGCCGGCGGTCAATGCCGGCATCCCCGTCACGGTTCGCGACACGATGCGCCCGGACGGCCGCTACACCACCATTCAGGCCGAGGTGGAGACCGGCCGGCCCGTGACCGCGATCGCCAGCCGGACCGGCATCACCGTGATCACGGTCACGTCTTCACGCATGCTCCTCCAATCCGGCTTTCTGGAACGGCTCTTCGAGGTGTTCGGTCGTCACGAGGTGGACGTGGACCTCGTCGCCACGGCGGAGGTCAGCGTGTCGCTGACGGTGGGTAGCGACGTGTCGCTCAAGGAGGTCCTCGCAGAACTGCGTGAGTTCTCCCGGGTGGCAGTGGCGGAAGGTCGCGCGGTGGTCGCGGTGATCGGCGAGCGCCTGAAGGCCACCGCCGGCGTGGGAACCAAGATCTTCGGGGCGTTGGCGGACATCAACGTGGAGATGATCTCCATGGGTGCCAACGAGATCAACCTGTCTCTGGTGGTGAAAGAGGAAGACGTGCCGGAGGCGGTGCGCAGGTTGCACGCAGCGCTGTTCGGGTAGGACGACGGCGTCCCGAGCTCGTCAGCGCCGCATCACCGCTTCGATCTCCTCCACCGTCTTGGGGGCCGTCACCGACAGGTTCTCGTAGCCGTCCTCGGTGACCAGGATCATGTCCTCGATCATGATGGCGATACCCAGCTCGGGGATGTAGAGCTTGGGCTCGACCGTGAACACCATCCCGGGCTGTAGCGGGGTGCTGTAGTCGCGGCTATCCGTGGCGTCGAGCCCGATGTGATGACCGAGGTCTCGGACACCGGTGCCGCGTGCGCCGCTGTAGTGGGTCAGCTCGCCCGGGCCATCGACCCAGTAGGTCGGCGAAGGCATCAGCCCCCAGACCCGGTCCGCGCCCATGGTATCGATGTCCTCATTGCGCTGCAGGCCGTGGGCCTTGAATACCCCCGCGGCCGCCCGAATCACGTCCTCCATGCGCACGCCCGGCCGGATCCTGGCGAGTGCCGCCTCCTGGGCCTCCAGCACGATCTCGTAGTATCGGCGTTGCTCGTCCGAGAAGTGACCGGACACGGGAAACGTGCGGCACAGGTCGGACCCGTACATGTCGTACTCCGCGGCTCCGTAGTCGATGAAGATCAGCTCACCGTCCTTCATCTCGCGCCAAGTGTGGTTGTACTTCTCCGAGCGGAGCGTGTACAGAGAGACCGCCGCGTCTCCCGACACCACGATCGGGGCAAAGGCAGCTCGCGTGGAGCCCTCCGCCTTCCAGGTGGCCTCCATCACGCCAGCGATCTCGAGGTCGTTCTTGCCCGGAGCGATGGCTTTCATGGCGGAGAGGAGGCCGGTGGCGGAGATGCGTGCCGCAGTCCGTAGCGCCTCGATCTCATGAGCATCCTTGATCAGCCGCATACGGTGAAGGAGTGGACTGACATTCTCGATGCGCACGCCGGGGAGACGCGAGGCCACGGCCTCCTCCAGCTGCTGACGGTAGGACCGCGGCCCACTCAGCCCCGGAGGAGCGTAAAGGCGGCCGGTGTCGCGCAGGAACCAGAGCACCTCGGAGTCTCCGACGAGTCGCGCCAGCGCGTCCGTGAATCCGTCGATCGGCAGAGACTCCTCCACGCCGAGCCGGCGCGCCGTTTCCTCTCCCGGAGCGATTCTCAGGATGGTGCGATTCCAGGCCGAGTAGCGGAAGCGTTCGTCGGGAATGGAGTACTGCGCGCCGGCGAATTGGAACGAATCGGGGAGGAAGACCACGCTGGCGCCGTCCGGAGTGCCGTCCGGGTAGATCAGGAGCACGGCGTACGGCGACTCGATTCCGGTCAGGTACCAGAAGTCTGGATCCTGGCGACCCTCCCCCCCCGAGCGGACGAGGTAGGCACCGGGCACCAGGACGGGCTGACGACCCACCTGCTCGAACAGGCGGGCGCGGCGGGCGGCGTAGGCAGACGTGGGCACGGCGATCTCCCGCTGCGCCGCCGCGCTGGCCGGGGCCAGCAGAAGCAGGCAGCATAGGAGGCCGGGGACGGGTCGCATCATCGAGTCAGCGCCTGTGGTGGTAGGTGACGGCCAAGCATGGGACCGCGCAGGCACAGGCGCCACCCGCTGCGGACCGGTTACCTCCGCGGCCGTCCCGCCACCGCTTGCCCGCCTGCGGCCTCCGTCGACATCGTGCCGTCTCTACTCCAAGCCCTCGACAGGAATCGACATGCGCATCCGCCGCCGAGCACTCGTGCCGCTCCTCTTCCTGTTCGCGTGCCGTCCGTCGCCCGACGCCGCACCGGTGACGGAATCGGTGCCCCAGATCCCCGGCCCCCGCCCGGATGTCCTCGTCGTCGTCGTCGACGATCTGCGCTGGGACGAGTTCGGGGCGGCCGGACATCCCTATCTGGAGACACCCAACATCGATCGCTTGGCCGCGGAGGGCGCGCTCTTCACCCAGTCCTTCCACGCGGTCCCGCTGTGTTCGCCCAACCGTGCCAGCATCCTTACGGGCCAGTACCCCTCGCGGCACGGTGTCATCGACAACGTGTCACGGAGTCTGCTCAGTCACACCCTGGAGACATTTCCCCAGGTGATGCAGACGGAGGGGTATCGCACCGCCTTCCTCGGGAAGTGGCATATGGGGAACGATCCGACGCCGAGGCCCGGGTTCGACTACTGGGTGGGGCTTCCCGGGCAGGGACGGTCGACGGATCCGGAGCTCTTCGAAGACGGCCGCCTTCAGGTTGTGCCGGGATACACGACGGACCTGCTGACGGATCGAGCGCTCTCCTTCATCGATGCGCAGCCCGAGGGTCAGCCGTGGCTCGTCTACCTCGCGCACAAGGCCGTGCACCCGGACATCCGGCAGCGCGACGACGGCTCCGTGGACCCGAGTTCTTCTTTGGGCTATGTCCCGGCGCCCCGGCACCGTGGACGGTACGAGCAGGAGGTTTTCCCCCGGCGGCCGAACGTGGTCGACTCCGCCGAGGAACTGGACGAACAGCCGGCGCTGCAGCGCGCCTTGGCCTACCGCGCCACTCCCGCCATCACCCGCGACTTCGGCGGGATCCTTGATCCCGGCACCAGTGAGGAGTCGATCCGACGACGAGCTGAGATGCTCCTGGCGGTGGACGAGAGCCTGGGTCGCCTTCTCGAGGCGCTGGAAGCGCGGGGCACGCTCGACCGTACTGCCATCGTCCTCACGAGCGACAACGGCTACTTCTTCGGCGAACACGGTTTGAGCCTCGAACGACGACTTCCGTACGAGGAGTCCGTGCGCAACCCCCTGCTCGTGCGTTATCCGCCCGTGGTGTCCGCCGGCCTCCGGCCGGAGGCGATCGCCGTCTCCGTGGATATCGCCCCCACGGTGCTCGACCTGGCTGGGCTCCCCATCTCCGATCAAATCCAGGGCCGGTCCTTGCTCCCCGCGTTGTCCGGACAGACCCCGGCGAACTGGAGAACTTCACTACTGGTCGAGTTCTACACCTACGAGAGCCCCATGCCCTGGCTTCTGGACATGGACTACCGAATGGTGCGCACCAGGAGCCACAAGTACATCCGCTGGACGCACCATCCGGAGCTCGACGAGATGTACGACCTGACCGCCGATCCCTATGAGTTGGACAACATCGTCGACGATCCCTCCTCGGCCGGCATCCGCGAGAACCTCAAGGCGGAGCTTCGCCGTCTGAGCCTGGAGGCATTGGGACTGAGCTACTGACCGAGGCCCTGATCAGCGACACCGCAGACCGTTGGGGCGTTGCGTGCACAGAATGTCGTCTACCCTCGTGCCCGTTGCGCCGTCATCGTCGGTCACGATCAAGGTGACGAAGTAGTTTCCGGGCGCCAAGAAGGTGTGCTGTGGGTTCTGCAGGCTCGACGCCGTTCCGTCGCCGAAGTCCCAGCTCCACGCCACCACCGTGCCGTCGGGGTCGCTACTCCGATCACTGAACGTGCAGTCGCTCAGTCCGCACTGACGATTGAAGCGAGCGGTCGGCGCCTGGTTGGGCGCCGTCGGGCTCACCGACTGGACCACCGCGTGGGTGGCACCGTCGTCGTCGGTGACCGTGAGGCTCACCGAGTAGGTGCCGGCGCCGGCGTAGGTGTGCGTTGGGTTCTGAGCCGTCGAGGTGCCCCCATCCCCGAAGTCCCACGCCCAGACCACCACGGTGCCATCCACGTCCGTGCTTCCGTCCGTGAACGTGCAATCGAGATCGGTACACGCCGAGGTGAACGCAGCGGTCGGTGCCTGGTTGGGCGCCGTCGGGCTGACCGACTGCACCACCGCGTGCGTGGCGCCGTCGTCGTCAGTGACTGTGAGGCTCACCGAGTAGGTGCCGGCCACGGCGTAGGTGTGCGCCGGGTTCTGGGCCGTCGAGGTGCCCCCATCTCCGAAGTCCCACGCCCAGATCACCACTGCGCCATCCACGTCGACGCTCCCGTCCGTGAACGTGCAGTCCAGAGCCGTGCACCCGAACGTGAACGCAGCGGTCGGCGCCTGGTTCGGCGGCGTCGGGCTGACCGACTGCACCACCGCGTGGCTGGCCCCGTCATCGTCGGTCACCATCAGCGTCACCGAGTAGGTGCCGGCAGCGCCGTACGTGTGGGTCGGACTCTGGGTAGCCGAGGTGCCGCCATCTCCAAAGTCCCAGCTCCACGCGACCACTGTGCCGTCGACGTCCGTGCTGCCGTCCGTGAACGTGCAGTCGAGGTCCGTACAGGCGGACGTGAACGCAGCCGTCGGCGCCTGGTTGGTGGGCGTCGGGCTGACCGACTGCACCACCGCGTGCGTGGCGCCGTCGTCGTCAGTGACTGTGAGGCTCACCGAGTAGGTGCCCGCCGCGGCGTAGGTGTGGCTCGGGTTTTGGACCGTGGCGGTGGCCCCGTCTCCGAACGCCCAGCTCCACGCCACTACGGTGCCGTCCACGTCCGTGCTGCCGTCCGTGAACGTGCAGTCGAGATCGGTACACGCCGAGGTGAACGCGGCTGTCGGCGCTTGGTTGGGTGCCGTCGAGCTGACCGACTGCACCACCGCGTGGGTGGCCCCACCGTCGTCGGTGACCATGAGGCTCACCGAGTAGGTGCCCGCCGCGGCATAGGTGTGGCTCGGGTTTTGGACCGTGGCGGTGGCCCCGTCTCCGAACGCCCAGCTCCACGCCACTACGGTGCCGTCCACGTCCGTGCTTCCGTCCGTGAACGTGCAGTCGAGTGCCGTGCACCCGAACGTGAACGCAGCCGTCGGCGCCTGGTTGGGCGCCGTCGGGCTCACCGACTGGACCACCGCGTGGCTGGCACCGTCGTCGTCGGTGACCGTGAGGCTCACCGAGTAGGTGCCCGCCGCGGCATAGGTGTGGCTGGGGTTTTGGACCGTGGCGGTGGCCCCGTCTCCGAACGCCCAGCTCCACGCCACTACGGTGCCGTCCACATCTGTGCTGCCGTCCGCAAACGTGCAGTCGAGTGCCGTGCACCCGAACGTGAACGCAGCCGTCGGCGCCTGGTTGGGCGCCGTCGGGCTGGCCGACTGGACCACCGTGTGGGTGGCACCGTCGTCGTCGGTGACCGTGAGGCTCACCGAGTAGGTACCCGCCGCGGCGTAGGTGTGGCTCGGGTTTTGGACCGTGGCGGTGGCCCCGTCTCCGAACGCCCAGCTCCACGCCACCACGGTGCCATCCGCGTCCGTGCTTCCGTCCGTGAACGTGCAATCGAGATCGGTACACGCCGAGGTGAACGCAGCGGTCGGCGCCTGGTTCGGCGGCGTCGGGCTGACCGACTGCACCACCGCGTGGGTGGCCCCACCGTCGTCGGTGACCATGAGGCTCACCGAGTAGGTGCCGGCCACGGCGTAGGTGTGCGCCGGGTTCTGGGCCGTCGACGTGCCCCCATCCCCGAAGTCCCACGCCCAGCTCACCACTGCGCCGTCCACGTCCGTGCTGCCGTCCGTGAACGTGCAATCGAGATCGGTGCACGCCGAGGCGAATGCGGCTGTCGGCGCTTGGTTGGGTGCCGTCGGCGTGACCGATTGGACCACCGCGTGGGTGGCCCCGTCATCGTCGGTCACCATCAGCGTCACCGAGTAGGTGCCGGCAGCGCTGTACGTGTGGGTCGGACTCTGGGCGGTGGACGTGCCGCCGTCTCCAAACGTCCAGCTCCACGCGACCACGGTGCCGTCCACATCCGTGCTGCCGTCCGTGAACGTACAGTCGAGGTCCGTACAGGAGGACGTGAACGCCGCCGTCGGCGCCTGGTTCGCGGGCGTCGGGCTGACCGTCTGCACCAGGGTGTGGGTGGCGCCGTCGTCGTCGGTGACTGTGAGGCTCACCGAGTAGGTGCCGGCGGCGGCATACGTGTAGGTCGGGCTCTGGGCGGTCGACGTGCCGCCGTCTCCGAACGCCCAAATCCACGCGACCACGGTGCCGTCCACATCCGTGCTGCCGTCCGTGAACGTGCAGTCGAGGTCCGTACATGCGGATGTGAACGCCGCTGTCGGTGCCTGGTTCGCGGGCGTCGGGCTGACCGTCTGCACCACCGCGTGCGTAGCCCCGTCGTCGTCGGTCACCAGCAGGGTCACGGAGTAGGTGCCTGCTGCGCCATAAGTGTGACTCGGGTTTTGGATCGTGGCGGTGGCCCCGTCTCCGAACGCCCAGCTCCACGCCACCACGGTGCCGTCGACGTCCGTGCTGCCGTCCGTGAACGTGCAGTTGAGCGCCGTGCAGCCGAATGTGAACGCAGCCGTCGGGGCTTGGTTGGGTGCCGTCGGCGTGACCGACTGGACCACCGCGTGCGTGGCCCCGTCATCATCGGTGACTGTGAGGCTCACCGAGTAGGTGCCCGCCGCAGCGTAGATATGCGCCGGGTTCTGGGCGGTCGAGGTGCCCCCATCCCCGAAGTCCCACGCCCACATCACCACTGCGCCATCCACGTCGACGCTCCCGTCCGTGAACGTGCAGTCCAGAGCCGTACAGGCGGATGTGAACGCCGCTGTCGGGGCCTGGTTGGGTGCCGTCGGGCTGACCGATTGTACAACCGCGTGGGTGGCGCCGTCATCGTCGGTCACGGTCAAGGTGACGGAGTAGGTACCGGCCACGGCGTAGGTGTGCGCCGGGTTCTGGGCCGTCGATGTGCCCCCATCCCCGAAGTCCCACGCCCAGCTCACCACTGCGCCGTCCACGTCCGTGCTGCCGTCCGTGAACGTGCAATCGAGATCGGTGCACGCCGAGGTGAACGCAGCGGTCGGCGCTTGGTTGGGTGCCGTCGGCGTGACCGATTGGACCACCGCGTGGGTGGCCCCGTCATCGTCGGTCACCATCAGCGTCACCGAGTAGGCGCCAGCCCCGGGGTAGGTGTGCGTTGGGTTCTGGGCTGTGGCAGTGGCCCCGTCTCCGAACGCCCAGTCCCAGCTCACCACCGTGCCATCCACGTCCGTGCTGCCGTCCGTGAACGTACAGTCCAGGTCCGTACACGCGGATGTGAACGCCGCCGTCGGCGCCTGGTTCGCGGGCGTCGGGCTGACCGTCTGCACCACCGCGTGGGTTGCACCGTCATCGTCGGTCACGGTCAAGGTGACGGAGTAGGTACCGGCGGCCGGGTACGTGTGCGTCGGGTTCTGGGCTGCGGACGTGCCGCCGTCTCCGAACGCCCAGCTCCACGCGACCACGGTGCCGTCGACGTCCGTGCTGCCGTCCGTGAACGTGCAGTCGAGGTCCGTACAGGCGGACGTGAACGCCGCCGTCGGGGCCTGGTTCGCGGGCGTCGGGCTGACCGTCTGCACCACCGCGTGGCTGGCCCCGTCATCGTCGGTGGCCATCAGCGTCACCGAGTAGGTCCCGGCAGCGCCGTACGTGTGGGTCGGACTCTGGGCAGCCGAGGTGCCGCCATCTCCAAAGTCCCAGCTCCACGCGACCACGGTACCGTCGACATCCGTGCTTCCGTCCGTGAACGTACAGTCGAGGTCCGTACAGGCGGATGTGAACGCCGCTGTCGGTGCCTGGTTGGCGGGCGTCGGGCTGACCGACTGCGTCACCGCGTGGGTGGCGCCGTCATCGTCGGTGACCGTGAGGCTCACCGAGTAGGTGCCAGCCCCGGCGTAGGTGTGCGTTGGGTTCTGGGCTGTTGAGGTCCCTCCATCCCCGAACGCCCAGTCCCAGCTCACCACTGTGCCGTCGACGTCCGTGCTGCCGTCCGTGAACGTACAGTCGAGGTCCGTACAGGCGGACGTGAACGCCGCCGTCGGCGCCTGGTTCGCGGGCGTCGGGCTGACCGTCTGCACCACCGCGTCGGTTGCACCGTCGTCGTCGGTGACTGTCAGCGTCACGGAGTAGGTGCCGGCTGCGGCGTAGATATGCGCCGGGCTCTGGGCCGTCGAGGTACCCCCATCGCCGAAGTCCCACGCCCAGCCCACCACCGTGCCGTCCACATCGGTGCTGCCGTCCGCAAAGGCGCAGTCCAGGTCGGTGCAGCCAGAGGTGAAGGATGCGGTTGGCGGTTGGTTGCCGGGCCCCGGAACCACGGTCTTCGTCCACAGACCCACATAGCGCGAATTCAGGTCCTCGTAGTACGCGTACCGACCCGGAGTGTAGACCGTGGGACCCGGGTTCTTGTGTGAAAGCCTCAACCCGAAGTGGGGCGCTTCCAGGAGGGCCTGTGTCCATCCTGTGGACGCGAAGCCACCCTGCCAATCCTGATCGAGGGGCGCGCTCGCGGACCGCAAACGGATGAAGTCAACCTGAACGGTGCTCCCCAGACCCATGATCCGCACGTGGAAGGGACCGTTCCCCACCGGATCGACGAGGTTCTCCCTGCCCACGAGGACCAGGCCGGTGGACCCCACGTCCGCCTGGAACTGGAATACCGGACCGGCCTTCTCATTGGTGATGCTCCACGCGATCAGGTCACGGCCGGGCGGGGGGGACGCCCCCACGTCCGTGCGCAGGGCTGCCGCAAACCCCGAGTAGGGGTGGGCGTTGTTGAGATACTGGTCGTCCTCGTCGGTGTCCGTTCCGAGGATCAGATGTAGCTCGTCCCACCACAGACCAAGACTTCGTGTCTCTTCGTTCAGCCGGACGGTGCCTCGACCATCGGCCCCGTAGCGGTGCAGCTTGAGCACGCCATTCTCGACGACCACATCGCCGACGGCGGTCGATCCGGTCGGATACCCGCTGTTGAAGTCCCAACTGGGATTGCGCCCTCCCACCCAGTACCAGTCGGCCCCGTGACTGCCGCCATAGGTCAGGGGCGAGCCGCCGACCACGTCGGCGACCGTCGACCCGGCCCCTTCGTCGTACGGCCAGTAGTGGTCCACGCCGGCACCGTTGGGATCCAGCCCGGACACCGCCGCCCCCCCCGATGGAAGCGGCCCCCGTGAGCCGTCCCCGAGCGCCACCGTCTGGATGCGCGCCAGCGCAGGAAGGGTGGCCAGCCCCAGGCCCACGTCGTCGCCCACATCCGCCGATACCGTGACCACAGCAGTCGACAGAGGCCCAGCATCGCTGCCCGCTCGGGGCTCCACGACGCTCGCGAGCGTCGCACCGCTGTGGAAATGCGTCAAGCCGAGCCAGGCCGCGGACAGGTTGATGCCCGCATCCAGCACATACCAGTCGCCTGCGACGAAGCTCGCCGCCGCGATGGGCGATGGCGCCACCGTACGATAGCCGCCGCCCAGATCCAGGTAGACGAGCTCGAGCCTCACGTCTCCAGCCCCATCCAACGCGATCTGCAGCGCCGCCTTCGTCGAGGCTCCGTCGGAGGCGACCGCGAGGGTCGAGCGTGCCCCAGGACCCGCCGCAACCACGCTCCGAATGGCCTCGCCATCGAACAGCACGAGCCAGTCCCACTCGGATCGCGCAGCCCAGACGGGGAGTGGGGCCGAAACCGCGTGCCCAGTACCCGTGCGTGAGCGAACCACCTTGGTGCTGTAGGTGCCGGGGATGTGCCGATGCGCCTCCGTCCGAACCAGGAGGGGATCCCGATCGAGACCGGTGGGGCTGACCCACGGGTCGCAGGCCGTCAACGCGGCGGCCAGCGCCACGGCGTACACCCGACGCATGATATTCCTCTTGTCCAACTTGGGGGGAGGCAGTCGACAAGCAGACTGCCAGGGCACCAGATGTTTAGTGCCGCTCAGCTGCGCGCCCTAGATGCTTATAGACTGCGGACGCCTTAGGCGCAACTAGCAGGATCCCGTTGGACAGGAAACAGATGGCGCAACACTCGCAGCTGACCCGCTGATGGTAGGCGCAGGATGTCCGCAGAACCCTATCGCGGCACCCGCGTCAGCGGATCGAGAAACTCCGTCGAGAGACACGGATCGGTCGCGTTGATCCGGAAGATCGCGACGCCGGCAGGTTCGCGGGTCACTTCCAGGAATTGGAGCGCGTCCGGACACGTCCGCTGCACCAGGGCAGCGTCGCGGTTGATCTCGAAGTTCGGATTCCAGAGGAGAAGGAGCGTGACGCCGTCCTCCGCGATCCGGTGCGCAAGGAAGGCGCCGGGCACGTCGAAGTCGGAAGGGCCCACGTCGGGCTCGGCCGGCGTAGCGTTCACGCCCGGAACACCCGTGTAGAGCCAAATCCCTGCCGGCAGCGGTGCCAGGAGTACGTCCTCCGTACCCGCGCGCTCCGCGACCCAGCGGGAGGCAGCTACCAGGTACCGCGTGTTGTCGACGAGGAACTGGGCCGGGTGGAAGTAGAGCTCGCCCTCCGCGCGTTCGCCGAACCGCATCGAGCGAATCTCCATCTGCCGGACACCCACAAGTAGGATCAGGACCGCAGCCAGCCCGTATCCCCAACGCCCACGGTGCACCGTGGGCTGGGCCCACCGCTGCACCGCCGCGGCGGCCAGCAGGCCGAACACCGGCAGCAGGATCAATACGAACCGGTCCTGGGAAAACGGCCAGAGCGCGATGACGACGCTGAGCGCCGCTCCACTCAAGACTACATCCGGATCGCTGCGGAGCCGCCGGGCACCTCCGACGACCGCCAGGAGAACCAAGGCTGCCAGGATTGCTCCACCCAGCACCGGCGGCTCGGCGAAATGGCTCGGAAGAGCCACTACGTAGCGGGTCACCTGCGAACGCAGCACGTCGAGGGTGGTGTGGAGCAGTTCGGAACCGCCGCCCGCGCCCAGCCAGTCGGAATAGGCCTCCTCGTCCGGCTGGGTACTGACGGGCCCGGCAGCGACGCTCAGGCGGTGCCAGAGGCTCCAGCATACCAGCGGCAGCAGCGCGGAGAGCGAAAAAAGCGCGACCGGGCGGCTGCCCGCCCGAACGATCAGCAGCGCCACCAGCAGGGCCGGGACCAACACGACGCCCTGAGTCCGGATGAGGGTCGCAGCGGCCACGGTCAATCCGAGCCCGAGCGCCCATCCCATTCGCGACCGGGGGGTCCCCGCCCGATGGAGGCGACCGAACAGCACCAGCGCGATCACCCAACTCAGGAGGAAGGGGGCTTCGCTGGTAGCGAGGTTCAGGTACTGGACCAGCCCTTCGAGGAAGAAGGGGGACAGCACGAAGAGCCCCGTGCTCAGGCGCGTGAGACCGAAGCGCGCCCGGGCCAGCCACCACAGCAGGCCGGCCGCCACCGCGCTCGCCAGCAGGCTCGCCCCCAACGCCAGCGCATGGACCGTGTCGAGCCCCCTGCCCATCCACCACAGGAGCGCATAGAACGCGGGCAGACCGGGAGGATACTTGAGATGGACGGGTGCTCCCGCCGTGTAGATGGAGTGGTACCCCTCCCCGGAGGCGATCGCCTTGCCTAGCGCCAGGTACACCCCGTCGTCGGAGAACGCACCCGCCGCCAACACGGGGGAGGTGCGCAGCAGCAGGTAGCCGAGCGCGACCACAGCCGCAGCGAGCCCCGCCTCCAGGAACAGCGAAACGGACGGCGGAGGGGAGGGAACGCCGGTGTGCACAGCCTCGTCGGACGACCGGGCCCCGTGCCGGTCATGCGCTATGTCGCTGTCGGCCATCTACGCTCGCCTGCTGCTACCACTCCTCGATCGACGGTGCACGACGGTCTGGCAAGGACCGGGCCTGGCGACGGGTGAGCCTCTGCACCCCACTTCTCAAGCCATGGGAAGCTCGACCGGCGGCAACACGGCTTCGATGCGCGACCGGTGGGGCTCCAGCCAGGGCGGCAATACCAAGGTCTCCCCCAGCCTCTCCGGCGCCTCATCCACAGCGAACCCGGGGCCATCCGTCGCAATCTCGAAGATCGTTCCACCCGGCTCCTGGAAGTACACCGACCGGAACCAGAAGCGGTCGATCACCGGCGTCGGCTGCAGACCCGCGCGCGCGAGGGCATCGCGTACCTGCGCCTGAGTCGCATCATCGGGAACGCGCCAGGCGACATGGTGGATGCTGCCCCGCCCGAGACGCGCCGGAGGCGTGTCCGGCGTCTCCAGGACGTCCACCCACGTGCCGGGGCCGCCGCCGGCAGCGGCGAAGCGGGTCCACCCGTCCTCTTGGCCCGCGTCGGCCAACCCGAGCAGCTCGGTGAGCACAGCGCGCGTGGGCCCGAGGTCCCGGACCCGGATCCGGACTGCGTGCAGACCGCGGACCTGCTCGGAGACGCCAACGCCGCCACCCTCCCAAGGCGTGAAGTCGCGCGACGCAGCGCTCTCCACCAGCACCACCGGCAACCCGTCGGGGTCGCTGAACGCCAGGGACCGCTCGCCGAAGCGCGTGGCCTCCGTCACGTCGGAGACCCCGGCGCGCGTCAGGCGGGCGCGCCACTCGGACAAGGAGCCCACGGGCACGGTCAGCGAGACCTCCGCGATCTCAGCCGACCCACGGCGCGGCGGAGCGATGTGCAGCCAGGGGAAGAAGGTGAGATCCGTGCCCGGCGTCCCCGCGCCGTCCGCGTAGAAGAAATGGTAGGTACCGGGATCGTCCTGGTTCACGCTGCGCTTGACCAGGCGCATGCCCAGCGTGCCGACATAGAAGTCGAGGTTCGCCTGCGGGCGAGAGGCCATGGCGGTGACGTGATGGATGCCGGTCACTGCGGACATGTGCTCCCTCTATGCAGGTCTTGCGGGCTACAGGATTCTCGGCCGCGCGCTCTTCGGTCGGACCGTTAAGCTAGCGCGCCTGTCCAGGCACTCCGTCCGCCGAATGTGCAGATCCCGGCCCGAACAGTCCCCCTCCCGACTGCCGCGCGTAGTCGATGAGAAGGATGACGCTCATCCCATAGCTGCGGATCCCGCCGGGGACTCGGTTGGCCCTCAGGTAGCGGTCGTTGACTGCGGACCCGATGCGCGTACCGACCCCTCGGTAGCGTGCCCAGAACGCAGCGGCGTCCCCGAGATCGCGGCGGACCCCCGGGAGCCAGCGGGCCGTCACCATGTCGAAGCGCTCCCGGTCCGCCTGCGCCAGCACGCCGAGCAGTTGGCGGGCTGCGAACACCGCACAGGAATACCGTAGGAGAGGGTCGAGTGACGCGCTGCCGGCCACGAACCCCAGGAAGCTGGCCTCCGCTTCGTTCGCGACGCCACGCTGATGCGCCTGTTCGTGTGCCATGCTGTGGGCTGCGCTCACGGCGGGGAGGCCGCGGATGAGGTTGGCCTCCGCCGTGAAGGGAAAGAACATCCCCGCGATGCCGAAACGTGCCAGGACACCGCTGCTGAGCGGCCTCTTGGGACGACCGTACACACGATCGAACTGGGGCCCCAGATCCAGTCGGTCGGCCGCGACGACCCACCCCTTCTGCAGGGCGGAGCGCAGCCGCTCGTCGGGCTCGGGGAATGGGGTAGGCACGCCCGCATCGTCGCTGCCGTGCAGCGTCCTGTAGGCGGCGTTGGCCGCTTCGAGGGCCTCGATCGCCAGCGCCTCGACCTCATCCACCTCAGCCCCCTGCCACGCGGGCCACGCCAGTCGCTGCGCCAGGGGCGCGCGCGCGTAGTTGAAACCCCACAGCAGATAGAACCCCGCCGCCAGCACTCCGACGTGAACGAGTGCGCGCCGCATCCCCTCACCCAGCGCGGTGACCAGTCGCTGACGACCGGAGAGGACACCGGACACGCCTCGTGCGCCCATCACCATCAACGCACCGACGTAGAGGGCCGTCAGCCATTCGCCCAGAGCGAAGGGGAGCAGGCCGCTGAGGCGCGAGAGGGGCTCGATGAGCACCGGGCCGATCCCACGGGCGTAGACCCGCTCGGTGAAGCCCGGCGCGGCACGCAGCGCCAGCGAGGCCAGGTAGGCGCTTGCGCCCAATGCGGCGGACCACAGCGCGCGGCGCCACCGCTGCAGGAAATCGCGCGTCGACTCGCTCACGGCTCGAAGGGGAGTTGCGACGGTCTCAGCGGAACATCGCGGTCAGGCCGGAGCGGCTTCGGCCGCCTCTTCCGGCAGGGGGAACCAGCGCAGCGCCTCGAAGTCTGCCGTGCGCTCGCCGTGGACGCGGCCCGGACCGGTCCCGGGCTCCGCCTCCGCAAAGATCCGTCGGGCCTCCGTGAGGTAGGCCGGAAGTTGATCTTCG
Source organism: Gemmatimonadota bacterium (assembly GCA_041390105.1). Taxonomy (NCBI): domain Bacteria; kingdom Pseudomonadati; phylum Gemmatimonadota; species Gemmatimonadota bacterium. The sequence continues at coordinate 241,701 of JAWKQO010000004.1, forward strand.
GTCTCGGTCCTTCGGTGCTGCGGGTACAGAAACCCCTCACCGGTCAGACGAAGGTCGTGCAGGCTGAGGGGTGGCTCCACCACGCCCCCAGCGTGACGCCAGAGCCCGGTGCCGATCTCGAAGTCGTAGTGATCGAGCAGGCGCCAGCCGTCGCGCGCCACCTGGTCCACGGCCTCGAGAACGAAGGCGAACGTCTCCTCGGAGATGAAGTAGTTGAAGTTCACTCGCACCCAGCCGGGCTTGATCCCTTCACAGCCACGGCCGATCTCGCGCTCGAACTCGTGCGAGGTGTCGAGGTCGATGCCCAAGAGACGATGCCCGTAAGGGCCGGCGCACGAGCAGCCACCGCGCGACTGGATGCCGAACAGATCGTTGAGCAGTGCCACCACATAGTTGTGGTGGAGATAGCGAGAGCCGTTCTTGATGATGAACGACACGATGGACAACCGCTCCGCTTCGCAGCTTCCCAGAATCTGGATGTCGGGGTTCTGCTTCCAGCGCTCGATGGCTCGCCGGATGAAAGACTCCTCCCGCTCCCGGATCACGTCGACGCCAACAGCCTCCTTGACCAGGAAGACGAGCCCGGCCCGGATGGACCCGATGATGTCCGGCGTTCCGCCCTCTTCGCGGTGCTCCGGATCCTGCAAGTAGTGGTGCTCCTCCGGGTTGACATACCACACCGTGCCTCCACCCGGCACGGCCGGCACCGTGTTGGTAAGCAGCGCCTTGCGGACAACGAGGATGCCCGGCGTACCCGGGCCTCCGATGAGCTTATGTGGCGAGATGAAGACGGCGTCCTTGTATGCCAAGCCGCTCTCGCCCACGTCCGCGGGTGGTACCATGTCGATGCGGACGTACGGTGCAGCTGCCGCGAAGTCCCAGAATGAAAGGGCGCCGTAGCGGTGGAGCAGCGTGGACACGGCGAAGGTGTTCGACACGATGCCTGTCACGTTCGACGCCGCGCTGAAGCTGCCGATCTTGAGGGGTCGGTCCCGGAAGCGCTGGAGTTGTTCCTCCAGGTGGACGAGGTCGATGCCACCTTTCACATCCTCGCGGATCTCGACCACGTCTGCGATCGACTCGCGCCAGGGGAGCTCGTTGGAGTGGTGCTCGTACGGGCCGATGAGCACCACCGGCCGTTCTTCCGGCGGGATCTGCTCCGTCAGGGCGTAGCGCGCATCGAGGTCATGCGGGATCCGTAGGTTCAGGATCCCGATGAGTCGATCGACGGCTCCAGTCGCCCCGGTCCCGCAGAAGATGACGGCATGCTCGTCGGTGGCCCCCACACAACGACGCACGATCGCGCGGGCGTCCTCGCGGAACCGGGTCGTCTGCAAGCCGGTGCCGGAGCTTTCCGTGTGTGTGTTCGCATACAGCGGGAGCACCGCGTCCCGGATCAGGTCCTCGACGAAGCTCAGCGAGCGTCCCGAGGCCGTGTAATCGGCGTAGGTGACGCGCCGCGGTCCGAACGGGCCCAACACGGCTTCGTCCGCTCCGATCACGGAGCAGCGCAGCAGATCCAGGATGGGGTTGGGTTCGGTCATGGGCGGGTCGGGCTGGCTCCCCTCGGTCGCGGTCGGTCAACCATCATACGGCCGCGGGGGCCTGAACGGCAGTCCGTGCGGGTCCGGCACCCCGGGGACCGTGCATCCCCACGCCAAAGCGCACACATTGTCCGCGCCACCCACTCCAGGAAGACCGGCGATGTCGAACCGTCACCGTAGTTCCCTGTTCGCGCTCCTGCTGGCCACCCTCGTGTGTCCTGGCGCGTTCCTTCCCGCCCAGGAAGTCGGCGGCGGTCCCCTACCGGAGGGAACCCTCTCCGAGTTGCGGTGGCGAATGATCGGTCCCTTCCGGGGCGGTCGCACCAAGGCGGCGGCCGGCGTGCCCAGCCAGCCGGGGCTGTTCTACGTGGGGGTGGTGAACGGCGGCGTGTGGAAGACCACCGACTACGGGCGGACCTGGGTTCCCATCTTCGACGATCAACCGACGGGATCCATCGGGGCGATCGCTGTGGCGCCGTCACGGCCGCAGACCCTCTATGTGGGAAGCGGCGAGGGACTGCAGCGGCCCGACCTCTCGACAGGAGACGGCATCTACAAGTCGACGGACGGCGGGGAGACCTGGAATCACCTCGGCCTGCGCGACGGCCAGCAGATCCCGCAGATCATCGTCGATCCGGACAACCCGGACCGCCTGTTCGTGGCGGTGCTGGGGCATCCCTACGGGCCCAACGAGGAACGCGGCATCTTCCGTTCGCTGGATGGAGGCCGCTCGTTCCAGAGGGTCCTGTACAAGGACCAGAACACGGGGGGCGTGGATGTGGCCTTCGATCCCACGGACGCCAACACCCTCTATGCGGTGCTCTGGGAAGCGCGCGAAGGTCCCTGGGAGAATGGGGTGTTCCGGGGCCCCGGCAGCGGCTTGTTCAAGTCGGCCGACGGGGGCGAGACCTGGCGCCCGCTGACCACAGGGTTGCCCTCCTTCGAGCGGGATGGTCTGTCCCGCATCGGCATCACCGTCGCCCCTTCCGATCCTCGCCGGCTCTACGCCACCGTGGAGTCCCAGGAGAACGGAGGCCTCTATCGGTCCGACGACGCCGGCGAGTCCTGGCGTCGCATCAACAACGACCCCCGTGTCACGCAACGCGGCTCCGACTTCGCCGAGGTGAAGGTCCATCCCACCAATCCCGACATCGTCTTCACCGGCAGCATCGTGGTTTGGAAGTCCACCGACGGCGGGCAGACCTTCGAGGCCATTCGCGGCGCTCCCGGCGGCGACGACTACCATCGGATCTGGATCGACCCGACGCACCCGGACGTCATGCTGATCGCCGCGGATCAGGGGGCCATCATCACCGTCAACGGCGGGGAGACCTGGAGCTCCTGGTACAACCAGCCCACCGCGCAGTTCTATCACGTGACCACCGATAACGCCTTCCCCTACCGCGTGTGCGGCGGCCAGCAGGAGAGCGGGTCGGCGTGCGTGCAGAGCCGCGGCGATGACGGTCAGATCACGTTCCGCGAGTGGCACCCGGTTGGGATCGAGGAATACGGGTACGCCGCCCCCGACCCGCTCGACCCCGATATCGTCTATGGCGGGAAGGTCTCGCGATACGACCGCCGTACCGGGCAGGTGCAGAACGTGGGTCCCCGCCCGCTGCGCGACGGCGACTACCGCGTGGTGCGCACCATGCCGATCCTGTTCTCGCCGGTCGATCCGCATACGCTCTACTTCGCGTCCAACGTGCTTTGGAAGACCACGAACGGCGGAGAGAGTTGGACGCAGATCAGCCCCGATCTCTCACGCCCCTCCTGGGATGCGCCGGCCAACGTGGGCACCTATCGGGGCACTCCGGCGGCCCGGTCCTCCCAGCGGGGTGTCATCTACACGATCGCTCCCTCCCACGTGAACGGCAGCGTGATCTGGGTGGGTACCGACGACGGGCTGATCCACCGCACCACGGATGGTGGCGCCATCTGGGCGGACGTCACACCGCCCGGGGTCGGCCCCTGGGCCAAGATCTCGTTGATGGACGCCTCGCACACGAATGCGGACGCGGCGTACGCGGCCGTCAATACGCTACGGCTGGACGACCTGCGCCCGCACATCTACAGGACGCGGGACGGGGGGCGGACGTGGACTCACATCAGCGAAGGGATCCCAGACGGCGAGACCGTGAACGTGGTGCGTGAGGATCCCGTGCGGCCGGGACTGCTGTTCGCGGGTACCGAGCGCACGGTCTACGTGTCTCTTGACGATGGCGATCACTGGCAGTCGCTGCGCAACAACCTGCCCATCACCTCGATTCGTGATCTCGTGATCAAGGATCAGGACCTGGTGATCGGCACGCATGGAAGGGGCTTCTGGATCCTGGACGACATCACGCCGCTGCGTCAGCTCACGCCCCGCATGTTGGACGCGTTCGACGGGGTGCTGTTGGCGCCCGGAGCGGCGTGGCGGTTCCGCTGGAACAAGAACACGGACACGCCCTTGCCCGCGGACGAGCCGGCCGGGGAGAACCCGCCCGACGGAGCGATCCTGCACTACTACCTGGGGCAAGGTGTGCGCGGCCCGGTGACGCTCGAGATCCTGGACCAGGCGGACCGGGTGGTACGGCGCTATTCGAGCGACGACGCCCCCGAGCCTCCGCTGGAAGGACAGAACGTTCCCGCGTACTGGCCGCGGCCTCCGCAAACCCTTTCAGCGCAGCCGGGCCTGCACCGATTCGTGTGGGATCTCCGCTATCCGCGTCCAGCGGCCTTGTCGTTCTCGTACCCCATTTCGGCCATCCCCCACAATACGCCGGCCGAGCCCCGGGGTCCGCTCGTCCTCCCGGGAACGTACCACGTGCGCCTCAGCGCTGGCGGCGAGAGTTGGCTGCAGCCTCTGGTGGTGCACCTGGATCCCCGGGTCCAGACCGCCCACGCGGAGCTGGAGCGTCAGCACCGTATCGAGATGGACCTCCTGGAGATGATCCGACGCGACCGAACCACCCTGGATGAGGTCCGCGACGCCACCGTGGGGCTCAGTGAGGATGGCGCCCGACGCGCACAGGAGCTGGAGGGCACGTTGACGCGCCTCAACCGCGAGCTGGTGTCGCTGCTCGATGTCGTGAGCGAAGCGGATGTGGGGCCGACCTCACAGGTGGTCGACGCCATCGAGCTGAGGCGACGCGCCCTGGAAACGACGATTGGCGCTTGGGAGACCTTGCGGAGCCGCCGGTAGAGCCCCGCTCCGTGGCGACGATCGGACGTCCTTGCGGCCCCGGGGAAGCTCTGCACTAGCGGCGTACCCCGCGCGCCTTCCCTAGGCGAGTACCTCCACGGGGTCACCCACCCGCACGCGTCCCAGCACCCGTGGGACGGCATTCTGCCCAAAGAGCACTCCGCGCGGGCTGTTGCGGAACGTGTTCAACGTCCGCAAAGGTTCGCCGACTGCGTGCCGCGCTCCCGTGTCGGGGTCGACCGTCGTGAGCACACAGCGGGCGCACGGCTTGACCAACTCGACCTCCACCTCACCGATGCGAAGGCGCTGCCAGATGTCCTCCTCGAACGGAGTGGCGCCCTGGATCACCAGGTTGGGCCGGAAGCGAGCCATCGTCACGGGTTCGGGAAGCCGTTCGTTCAGGTGGGCCAACGACTCCATCGAAGTGATCAGCAGTGGGTAACCATCCGCGAAACCGACCTGGTCCCCCGCGCGGGCGTACGTCGGATCCACCGCACGCGGGCTGGTGTCATCCAGGCGCACCAGCCGACAGGAGAACCCGAGCACGGTGCTGAACCACCGGTCCGCCGCGGTGGAGACCGCCCGCGCATCGACCGTGTCGTTCCAGACCTGCACGCCCACGCGCTCGTCGTCGCCGAAGACGAGGGGCACGTGCAACGCTGGCTGTCCCTCCGCCCGAACCTCCAGCACCCCGTCCCCGATCTCGGAGCGGATCTGCGTCAAACGGGGGTGTTCCCGCCCGGTGAGGAAGCTACCATCCGGCGAGACGACCATCCAACTGCGGTCGAAGCGCAGGCCCGTCCCCACCACGTCCGCCTCCTGCAGCGCGATGCGGTGGGTGGACTTGATAGGGTGGATCTCGATCTCGGCCAGGATCACGAGCGGCGTCGGCTCCATGGAGGGCTGTACGAACCGCCGAGGTGGGCGGACCCTGGACACTACCGCTCAGCGCCCCAGGTGTGCCGTGTCCCTACCGGCAGAGTCCCAGTCGCTCCCAATGGCGTTCCAGGAACCGTCCCAGGCGCGCCGCCGCGAACTCGACCTGATAGCTGGGGAGCGAGCGACCGCGTCCCGCGTCGCTGAACCGCAGGTAGACGCTGCCCGCCACGCCACAGCGCAGGGGCAGCGCGCCTCCGTCTTCACCCTCCCCCACGGCGAAGAGCAGCGATTTCAGGTACAGCCCCTCACCCCGGCGCTCATCCTCCTCCGTCAGCGTACCGGTCTTGGCCAACAGGACGCCTGGAACGCCGAGCTCGCGCCAACGTTCGGCGAGGCCGGCCGCAGTTCCCGTCTCCGCCACGCCCTCCAGTCCATCCAGGAGGGCGTCGTACCACGACTGCCCGGTGAGGCCGAGCGACTCGATCGAATCTGCGCCCGCGGCCGGAACGGCGAGGCCGGTACGGACGCGCCGGTCGGTGGCGATGCGCGCGAAGGCCTCCGTGAGATCAAAGAGGTTCCAGCGATTCTCCCAGGCTCCGAACGCGTATCGGTACAGCAGCGACAACTCCGTCTCCTCCGCGTCGGCGGAGGCCAGCAGCACGGGACGGGACGCGTCCGGCTGCACCTCGTACGGGATGCGGACGGGGCTTCCGTCGTCGAAGCGCAGGGACGTCCAGATCCGGTCGCTCCGCCGGCGTGCGTCGACAATCACCGGATCGGTGGACACTTCGAACAGCTGATCCATTCCTTCCGTCACCGCGCTGCGCAGCAGCGCGGCGCGAGGTACGGTGCGATCCAGGGGCCCCCGGGTCACCGGCTCCGATCCAGCCTCCGCGAACGTCACGGGCCCGCCCGTGAGGGCGGCGGTGAGCAGCGTGGCGGCGTACTCGTTGTTGGAGCAGCGCAGGAAGTAGCGGAGATCGATGCGCCCGGTGCGGGGGGCCGGGCAGTGCAGCTCGGTAGTGAACCCCCTGGAGGCCGGCACAGCCGCAGCGCCAGCCACCCGTGTGACGCGTCCGCTGCGGGCCGGGATCTCCAATCGTCCCAGCTCGGGCCGCCGGGAGAGGATGGCAGCCGCCAGGATGGGCTTGATGGCGGACCCGGGCACCAGGCGTTGGAGCAGGCCGCTACGACCGGGCTCGCTGCGCTCGCCCGTCTCGGCGAGCGCCACGACCGCGCCGTCGGGAATGCGGGTCAACACCACGCCGCCGAACTCCACGCCCACCGGCAGCGCGCGCGCGAAAGCTCCCAACTCTTCCGTGAGCTCGGCGGTCAGCTCAGCATCGACGGAGAGCACCAGGTCCGCACCCAATGCCGCGGGGCGTTCCGGGGAAAGGGGACTCCTCCCTACCGCGGCGAGCAGGTCCAAGGGGGCGATCGTCGAACCGCGCCTCCGCGCACGTCCGTTGATCCACTGCGGCACGGACAACACGCCGTCATCCAGAGTGCCAAAGGTGAGTGGCTCCAAGGGCTCGATCCGTAGAATGGCCCCGGCCTGGAGCCGTAGGGAGTCGTCCGGCTCCAAGCGAACACCATCGATGGCAACCGGCGCCCAACCTGCGACCAGTCGGGGTCGCCCACCCTCCAGCGCCACGTCGCGTAGGACCGCCTGCGCCGTGCGGGCCTCCGACAGGCAGTAAACGCGCGCGTCGCGATCCCCGACCTCGAACTCACAGGCGCGGGACCGCCCGCCGCTCTTCACGCGCAACCGGTGCGACTCGTCCAACGGCACGCGCACGGCCGGGTTGGACAGACCCCAGTCCCGGTCCGCCCGCACGGTGCGCACCGCTCCCTCCCATTCATCATCGAACGGAGACTCCACCCGCCGACTCCAGGCCGCGGCGGTGCGCGTGACACCCAGGGACCCGTCCGGTCGTCGCTCGGGCCGGAAGAGCGAGGGGTTGTAGGGCCGGATGCGCTCGAAGGCGGCCGGATCATCTTTGGCCAGGCGAATCCACTCGCGCTGGAATCGGTTGTAGCGCAGCACTTCTCCATGCAGAAAGCCGCCCGAGCCCAGGGATGGTGGGGCCGAGGCTTCGACGACGAGCGTGTCGTAACGGATACGGCGGCCGGCAATGACCGTGTCGACGCCGACGAAGTGGAGGGGAGCCACCGGTCCCGCCTGGACCAACTCGTCGATGGCGTGGAGCAGCGTTGCGTACTCGAGTCCTTGTGACTCGGGGCGGGCCAGGCCTTGGCGTACCACACCGACGCTCACCGCGAGCAACGCCACCCCCGTGGCTCCGAGTCCGGTCAACACACAGACCGCGAGCAGATTGCCCTTGCCCTTCATCGAGCGCCCTCTTCCGAAAGACCCGCCAGCCCCACGAAGACCGCGGTGCCGATTCCACTCACCAGCACCACGTCGGCCCAGGAATTCAGCCCCAGGAAGGGCATGTTCTGACCCGTGAGCGGCACCAACCCGAGGTTGGAAGCCGCGACGTAGGCAGCGGGCAGCGTGAGCCACAGCGCGCTCCCCACCGTGAGCGCCAGCGCAGCCAGCCCGTCCGGCGATTCACCCACCGTGGCACGCACACGCAACACCCAGAGCGCCACCACCGCGATCAGCGCGAGGTAGAGCAGGAGCACGGCGAGACCGCCGAGCGCCCCGTGCTCTGCCAGCACATAGACCGAGAACGCGTTCTCCGCGTACGACACCACCGTCGGGACACCCCGACCCAGGGCCGTCATCCCCGCGAGTCCCGCCCCGGTCCACCCAGCCGTTGCGTACGCTCGTCCACCCCAGACCTGCTCCAGTGATGGCGCCGCAGCCAGGAGCGCCTCAGAGGGTCCCGCGTACGCCAGTGCCTCCTCCACGAGCGCGGGATCGGAGGCAGCCAGCCCTCGCACCGTGGCACGGGTCACCGGTGTGCCCAGACCCACCCGGCGCAGCGCGTCTACGAAGCCGTTGCCGAGGCCGCCGAACGCTCGCGAGTACTCCGCAACGCTGCCCGCCTCACGCAGATCCCCCAGCGACGGGCGGAGCACGGAGATCGCTGCCAGGCTGACCACCAGCAACACCGCCAGAGACGCCGCGACCAGTGAACGGGGCAAGCGATCGATGCGGGTAGCCAGCAGCACGGTGGCCATCATGGGCAGGAAGAACACCAGGCCCAATCCGAAGTCGAAGACCATGAAGACGAGCAAGACGCCCACCGGAATCACCAGCAGCGCGAGCGCACTCAAGGGGGAATCCCCTTCATCGAGCACGCGCCGGCAGGCCAGACCTGCCCGTACTGCGAGCAGAAACAACAGGAAGACCAGGGCGAAGCGCACCACGGGAGGGATCGTCTGGAAGTTGAGGAAGGTGAGGCCCGCCAAGGTCAGCACCACGCCGATCCAGCCGATTCCCGACAACGCGGAGCGACCCACCTCCAGCAGGCTGCGGTACGCGACCAGCACGCGGCGTTCACCGCCCGCCGGCCCGCGGGCCAGCCACCCGCCCAACCCGATCATCGACGCGGCGAGTAGCACCGTCGGTAGCGTCGCGGTTCCCAGCAACAGCCAGGCACCACCCGGAACCACCAGCGCCACCAGTACGAACAGCGCTCCTGCCCGCTTCGTCGGCGAACCGAATCGGTTCCCTCGCTCCAGGGCGAGGGCCAACAGGAACAGCGCCAAGCCTCCCAGCACCGGAAGCAGAGCCACCACGGGCGCCTGGATGGTGAGCGCCAGCACCATGGCCGAGGTCGCTGCCATCCCGAAGGTCCGCAAGGGACGACTGCCCTGTGCATCCGCAGTCAGGACATCAATGGGCCGCGGTGCCTGCCCGGGCAGCGGCCCCGTGCGTCCGAAGAGGCCGAGCCCCACCCAGGCCAGCACGCCCACCACTGCCGCGACCAGTCCCAAGCCAGCCTCGGGCCGCTGCCACACCAGCGCGGCCGCGCAGACAATGAACACCACCCATGCCAGCACAGAGAGCGGTCTGTTCCTTCCCGAGTCCGCGCCAGTGCCGATCGCTCCGGGCAACTCTCGCCGCGTCGCCTCGCTCACGCCCGGCAGGAGCCGTGCCCGGATCGGACGTTCGAGAACGCGGGCGACGCGCCACACCGTCGGCGTCCAGGCACTCCAACGCCCCAGCAACACCAGCAACGTGGCGAATGCGATCCACAGGCCCACCGCCGTGGCGGCGGCCCGGTCATAGAACGGGGCGGCATAGGCTACCCGCAGGCCCAACGCCAGGCGTACGCCCAGGAAGATCAGGAACAGGTTGAGCAGGGACCACGCCGCCGTGGGGGTAGGTGCGTCGGTTCTCAACTGGCGCGCCAGCGAGGGGTTGCCCAAGAGGACCAACAGGGCCGCCGTGAAGAGCAGATACAGACCCAACACGGTCAGCAGCACGGCGCTCTGCCGTGCGCTCGCGGCCCGATGCACCCGGAGCAACAGGCCGGCGTCTGGGGCACGGGCATCGCGCTTCTCCGCTGACAGCGTCCGCACTTCGCCATAGGGCAGCGGCACGATCTCGTCGGCCGCGACCAGTCGCGCCTGGTCGCGTTCAGTCTCCAGGCGCGCCAGCACCGCGTAGCGTGCCGTATCCAGACCAAAGCCCGAAACGTCGAAGTGCGCTTGTGGTGCTGGAAGTGGCCCGGACGAGAGCAAGCCGCACCGGTTCACGGCGGAGCCGCACGCTTCCGCGGAGGGCAGCGCCCAGCCTGTGGGACGCGGTCCCTGAACGAAGCGCACCGCCAACGGCGGTGAAACCCGGGAAAGACCGGGCACTCGGTCCACGGCGAATGCCCAGGAGCGCCCGCGCGAGCTCACCCACACCGTATCGCCGCGAGCCAGCCCCACACCGTCCGGACCCAGATCGGGATCGCGTCGTGAGACGACGCGATAGGTGGGAAGTCGCACATGGAGCCGCCCGAGACTTCGTTCGGGCCGGACCATGGTGAGCACCAGGTCTTCGCCGACGATGCGATCGGGGAGCGCGCCCCACGCGAGTTCGGCCAAGGGAATGCCGGCCCGCAATCGCTGTTCCAGGATCCGGTCGAGAATCGGATCGGGATGCTCCAGCGAGGCCCGTGCGCCACCCCACTCCAGGTAGCCGCGCCGGCCCTGCGCCTCCAGGCGCAGCACGCTGGAGTCGTTGTTCAACACCAGCGTGAGGGGCGACGTGCGTGTGAGGGTATGCCCGAGCACGGAGCGGCGGCCCCGCGAGCGCAGCAGGCCTCCCGGCCCGCGGCGCACACGGATCATCTCCACTCCCCGAGCCTGGTCGATCACGAACGTCGAGTCGGTGGCGGCGGCGAGGCGAAGGCTCCAGCGATCGAGGTCGCGGATGTCGCCCTCGAGACGGACGTCCAGCCCCGTCACTCCGACCCCTACCTGGAGGGGCGCCGCGGACGGCTCGAACCACACCCCCGGGACCTCGAGACGCTCGCTCCGCTGCCGGTGCGATTCGACGTAGAACAGGAAGAGGTTCGCCAGACACACGCCGGTCAGCGTGAAGAGCGTGACGCCGAACCAGGAGAGCGACAGCGAGCGACGCACCCGCGGCAGACTCAGCACGGCCAGTCCGCCGAGCAGCAAGCCCAGCCACAACGACAACCAGGGCCACTGCGGGCGGGCACGCCCCGCCCAGGCGAGCAAGGCCATCGCCGTCGCCAACCCGAACCAGAAGACGGTCCGGGCCCGACCGGCGACCACGGGTGGGGACTCGTGGGCAGGCATGCGACCCCCTCGGATGGAGAAGCGACGTGGGGGCCCTACGAAAGGCTCACTCCGACGGTTTCCGACCTCAGGCGCGGTCCAGCACGTAGGCCAGCGCCGTCCGTCCTTCTGCGAGCAGGGCAGGATCGTCCGACTCGAGGCCGTACCACGTCACTGCAGCGGCGTGGAAGGCAGCGCGTCGGCGTGCGATGGAGAGCCATTCCTCGGGCACCGCGCCGTAGGCGTCGAAGAAGTCCGCCCGCGCGCCGGGAGGGAAGAACCCGAAGGCGACCATCAAATCGGTGGCGGGACTGCCGAGATGGACGTCTCCCCAGTCGATGACGCCGGTCAGCGTCCGGTCGGTGGCGACGATCAGGTGCCGCGCGTAGAGGTCACCGTGGACGACGGTGCCCCCGCCCGGGGAGCCGGTGGGTTCCGCCCCAGCCTCAAGCAACCCCATCCACGGGCTGGGATTGTCGATGACGCCGGCGCGTGCCAGCACAGTCAGTCGCTCCTCCATCGCCGCCAGGCGGTGGGCAAAGCGGTCTCGCTGCAGCTCATCCGGGGGCAACGGCAACCCATCGGACGGGAGCCCGTGCAGGGCCCGCACGAACCGCCCGAGCCCGGGAGCCGTCTGGCGTCGCTCGGACGGCGTCAGGTGCATCCGGCAGGCCGTCTCGCCCTGCAACAACGCGTATCCGGCGAACGGCCACGGAAACGGGTCCTGGGGCTCGGATACCCAAACGGGTGTGGGGATCCGGAGCGGCAGGTGGGGCTCCAACCTGGGCAGCACGGCGCATTCCGTCCGGAGCAGCGCGGCCGCGCTCTCCTTGCGCGGGAAGCGGAACACCCACGAACCGTCCACCAGGAAGGCCGTGTTGTCCCAGCCGCCCCCGAGAGGACGCACCTCCGCCCCCTGAAAGCGCGGGAAGCGTGTGCCGATCAGGCGCGCGGCCAGGGCCGCGTCCACGCTCCACTCCGCAGTCCAGGGACGGCTCATTGCGGACACCGCTCCTCCACGGACGCACACCGATGCTGCGCGTCCGCGGTCTTCGGCGCCAGTCGCACGCGTCTAGGCGCCGGGTTCCACGCGATTGACGTGACCCAACTTCCGGCCGGGTCTCGGTGCCTTTCCGTAGAGGTGTACGTGCGCACCGGCCTCCGCCAGCATCCCTCGTACATCTCCCACCGCACCGATCAGATTCGTCATCACTGTTCGACCGGTCGGGGCCGTCGAGCCGAGCGGCATCCCGGTGATCGCACGCAAGTGATTCTCGAATTGGGACGTGACCGACCCATCCTGCGTCCAGTGCCCCGAGTTGTGCACGCGCGGGGCAACCTCGTTGGCCAGCAGGGTGTCCCCGATCTGGAAGAGCTCGATCGCGATCACACCGACGTAGTCCAGACGCTCCATCAGGTCCAGAGCATACGAACGGGCTCGTTGCTCGAGGGACGGCGTGAGGTCGGGCGCGGGAGCCACGGTCTCGTGCAGGATCCCCTGCTCATGGCGGTTCTGCACCAGCGGATAGTGGGCGAACTCGCCGTCGAGCCCACGCACCGCCACAATGGACAACTCTCGATCGAAGGGCACGAAGCGCTCGGCGATGCAGCTGCGGCCCTGAACCGCCTCCCAGGCCGGACCCGCGTCGTCTGCGGAGCGCAGCACGAACTGACCCTTCCCGTCATAACCCAAGGTCCGGGTCTTCAGCACGAGGGGCAGCCCCAAGGCGTCCAGCGCAGCACGCAGATCCGCGGTCGAGTCCACGGCGCGATACTCGCTCACCGGGATTCCCACCGCGGCCAGACCCCGGCGCTCCGTCAGGCGATCCTGACCGACCGCCAGCGCAGCCGGGCCCGGCCTGACCGGAAGCCGTTCGGCGAGAAAGTGCGTGGACGCCGCCGGCACGTTCTCGAATTCGTAGGTGACCACGGAAAGCCCGTCTGCGAAGCGCTCCAGCGCGGCCGGATCGTCATAGGGAGCCTGCACGATCTCACCGAGCTCGGCCGCGGGAGGGTTCGCAGCAGGCTCCAGGAACCGGAACGTGAGTCCCAGCGGGCGTCCGGCGAGGGCCAGCATCTGTCCGAGCTGGCCACCGCCGAGAATGCCGACCCTCACGGTGCGGGCTGCGTCGGGTCGGGGTCGGCCAGGACCGCTTCGGTGCGGGCGGCGCGGTAGGCACGCACACGCTCGCGGATCGCGGGGCGGTGGGTTCCGAGGATCTGGGCCGCCAGCAGCGCGGCATTCTGCGCACCAGCCTTCCCGATGGCCAGCGTGCCCACCGGAACGCCGCCCGGCATCTGAACGATGGAGAGCAGTGAATCGAGACCATGCAGCGTACGGCTCTCGACAGGCACACCCAGCACGGGCAGCACGGTCTTCGACGCGGTCATGCCGGGGAGGTGCGCGGCGCCCCCGGCTCCGGCGATGATGACCTCGAGCCCGCGGTCCTCCGCCCGGGCAGCGTACTCGAAGAGGAGGTCGGGCGTGCGATGTGCGGACACGACGCGCACCTCATGCGGAATGCCCAGTTCCTCCAGGAGATCCACAGCATGACGTAGGGTCTCCCAGTCGGACCGGGACCCCATGATCACACCCACCAAAGCCGCATCCTGCATGCGCTGCGCTCGCCGCATCGGGGAACGGGAAAACGTTCAGGTTCGCGCGCGCGGCCGGGCAGGTCAAGCAGCGCTGGGCGGCGCTCGCGATCGCCCCGGGCCAGGTGCTGCGCGCGACTGCGGCCCCGGCACGCGATTCGCTACCTTCGAGGGAGCCATCCACCCGGACCGGACACGGAGTCATGACCCCGTCTACGACGACGCGCCGCGAGCGGCCGGAAGACCCGGCTGCGCTGCAGGCGCTGCTCCCCATCCTGTACGTGGCCTGGTCCGACGGCCACCTGGGGCCCGACGAGCTCTTGGCCGTCCGGGACCGGATCCGCGCCGATGACCGCCTGTTCGGCGGAGATACGGCCTGGGCCGAGGCCTGGTTGGACCCCACGCATCCGCCCACGCCCGACGAACTCGCCGAGATTCGCGACCGGATCCGCGCAGCGAGCGCCGACGGGGACCGAGTGGATTCCCTCGCCGAGCTCGGGCTGAAGACGGCCCGCGCGCTCGGGGCTCAGCTCGCGGACTGGAGCGAGCCCGAAGCGCTGGCCGCCCTGCGCGAGTTGGAGGACCTCCTGGGGGTCGCCGGAGGCGAGGCTGCCCGGGCGTTGGTGTCCTCCCCCGCACGTCCGTCGCTGGCCGAGCCGGGACGGGCCGCAGCGTTCGACAGCGCGGCGCTCAACGAGTTCCTGGACCGGGAGCACCGCCAGCTTCGGCGGACGCTGCTTCATCGCCTCGCGACCCCTGAGTTCAGGAACGACCCGGAAACGCCGCGCGCGGAATACCGCGCGCGTGTTCTGCAACAACTCCGCGTCCTGGCGGCCGAAGGGTACGGGTCACTCTCCTACCCCGAGGAGTTCGGGGGCCGAGGGGACCCCGCCGCCGGCGTTGCCGCGTTCGAGACACTGGCGTTCGGCGATTTCAGCCTGCTGGTCAAGTACGGCGTGCAGTTCGGGCTCTTCGGCGGAAGCATTCTCAACCTGGGCACGCGGCGCCACCACGAGACCTTCCTGCGCTCCGTAGGTGCCCTGGATCTGCCCGGCTGCTACGCCATGTCCGAGACCCGCCACGGTTCCAATGTCCGCGATCTCGAGACCACCGCCACCTACGACCGCAAGACGCAGGAGTTCGTGGTCCACACCCCACATCCGCTGGCCCGTAAGGACTGGATCGGAAACGCGGCGCTGCACGGACGACTCGCCACGGTCTTCGCACAGCTCCTGAGTGGGGGTCGCCACTACGGTGTGCACGCCTTTCTGGTCTGGATCCGCGACGAGGCGGGGCGGCCCCTTCCCGGCGTCACAATCGAGGACTGCGGTCACAAGGTCGGGTTGAACGGCGTTGACAACGGGCGCATCGCCTTTGACCAGGTCCGCATCTCCCGGGACAGCCTGCTCGACCGCTTCGCGCAGATGTCTCCGGAAGGGGTCTACAGCAGCCCCATCGCCAGCGAGGGACGCCGCTTTTTCACCATGCTGGGCACCCTGGTGGCCGGGCGAGTCAGCGTGGCCTGCGCGTCCTTGTCCGCGTCCAAGACGGCGCTCGCGATCGCCATCCGCTACGCGGACCAGCGTCGGCAATTCGGGCCGGAAGGCGGGTCGGAACGCCCGATTCTCGACTACCTCACCCTGCAACGTGCGCTCCTACCCAGACTCGCCACCACCTACGCGTTGCATTTCGCACTGCGTGACCTGCAGAAACGGTTCGGGAGCGCTCGCGAAGAAGAGGGTCCGGAGATCGAGGTGCTGGCCGCCGGTCTCAAAGCCATCGCGTCCACACACAACCTCGAGACCGTGCAGGCCTGCCGAGAGGCCTGCGGCGGCAAGGGCTATCTGGCCGAGAACCGCTTCGGCACGCTGCGAAACGATACCGATGTGTTCACGACGTTCGAAGGCGCCAACCCGGTCCTCCTTCAACTTGTAGCCAAGGGGCTCCTTTCGCGCTACAAGCGTGAGATGGGCGACCTGAACGTCTGGGGGATCGTACGCTATCTGGCCGACCGCGCCGGCACGCGTATGGCGGAGCTGAATCCCGTGGTCACGCGCCGCACCGACCGTGCTCACCTGCTCGACCCGTCGTTCCACGACGCCGCGATCCGCTGGCGGGCCGAACACCTGCTCTCCACGGTGGCGGCCCGATTGAAGTCGCGCATCGACGCGGGCACGGACAGCTTCGAAGCCCTCAACGAATGTCAGGATCACGTGGTCGAGCTGGCCCGCGCTCACGTCGACCTGGTGTTGCTCGAGCGCTTCCAGGAAGCGGTGCGGCAAGCTCCCGCGGGGCTGTCCGAGGTGTTGGAGGAGCTCTGCGCACTCTTCGCACTGGCCACCATGGAGCGCCAGCGCGGGTGGTATCTCGAGAGCGGGTACATGGAATCGGTCAAGACCAAGGCCATTCGCGCCGAGGTCAATCGCCTCTGCCGCTCCCAGCGCGACCGTGCGCTCGCGCTGGTCGACGCTTTCGGCATCCCGGATTCCCTACTGAGCGCGCCCGCGGCCTTCGTGCAGGAGTACCCTGCACCGTAGGAGGTCGGATCTCATATTGGTGGTTGTCCGTCGCCGAAACCTCGAGGACCCCATGACCAGCATCCTGCGCCGTCTGCTACGACTCGTCCTGGACTGGCTGAGGCAGCGTATCTGAGTTCCCGCCGCGGAGGCCCGGCTCGAGAAACAGCACCAGCCCGAAGACCACCAGGAGGTTGGTGACGAGGAAGAAGGTCGCTTCCTCCACGGGGAGGTCCAGCGGATTCCAGCCGAGCGTGAAGCGCTCCGAGATCCGCCACACGCCGTCGCGCAGCGCGATCCGATCCGCAACCCAGAACCAGAGCGTGGGCACTGCCACCCCGGGGAGCACGGCGGCTTTCCATCGCCAGATCAGATCCCCGCGGTAGGCCCAGAGCGCCCCCAGAACCGGGACGGCCCAGACCAGGATCAGCCCCAGGTAGGTGCCCTCCTCCCGCTGGAGGAGCGCCAGACCCAGGAGGAGCCAGACGAGGGCCACCAGCACGCCGGCCAGGCGGACGGTCCTCGCCGGGCGCTCCAGCCGGGGGGCGGGCTCCACGGTGAGGAGGCGCCCCAGGAAGCGGAAGAACACCATACCGGTGAGCACGGGCTGGAGGACGAAGAAAGCGATCTCCTCGAACGGAACCCCCCAGAGGGCCCCCAGGACCCGGTCGGGGCCGTAGCTCCAGACTCCACGACCGATCAGATACGCATCCCAGGGGGTCGTGTACACCAACGCGATCATGGGCACGGCCAGAAGGGCCAAACCTGCGCGGCGGCCCAGCACCTGCGCGCTGCGTCCGACCCCCGTGGCCAGCAGCAAAACCGGCGGCAGAACGAAGAGGACGTGGAACTGTGCGTAGGTCATCGGCCGCCGCTCGGCCTGGGCTCCAGGGCCGGGGGCCGCCCCACTTCGCTTGACCCTCGCCGTGCGCGTGGTGTTATTTGGAGCCGGTTCGCGGGCATCCAACTTCCCTCCGAGGTCGATGCGGGAGACCCATCACCGCGTCGTCCGTCTTTGGCGGCGACGCTCCCTGCAGGTCCTGGCTCTCGCTCTGGCGTGGGCTACCCAGCCCCTGGCGGCGCAGATCCGGGACGACGTGTACCGTCTGGACCGCCCTGACGCCCAGGGGCCAGCGGGCCTCACCGGCGAGCACCTCATCCACCGGGGCTCGTTCGAGATGGGGTACCGGTTCACCAATCTGGGGTTCGATCAGCTGCGTGAGGGTCGGGAGGAACGCGCGGCGGAAGATCTGCTGCGAACCTACACGATCGTACCCGCCACCCGCACGGCGCTGACCCACGAGCTGGATCTGCGCTACGGGGTCGCCAGCGGACTCACCCTGCAAGTCCTGGTTCCCTACCACGACATCGAGACCAGCAGCCTGTTCGGAAGCGAACGCTTCGTCACCCGGTCGTCCGGGCTGGGTGATGTCCTGGTTCAGGGCCTCGTGAGCTTGTTCGGAGAGGGAGCGGCGCGCTCGCACCTGAACCTGGGCCTGAGCATCCCTACCGGCGCCATCGACGCCACCGGTCGCACACCCCTGGCGTTGGGTGGCGCCATCCTGCCCTACGGCTCGCAACTGGGCAGTGGCTCCTTCGAGCTGCGGCCGGGCGGTACCGTCCTCGTGCAGAACGATCAGGGCTCGGTCGGCGCGCAACTGCTGGGCACCTTGCACCTGAACGAGAACGACCGGGGCTACCGCGTCGGCGATCGCATCACCGCCACGGTTTGGCTGGCGCCCCGCATCAACGATTTCATGAGCTTCTCGGCCCGGATCATCTACGAGAACTTTGATCGCGTACACGGGGCCGACGCAGGCCTCGATCGTACGCTGGACCCCACGGCCGACCCCGACTTCCAGGGGGGCGAACGTGTGGAGCTGCCCTTCGGGCTCAGCATCTATCTGCCCGACGGGCCGTTCGCCGGTCACCGGCTCAGCGTTGAGTTCTCGTTCGCGGCCCATCAGGACTACGACGGCATCCAGATGGACCGCAACCGCACCTTCTGGGTGGTCTGGCGCAAGGCGCTCTGAGTACCAAGCGCACCGCATTGCAGGCGCGGGTCCTTCGCTGAAGAACCCCTCAGCGTCGCACGCGAACCAGGTGGTGATTCTTCTTGCCCTTGCGTAGCACCAGGAAGCGGCCCTCGATCGTGTCCTGGTGTGTGACGCCGCGCTCGACCGAATCCACCCGCTCGCCGTTCAGGTAGATGCCACCCGCCTCCAGGGAGCGCCGCGCATCGCCCTTGGAGCTGGCGAGCCCGGTGTGGGCCAGCAGATCGACGACATTGAGGCCCTCCCCCCCGAGCTCCGTTCCCGCGACCTCCGAGGACGGCACATCCGAGAATACATCCGCGATCTCGTCGGCGGAGAGCCCGTCCAACGCACCACCGAACAGCACCTGCGTGGCCCTCAGCGCGCGCGAGAGTCCGTCCTCGTCGTGCACGCGGCGCGTGACATCCTCCGCCAGCGCCCGTTGCGCCGCCCGACCCGCGGGGTTCGCCTTCAGGTCTGCGGCCAGCCCCTCGATCTCGGCGCTCGAGAACAGCGTAAACGCCTTGAGCCAGCGGACGGCGTCGCCGTCGTCGGTGTTGAGCCAGAACTGATAGAAGCGGAACGGCGAGGTACGTGCCGGATCCAGCCACACTGCTCCGGCCTCCGTCTTTCCGAACTTCACGCCCGAGCTCGTGGTCATCAGCGGCCACACCACGCCGAACGCCTTGGCCCCTCGGACACGACGGATCAGGTCGATGCCCGCCGTGATGTTGCCCCACTGGTCGCTTCCACCCATCTGGCCGGTACATCCCAGGCGGTCGTGGAGGGCCAGGAAGTCGTAGGCTTGCAACAGGATGTAGCTGAACTCCGTGTACGAGAGCCCGGTTTCCTCGGACTGCACACGGCGACGGATCGACTCCTTGCCCAGCAAGGCGTTGACGGAGAAGTGCTTGCCAGTGTCGCGCAGGAAGTCGAGCAACGGCAGCGACCCCAACCAGTCGAGGTTGTTGACCATGGTGGCAGGGTTGGTGCGCGCCTCGAAGTCCAGAAAACGTTCGAGCTGGGCGTGGATGCCGAGTGCGTTGCGTTCGACATCTTCACGGGACTGGAGCTTGCGCTCCTCCGCTTTCCCACTGGGATCGCCGATCAGGCCCGTGCCGCCGCCCACCAATGCGATGGGTGAGTGACCCGCGCGCTGCGCGTGCACCAGTCCCATCACCGTGAGCAGGTTCCCCACGTGCAGCGACGATGCCGTGGGGTCGAACCCGATGTAGATGCGACGGGGCTCGGAGCGCAGCATCTCGGCCGCCCCCTCGGTGGCGTCTTGAAGCAGGCCGCGCCAGCGGTATTCCTCGATCAGGTCCATGATCCCTCGTTTCAGGAATCTGCAAAGGAAACAGACGCCTCCAGCTCGATCAAGGGTGGAGCGCTCGCCCGGCGAGCTCACGGGCCGCCGCCCGATCGACCTTGCCGCTCCGGTTCCGAGGAAGTTCCGTGCAGGTGACCCAGGCACGCGGCCGCTGGGCCGCGCGCAGTTGAGCTCGAGCCCACGCCTCGAGGCCCTCGCGGTCCTCACGTCCTGCATTCCATTGGACCACGGCAACGACGCGCTCGCCCCACTCGGGATCGGGCATCCCCACCACACACACATCCTGAACGGATGCGCTCCGTCGGAGCACGCCTTCCACCTCCAGGGGATCTACGTTGACGCCGCCGCTGATGACCCGGTCGCTCGCCCGACCCGTCACGAACAGGTGCCCTTCGTGATCGATGCGCCCGAGATCGCCGGTCCGAAACCAGCCCCCCTCGTCGGGGAGCCGGGCGTTCCCGCCGAGCCGTCCCAAGGCGAGCCCCGGCCCCCGTACCTCGATCTCGCCCTCGTCGGAGATGCGCACCTCGGTTCCCTCCAGCGGGGTGCCCACGGTGCCCGGCTTGGCCTCGACCAGCGTCGGTGGCGCAGTGGCCACCTGCGAGCTGGCTTCCGTCATCCCGTAGGTGAGAAAGACAGGCACGCCCGCCGCCCTGGCCCGTTCGACGAGCGGGCGGGGTGCGGCCGCACCGCCCAGCAGGATGCCGCGCAGCGTAGACGCAACCGGTCGCCCCGCACGGGCTGCCAGCAGCCGCTCCAGCATGATGGGCACCAACGACGCGAAGGTGGCGTGTCCCGCCTCGATGGCTCCATCCAATCCCTCCGCATCGAAGGGGCCGGCCACCCACAGACCGTGCCCCACCACCGCCGCCCGCACCAGCGTGGCCAGCCCACCCACATGCGCCGTCGACAAGGTCAGGGCCCACACGTCCCGCGCGGTCAGCCCCAGACGCTGCGCCGAGGCGACCCCCACGTAGGCGAGGCCGTCGTGGCCCAGGATCACCCCTCGGGGCCGGCCCGCCGTCCCCGAGGTCCAGACCACTGCCGCGGCGCCATCGGGCAGTTCTCGGGCGCCGTGGAGGTCCTCCTCCACCAAAGCGCGCTCGCGCTCTGGGAGATCGGGGTGAAGCGGGACGAGCACACCCCCGAGGCGCCACACCGCCAGCGCCTCGACCACCCAGTCGGCGTCCTGGCGGGCCACGGCCACGTGCGCCCCTCCCGGAGCGAGGCTGGCCGCCAGGGCGGACGCCGCCGCCGCGACCCGCGCCTCCAGCTCCGCCGCGTCCCAATAGAAGCCCGGCCCCCGGACCGGGAATGCTCGGTAGCGCATGAGCGGCCTCCTTCTCCGAGCCCGAGGCGTGGGTGAGTCCGGATTCGCGGCGCCCAATATAGACGAAGGGCCCCTGGGCCGGTCTGCCGGGGGCCCGGGACGCCCGCCGCCACGGGGCCGCCCTGCCTTCCGGCGGGTGGACCGGCCCGTCCGTGGAGGCCAGCTTCCGTCCTGGTCAGGGTCGGGCTACGAGGACGTAGGTAGGGCCCGAGGGACCGACATTCCCATACCGGAGGAACCACAGAATGTCCCGACGTTCCAAGCAGGGCGTGATCGCGGCCGCGTTGGCCGCGCTCGTCGCCACGGCGTGCTCCGGCGGCGACGCCGCCAATTCGGCGGAGGCCGCCCCGGCCGGAGACGCCGCCTCGATGGCGGTGGCCGACAACGTCAGCGGCTCCATGAAGGGGCTCTACGGCATGACGACGGCCGTCCTCAAGGCTACCGCCGAGAAGGTGCCCGAGGACCTCTACGGCTTCCAGCCGACCTCCGAGGTTCGCACCATGGGCCAGATCCTCGCCCACGTGGCGGGAGCCCAGTTCCTTTTCTGCTCGGCCGCGGCCGGTGAGCAGAGCCCCAACTCGGAGAACTTCGAGGAAACGCGTACGTCCAAAGCACAGATCATCGAAGCTCTGAGTATGGGCATCGACTACTGCAACCAGGTCTACGACAACATGTCGGACGCCCGGGGGCAGGAGATGATCCAGTTCTTCGGGAGTGATTGGGCCGTCAACGGCGTGCTCGCGTTCAACGCGGCGCACAACTACGAGCACTACGGCAACCTGGTCACGTACATGCGTATCAACGGCATCGTCCCGCCGTCGTCCGCGGGCGGCATGTAGACCGAAGCGTAGACGGAAGGAACCGAGGCGGGTCGATCCTGGTGGTCGGCCCGCCTCGTCGTTTCGGCGCCGCAGCGAGTGGTTCGCTCGCGCGGGGAGGCCTTCGCTCGCTATCCGCCCGCGATCGCGCCCACCACGAGCAGGGGCTCCCGTCCCTCCACTACCTCACGCGGGAGAGGGGCGTCCGGCGAGCCTTGGGACAGGTCCCGCTTGCAGGCGAAGAACCGCACGAAGTCGCGCCGTCGCCCCGTGGCCGGATCGCGCACGGTACCGCGCAGCGCCGGATAGCGCGCCTCCAGGGCATCGAGGACGGCCCGCGTGGTCACGGTCCCCTGCACATCCACCTCCACGGAACCGTCGATGGAGGCCAGCCGGCGGAGCGGTGAAGGGAGCTCGACGCGGATCATGACAGCGTCTGCACCTCGACCGACAAGACGGAGGGTAGATCGCGCACGATCGCCGTCCAGTGGTCGCCACCATCCGCCGAACCGTAGATCTGCCCTCCCGTGGTGCCGAAGTAGATCCCACACGGATCGAGGTGGTCGATCGCCATCGCGTCCCGCAGCACGTTCACATAGCAGTTTTGTTGCGGAAGGCCCTCGGTCAGGGCCTCCCACTCGTGCCCACCCGATCGACTCCGGTAGACCCGGAGCCTGCCTTCGGGGGGATAGTGCTCGGCGTCGCTCTTGATCGGCACCACGTACACGGTGTCCGGCTCGTGCGCGTGCACCTCGATCGGGAAACCGAAGTCGGAAGGGAGGTTCCCGCTGATCTCGTGCCAGGACTCGCCAGCGTCGTCGCTCCGCATCACGTCCCAGTGCTTCTGCATGAAGAGCACGTCCGGCCGCGCGGGGTGCTGGGCGATGCGATGGACGCAGTGCCCGACCTCCGCCGTAGGGTCCGGGATGTACTGCGACACCAGTCCGCGATTGATCGGCTTCCAGCTGGTTCCCCCGTCGTCGCTACGGAACGCTCCCGCGGCCGAGATCGCCACGAACATACGCCCGGAGTGAGCGGGATCCAGCACGATCGTGTGCAGGCACATGCCCCCGGCGCCCGGTTGCCAGTGCGGCCCCGTGCCATGGCTGCGCAGGCCCGACAGCTCCGACCAGGTCTGTCCACCATCCGCCGAGCGAAACAGCGCCGCGTCTTCGACGCCGGCGAAGACCAGGTCCGGGTCGTCGTGCGAGGGTTCCAGGTGCCAGACCCGCTTGAACTCCCAGGGATGGGGCGTGCCATCATACCACTGATGCGTGCCGGGCACGCCGTCGTACGCGAACTCGTTGCCGACCGTCTCCCAGCTGCGGCCCCCATCGTCCGACCGCTGCATGACCTGCCCAAACCAGCCGCTGCTCTGTGACGCGTAGATCCGGTCGGAGTCCGCACGGGAACCCTTGATATGATAGATCTCCCAACCCGCGAAGTGCGGACCGTCAATCTGCCAGCTGCGGCGGGCGCCATCCGACGTCAACACGAACGCGCCCTTCTTCGTCCCGACCAACACGCGCACACCGCTCATCCCACCCTCCTCTCGAATCGTCCCATTGGTCGCAGAGCGCGGAGGAGGTCTTCCAGCGCAAGCCCCCAGATGCGCTCAGGCGCGTGCCTCCGCGATGACCTCGACCAACCGATCGATCTCCGCGGTGGTGTTGTAGAACGCAGTGGACACGCGGATCGCGTTGTGCCCATCGCGCTGGTGTTCATCGATGTGGGTCCCAGCCCGCTCCTCGATGAGCGGAACCGCCGCCAGGGCATCCAGATCACCCTTGACGAAGATCGTCGAGGCCGGAGCGCTCAACTCTCTAGCGCCGCTGACCAGTGTCAGGCCCGGCACCTCGGCCAGGCGCGCCTTCAGGTGATCGGACAGCACGCGACAGCGCTCCTCGATGCGTCCCAGGCCAAGGGTTCGTACGAAGTCCAAAGAGGCGGCGAGGGCAGCGCGCACCGGGAAGTCGGCTGTCCCCGGAGGATCGTAGGCCGGCGCCTCCAACGTGGCATCGTGCGCGAAGGCGGTGCGGATGCGCGAGCGCGCCTCCTCCCGGACGTACAGAAACCCGGTCCCGGCCGGCCCCAACATCCACTTGTGAAGGCTGGCCGAGTAGGCATCGCAACCCAGCTCGGACAGGTCGATGGGGAACTGACCCACCGCCTGGGCGCCGTCCACGAGGCAGAGGAGATCACGCGCGTGCGCCAGTTCCGCCAATTCCCGCACCGGGTAGCGATGACCACCGCGCGTGACGTGGCAAAACGCGATGGCACGCGTGCGCGGGGTGAAGGCCGCCTCCATGCGCTCCAGGACCTCGCCTGTGCTCGGCAAAGGGCTGGGGATGAACACCTCGCGCACCGCCACTCCATCGCGGCTTTGCCGGAAGGCCCAGGGTCGCGATCCGGCGGGGTGCTCCTGGGTGGTGATCAGCACCTCGTCACCCGGCTCGAGCCGGGCGCCGACCGTCTGCAGGTGCAACGCTTCCGAGGCGTTGCGGGTCAGCGAGAGCTCGTGGGCAGCGACGCCCAGCAGCGCGGCCAGCCCCGGCAGCACCACATCGGCGATCTGCTCCTGCAGCGCGTGCTTTCCGTGCAGCGGCTCTCTGGAGATCGCGGCGTAGCCCGAGTGGACGGCCTCGACCACCTGCGCCGGAGGCATGCCCAGACTGGCGTGGTTCATGTACACCACGCCGGGATCGAGCAGGAACTGCGCGCGCACGTCCGCCCAGGCGGCGTCACTCGTGCCGGCGGGCGCGCGTAGCGGGGGTCGATCCGCTGCGGGGTCGTCCACGCCCGCGCCGCAGGCCCCAAAGGGCGACAGTGCCACCCCCGCCGCGGTCGTGCGCAGAAAGCCCCGCCGGGAAAGCGGGATGGATCGGCGATCGGGCACGGCGGGCCTCGCGGTCGGATGCGTGCCGCAGGCTACAGTGCGGCCCCCGCGAACGCCAGCCCGACCAGGATGCCGAACAGACCGGTTGCACGCGCTGTGAGTGGGAGCGCCGGCAACAGCGCACGCGCGTCTTCTTCCAGGAGCACCAGGCGCAGCGGGCGAGCCAGCGCCGCTACGACCGCGAGGCCCACCAGAACCCAGCGGGGCCACCCGTAGAGCCACACACCGATCGGCAGGGCCAACACCCCAGCGCCGACCATGACGAGGTATTCGGCGCGCCCCGCGCTCCGCCCCAGCAGCACCGGCAGCGTGCGCTTGCCCGCCGTGCGATCGGTGGCGAGATCACGCAGGTTGTTGGCGGCCAGGATGGCCGTGGAGAGCGCACCCACCGCCAGCCCCGCCAACAACAGGTCCCCTCTCCACTCGAGGGCCTGCACCCAATAGGTGCCACCCACCGCCACCGGGCCGAAGAAGATCAGAACGAACAGGTCGCCCAGGCCGTTGTAGGCCAGGGGGAACGGCCCGCCCGTATACGCCCATCCTGAGAGCAAGGACAGCACGCCGATCACGAGGATGGGCAAGCCTCCCACGCCGACGAGATAGATCCCTACCAGCAGCGCCGCTCCGAACGTCAGGAAGGCCGCCCGCCGTACGGCCGCCGGCGGAATGAGCCCCGCCTGCGTGACGCGCTGCGGCCCCACCCGCGCCGACGTGTCACCGCCACGCTCGTGGTCGTAGTAGTCGTTCGCCAGGTTGGTGCCGATCTGGATCAGGATGGCACCGACCAGCGCCGCCAACGCCGGCAGGGGCCGGAACTGGCCCTGCCACAGTGCATAGCCGATCCCGATCCAGACGGGCGCCAAGGCTGCGGTCAGGGTCTTGGGACGGGAGGCCTGGATCCACAGCCCGAGCGAGGGCATCGAAGCGGTCTCAGGGAAGCCAGGGATACTGACGGAAGTCGGGCGGCCGCTTCTCCAGGAACGCGTTCTTCCCTTCCCTGCCCTGTTCGGTCATGTAGAAGAGCAAGGTGGCGTTGCCAGCGAGCTCCTGCAGACCCGCCTGCCCATCCACGTCGGCGTTGAAGGCCGCCTTGAGGCAACGAATGGCGAGCGGGCTCTTGTCCAGGATCTCTTGCGCCCACGCATAGCCCTCATCCTCCAGCTGGTCGACGGCGACCACCTTGTTCACGAGGCCCATGTCCAACGCTTCCTGTGCTCCGTACTGGCGACACAGATACCAGATCTCGCGTGCCTTCTTCTGACCCACGATGCGGGCCAGGTAGGAGGAGCCGAACCCGCCGTCGAAGCTGCCCACCTTGGGACCGGTCTGTCCGAAGACGGCGTTGTCGGCGGCGATCGTCAGGTCACAGACCACATGCAGGACGTGCCCGCCTCCGATGGCGTACCCCGCCACCAGGGCGATGACCGGCTTGGGCATGGTACGGATGAAGCGCTGCAACTCGAGCACGTTGAGGCGCGGCACTCCGTCACGACCCACGTAGCCCGCCTCGCCCCGCACCCGCTGATCGCCCCCCGAGCAGAACGAGTACTTGCCGTCCTGGGCCGGGCCATTCCCCGTCAGCAGTACGACCCCGATGCCCGTGTCCTCGTTGGCATCGCGGAATGCCTCCGACAGCTCGAACAACGTCTCGGGCCGGAACGCATTCCGGACCTCGGGTCGATTGAACGCGATGCGTGCGACGCCGTTGCTCTTGTGATAGGTGATGTCTTCGTAGTCCTTGACCTTCTGCCAATCCGGCTTCGTCATCGTCCTCAGGATGGTTGTTGGGACAGTGCGCGTTCGACCGCGGCCTGGACGGCGGCGGCCACGTCCCGCTGTCTGCGGTCGTTGGCATCGCGGTCGCTTCGAACCTGCAGGATACGGACGCCGCCGGCCGCCAGCGCGTCCTGCACCGCGATCCCCATGGCGTCCGCCCTGACCTCGGAAAAGGGAAGATCGTACAGTGCGGCCGCGTGGCGGAAGTCCAGTCCGTGCGGGGTGGCGAAGTAGCGTGTGAACTCCGGTTCGTGCGTGCGGATGGGCAACCGGTGGAAAATGCCGCCCCCGTCGTTGTGCACCACCACCAGCACCAGTTGAAGATCCTGTTCCCGCGCCGCCAGCAGCCCGTTCATGTCGTGGGCGAAGGCAAGATCACCCAGGAGGGCCGCGCAGGGCCCGCCGGCTTCGCGGGCCACACCCAGGGCGGTGGAGACGATGCCGTCGATGCCACTCGCCCCTCGATTGCCCAGGATGCGGAGCGCGCGCGCCTTCGGCGCCACGAACGCGTCGACGTCGCGGATCGGCATGCTGTTGGAGACGAAGAGCGTAGCGCCCTCCGGCAGGGCCTCTGCCAGGTCGTGAGCGATGCGCCCCTCGAAGGGCTCTTCGGCTAGCGCCTGCGCCAGGACCGCCCCGGCGGCCTGATCGGCTCGCCTCCAGCGCTCGTTCCAGCCCGAGTGCCCCCACCCGCCGCCGAGGGCCCCGGCCAACGCGTCCATAGCCTCCAGCGGATCGGCACGCAGCACCTCGGTGGCCACGGCCATGTGGTCCTTCCAACGCGAGCCGGAGTCGATGACGAGATGCGGCACGTCCAACGACTCGAGCCAGTCGAGGAGGGGCTGTGAAGTGGGGCTGGCGCCGATCCTCACGATCAGATCGGGAGAGAGGGCGCTGCGAACGGCCGGGCTGCGCAGAAACAGGTCGTAGCCGCCGATCACGGTGGGCGCGAGCACGGACGCCCGCCGTGCCCCCGACAACGGGTCGGCAAGCAACGGAAAATCGGTGATGGCGGCTGCACGCTCGGCCGCGGCGCGGCTGCGTGCATCGTCACTGGCCGGCCCTGCCACCAGGAGCCCGCGCGAGGATCGACTGACCGCCGTGGCCAGCGCCTTGAGGCTTTCCTGGTCCAACGCCGGCCGGGCCCGTCGCACCCGGGTGTAGGGCGCCCCACCGTCCCGACCCTGCACGGCCAGCGGCCAGCGCTCCTGCACATCGTCCGGCACGTCTCCCGGTACCGGTGTCGGCTCCAGCGGCTTCGAGAACGGCACGTTGAGATGGACCGGCCCCGGCTCGGGCTGCCCCGAGGCGGCCACCGCGCGCGAGGCCACCTGGCGCAGGTGCTTGAGCGTCCGCTCGGAGGCCCGGGGCTCCGGACATTCCCAGAACCAGCGCGCATAGCCTCCGAAGATCCGCACCTGATCGATGGCCTGGTTGGCGTCGGCACCCCGCAGCACCACGGGCCGATCTGCAGTGACCAGGAGCAGCGGCGTTTCGGATTGCGAAGCCTCCACCACGGCAGGGAGCAGATTGGCCACCGCAGTGCCGGAGGTGGTGATGACCACCGCCGCGACACCGCTCGCCTTGGCCAGCCCCAACGCGAAGAAGCCCGCGGAGCGTTCGTCCAGGTGGACGTGGAGGTGCAGGTCACCGCGGGCGGCCGCAGCGAGTACCAGGGGCGTCGAGCGCGAGCCGGGCGCGACGCAGACGTGGCGCACACCCGCACGGGCGAGCTCGTCCACCAGCACCTGGGCCCAGAGCTGGTTGCGATTCGCCCAACTCATGCGCTTCCCGCCAGCGCGCGCCCCGCCGTCTCCAACTTGAGTTGCGTCTCCTCCCACTCGCGCGTGGGGTCGGAGCCCTCCACGATGCCGGCCCCGGCGAAGAGATGACAGCGGCCTCGCTCCAGCAACGCGCAGCGCAGCGCAGGAGCGGTCACGCCGTTGCCGCGCAGGTCGAGCCATCCCACGGGCGCACCATACCACCCTCGATCGAACCCTTCCTGGTTCTCGATGAACTCGAGCGCAGCATCACGGGGCTGCCCGCACACCGCTGGCGTCGGATGCAGGCGCTCGATCAGATCGAGCACGCTCACCCGCTCCGGTAGGCGGGCGCGGATGCGCGTTTCCAGGTGGTGGATGTTGGGGAGAGTCAGGATGTGCGGCTCGCCATCGGCACTCACGTCCGCTCCGAGCGCCTGCAGGCGCTCGATCATGTCGCGCACCACGAACCCGTGTTCTCGCAGGTCCTTGTCGCTCGCGGACAGGCGCGCGCGCGCTTCACGATCGGCGGTGTCGTCAGCCCCCCGTGCGATCGACCCCGCCACGGCGGTCGCGTGGGCCTCGCCATCGTGCACCCGGGCGAGCGTCTCCGGCGATGCGCCGAGCAGGGCACGACCAGGCTCCGGTTCGAACAGGAAAACGCGCGCCTCGGAGCCGGGCGCGTAGAGGCGCCGGGTCGCGGTGAGCGCGTCGACGCCCCTGTAGGGGTCCACGCTGACGGAACGGGCCAGCACCACCTTGCGGAATCGCCCACCCTGGATCGCCTCCAGCGCCATGCGGACGTTGCGGGTCCAGGCGGCGAAGGAGGCTTGGGTTTCGGGCGCCGCGCTCCAGGCGACCGGCGCGGAGGCGCAGGGAGAAGCGGCAGGCTCGTCTGCGAGCGCGGCCTCCAGCGCGGCGAGTTCATCTCTCAGCCCGGCGCGCACGGGCCGCTCGTCCTGGCCGGCGGTCAGCCGCGCTCGCGCGATGAGCCGATAGGCTTCCCCGTCTGTGCGTAGCTCGACCTGCGGCACCTGGAAGCGCGCGGACGGAAACGCCGACCAGCGGGGATCGCTCGCTCCATGGCGGGAGAAGGAGAAGCCGCCGAACAGTCGCAGGTCCTGGTCACCGACCGGATCGTCGGCCCCGAGCGCGCGCAGCGCCGTCCGGAGTCGTCCGACCCGGGACGGCTCCGCGCAGGTCCAATCCCAGGCGAGACCGCCGTGGGCAACCCATCCGCCCCCTCGTCCCCAAAAGCCCCGGGGCCTCCCGCTGAAGCGGCTGAGCAGCGCCCAGGGCGAGGCGCGCACCACTCGTAGCGACTCGGAAACCAGAATGGGAGTCACGGCCTCGGGCTCTTCGCCCGGGGGTGCCGTGACGAGCAGGGAGGGGTCGAGTTCCGACACAGGGCCAGGTTCGGGTTCCGGAAGGGTGACCCGGCAATATCAGCGCGACGCTGCCGGCCTCCAAGTCCCGGCGACGCCCGTGCCGGACCCCCGCCGGAGAGACCTCCCCTACCTCCCTGTCAACAAAGCAGTTAGGGGCGTCACCCCGAGGCAGGCAGCTCGGTGAAGGCCTCAGCCTGGAAGGTGAGCTCCTCGTCCGCCGTGTTGCGTCGGTAGTCGATGACGATGTTCAGCGGAACGCCGAACTCGGCGTCGTAGGTGACGTCCAACTGATCGGCGTCCCGGTCCAACGCGTCCTCGACGACCGCGAAGAGGCCCTCCACGTCCGGGAACAACTCCGGAAGGCCCGCGAAGGAGCCCGGGGCCTCTCCCACCACCGTCCCGTCATCGACGTAGGTGCGGGAGACGACGACCCCGGAGCGGACCGTCACGCGCACCGCGCGCGTGACGTCGTAGCCGCAGAAGCAAAGCCGCCGGACGTCGAGGCGGTAGTCACCCACGCCGCGGTCCTGCCACAACTCACGGGCCTCCTGCAGGCGATCGCGGTCGGAATCGAAGCCCAGGGTCTCGCAGGCCCCCGCGCCCGCCAGCAGTGCCAGGCCGCACGCTCCCGCAGCCAGCGTCGACATCCCGATTCGCAGCGCTCTCACGACCCCTCCTCTCCGGCTCGCTCACCCGCCCTCGGGAAGGAAACGCTCCAGCGACCCGGTCCCGGACAGCTTCCTGCGGGCCGGACTCGCCCAGCCGGTCCACGGGCAGCCGACCGCTAACGAAGCCGTCGTCCGCTCACGTCCCCAGCCATGCCGCCCATGGTCCACGATCCGTCGTAGGTGTCGCCGTCGAAAACGAGGATCATCTCCATCATGTTCCCCATGGCGCTGGCGAACAGGCGCATCTCCTGACCGTTCCGCTCCACCGCGCTGATCGGGAAGGTGCCCATCCCCAGGTCGGCGTCCGGGGCGATGGTACCACCGTACTCCCCTTGGTCCTCCGTGATCGTGACCTCCCCCGCCACGGTCGTGCCCTGGGCCGACGTGATGAAGCTCCACGTCCCCACCGGGGTCCACACCGGCGCCGCCGGCGCGGCGGTTCCGCCGCCCACGCTGGCGCAGGCCGCCAGAGCTCCCACCAACGCCAAACTCCACGCGCGAGTGCGCATTGCGTCGTCTCCTTCCGAGGTTGCGCCGAGCCTCCCCTGGACGCGGCGCTCCGCTCCCTACGCCACCGGCCCCGCGGAGTTTCGCTGGAACCAAGGATCAGGGGGCGAGTACCGCGTGCCCGCGAAACCACCTTCAGCACACCCGCCGGGAGCGCCCTGCGATGACGGTCGAAGCCCTGTTCTCCGGCCCCTTCGGTCCCCTGCTCATCTTCGGCCTTCGCGTGGTGGACGTCTCGATGGCCACCATGCGGACGCTCCTGATCGTGCGCGGCGCGCGCCGGATCGTCCCCGTCATCGGCTTCTTCGAGGCACTGATCTGGGTGCTGGCGGTGGGGTCGGCCATCCGTCACCTGGACAGCGTCTGGCACATCCTGGGCTACGGGGCTGGGTTCGCGACCGGCAACCTGGTGGGTCTCCTGATCGAGGACCGCATCGCCCTGGGCGTATCCGCCATCCAGGCCATCTCCCCCACCCACGGCGGGGCCATTGCGGATGCCCTGCGCGCCGAGGGTCTGGGCGCCACCCAGATCGGCGGATACGGCTTGCATGGGCCCGTCGGTGTGGTCCAGACCGTCGTACAGCGGCGTCAGGTCCGACACGTGCTCGACGTCCTGCGCCGCATCGACCCTGAGGCGTTCGTCACGGTCGAGGAGCCGCGATCGATCCAGCGCGGGTGGATGTTCCCCTATCGGAGGAAGTAGCGCGCCTACCCGCCGACGCGCGTGGGCTGCGCGCGATTTTGGCGCGTGCCGTCTCCCAGCTGGCCTTCGACATTGAAGCCCCAACAGTGCGTGCGACCCCCGGCTTCCGTCCCGCACGTGTGGGCCCCGCTCGCCTGCACCGAGGTGAAGACCAGCCCACCTTGCGCGGGCACGGGAGAACGGCGGTCTTCGGTGGTGCCGTCACCCAACTGGCCGTAGGTGTTGCGGCCCCAGCAGTGCACGGTTCCCTCCGCATCCAACGCGCAGGTGTGCACGCCGCCCGCAGTGACCGATCTCCAGGGCCCTCCGACCACCGGTGTCGGCGAGGAGCGATTCTCCACGTCGCCGAGGCCGAGCTGGCCGTAGTTGTTCTGCCCCCAGCACGCCAGCGTCCCGTCGGACTCGACCGCACAGGTGTGGGCACTCCCCGCCGCGATATGACGAAAACGGCGCTCCCCGCCGATGGCCCGGGGCTCCATCCGGTCCTCGGTCCCCCCGTCGCCCAGCTGCCCGAACGCATTGCGTCCCCAGCAGTATGCGGTTCCTTCGGAGGCCAGGGCGCAGGAGTGCGTCCACCCGGCGGAGACTTCCTGAAGCGGACGAGACAGACGAATGCGCACGGGGGCGAGGCGATCGCTGCGCGTCCCGTCGCCCAACTGCCCGTTGGCGTTGGAGCCCCAACAGTAGCCTTGGCCCGCGCGGCTCACGGCGCACGTATGCGCAGGGCCGGCGGCGATGGAGCGGAAGCGCACCTCGGTCTGAACCGGAGTCGGATCGGTGTGCGCCGCCGCGTCTCCCGTGCCGAGCTGTCCACTGGCGTTGTCGCCCCAACACAGCGCGATCCCCTCGGGAGTCACCCCGCAGGTGTGTGCGAGTCCGGCCGCGATGGCGCTGAACTCGAATCCAGCTGCGGCCCCGACCGGCACCCGACTCCCGGCTCCGGCGCCCGTACCCAGCTGTCCGGTCTGGTTGCTGCCCCAGCAGCGCACCGCACCCGTCCCGGAGAGCTGACACGTGTGGGTACCGCCCGTCACCACGCCCGCCTGCACACCGAGGCGCGGATACACCAGACTGGCAGCGGCCGTGGCGGCGAGGTCGGGCTGATCGCGGAGCCGCGCGCTCAGCGAGGGCGTCTGCGACGCCTCTCCCAGCGTCCAGAACGCGCGCACCACACCGGCGGAATCGGACTCGGCCGCGTCCGGACTCACGCTGCCGTCACCGGACGCGATCCCGAACTCGACGGTCACCCCCGGAACGGGGTTGCCCTGAGCGTCGTGCACCACCACCACGATGGCTGAGTCGAGTTGGAGGTTGGGCGTCCCGGACTGCCGGTCCCCGGCCAGGATGCGGAGCGCCGCTGCCTGGCCCGCAGTGGCCACGGCCTCGAACGCCACGCCCGCTCCGTCTTCGTACCCTTCCACGCGGGCCACCACGTACTGCCGTTCGGCAGCCCGGCCCAGACGCCAGGTGGTGCGGGCGACTCCCAGGGAATCCGTGCGCGCGAGGATGGGAGAGACGTCCCCCCCGCCGATGGTCGCCTCGAAGAACACCCGCACGCCCGAAACCGGAACGCCCCCGGCATCCTCGACCCGGACCTCGATCGGCTCCGGCAGTCGGGTCCCCGCGGGGCCTCGTTGCCCGTCACCGGCCACCAGCTGCATGCGGGCCGGCTTGGTGCCCGGTGCCGCATCCGACCCGGCGGTGTCGTCCGTAAAGGCCACGATCACTGGGGGCGCCGAGGACTCGGGGAGCGGAGCGATGGCTCCTCCCAGGGGGTCGGTTCCACTGCGCACCCGGACTACCAACGCGATCGTCGAAGCAACAAGGATCACGCCCAGGCCGACCAGCACGGCCGCAGGAGGTCCCCTGCGCCCCGCCCCTTCCTTGTCGAAGCGCAGCGGCTGTTGCTGCCAGTCGGAGATGCCACGTGGGATCTGCGCGCTGGACGCGACGAAGGAGTCCTCCGGGAAGGGTCTCGCGGCCGCGGGAGCAGGCGTGGGCGCGGCGGGGTCCGCGGGGGAGCTCTCATACTCGGACGGGGGAACGCGGCGTCCCAGAAGTTCGAGATCCACCGGCGGAGGCGCGGACGGAGCCGGATAGCCCACGCCGGTCATGGAGGGTCCCGTTACGGGCGGCGCCGACCAACGACCCAACTCGGACGGCCGGGAGTCGGCCCCGGGCGCATCCTCCTCGTCGGCGTCTTCAGGAAGCGGGTCCGCCAGCCACGGAGCCCAGGCGGCCGTGCTGGGGGGCGACTCCAGCGAGCGAGCCAACGCCTCCACCTCCCGCTCGGCGTCGCGCCCGTAGCGACCGATGCGCCGGCGCCGGCGGCTCTGGAGGGCCCCGGTAATCAGCCTGCGGGCCGCGGAGATCAGGCCGAGTCCGACGGCGACCGCCGCCGCCCACCCCCACCAGGGAAGCCGCGACGTGGAACAGCCCCGAGCATCCACGACCTCGCCGGGAGCGGAGTCGGGACACCAGTCCGCGTAGACGGGAACGCCATCGCCATCCGCGTCGGGCTCCACCGCGTAGGGGTCGACGCGTCCGGCCGCGGTGGCCGTATCCTGGACGGGGAGCGAATCGATCACCCCGCTCAGGCCGGCAGCGACCGACGAGTCCGGGACCCTCCCGCCCGTCGAATCCAACGCGGCGGTCGAGTCCAACGCGGACAACGAATCCGTCTGGGCCGCGGAATCCGGGCGCGGCAGCGGCTCCTGGCCCGCGGCCCGGGGGACGGGCCCGGCGGCGGCCAGGAGACACGTCAGGACGGCGCTCCTAAAGGCGCGCCGCCGGATCAGGGTGTGAGGACGGAGACGGTGTTGGATACGATACACCACACGGGAGCACAGGCGGCGACGCGGTAGAAATACACCGTGCGCGAACTCACGGTGACGTCCGACCACGTCGTCGTATTCGGCGGCAGCGTCGCCATCGTCTGCCATCCCGAGCCGGTCAGTCGCTGCACTGCGAACTGCGTCTCGTTGGTGCTGTTGTCCACCCACTGCAGATCCACCTGGCTGCTGGTGGCGCCGGTCACGACGAGATTCGAGGGGGGGCTCGGCGGCATGGTGACCGCTACGCCGACCCAACCCGAGCAGCCGCTCGGGTTGCAGGCCCGGACCTGCCACTCGTGCGGCTCCCCGGGCAGGAGCCCGGAGTCCCGATAACTCTGGGTGTTCGGCGTCAGGTTCGCCACCTGGGTCCAGGGGCCCCCGGCCACACGCCGCTCCACCTCGAATCGGGACTCGTTCGTACTCGCATCCGTCCACCGGAGATCCACTTCCGTCGAGGACACGGGCGTCGCGGTCAGACCCGTGGGCGCGTTGGGCACGTTGGCGGGGGCGGGCGTCGTCACCGTCGCGGTGTTGGAGAAGGCGGAGCAGCCCAGCCCGTTGCAGGCACGGACCCGGTAGAGATAGGTGGCCCCCGCGGTCAGCCCGGAGTCGCCGTAGGTCGTTTGATCGAGCGGCAGCGTGGCAACCGTGCTCCAGCTGGCCCCGCCGTCGTCACTGCGCTCGACCTCCTGGCTCGTCTCGTTGTTGGCGTTGTCGGTCCAGCCCAGCTGCACCTCGGTGCCGCTGGTCGCGCTGGCGACGAGCGCAGACGGGGCCGCGGGCGGCGTGCCGGTGGGCGGCTGTACGGTCAAGGTCACCGCCACGAACCGGGGGCTGTTGGCCGCACTGCCCCGTATCTCGACCGAGGCATCGTAGCGACCGGGCGCCAGTGCAGCCGTCGCTGCGGTGAGCGTCAAGGTGGCCGGTGCGGCCGTCGCGGAGAGCGTGGAGGTCAGCCACCCCGTCGGTTGACCGGGTCCGTAGCTCACGGCCGTTCCCAACCCGGTCAATACGCCGTCCCCGCCATTGCGCACGGAGACGGACGTGGAGGGCGCGCTTCCCTGCCCCTGCACAGCGACCAGGGTCACGGCCGCGGGCGTCACCTCGATCGAGGGCGGCAGCGAGTCGACGACGTAGACCACGTCGAGGATGCGGGTGGCGACCCCGGGCCGGGACGACGATACCAAGACCTCGGCCCGGTAGCTCCCGGGCACCAGCGTCCGCCCGTCCGCCACCAACCCGAGCGAGGTCGGCGCGGTGGGGGAGCTGAGATTGGGGGTGAGCCATCCCGAAGGGCTCCCGCTCGGATAGCGGACGCTGGCA
Organism: Gemmatimonadota bacterium; assembly: GCA_041390105.1. Lineage (NCBI taxonomy): Bacteria > Pseudomonadati > Gemmatimonadota > Gemmatimonadota bacterium. The sequence goes on from JAWKQO010000004.1 coordinate 277,494, forward strand.
GCCAGTCCATCCAGCACACCGGCGCCGGCGTTGCGTACCTGCACGGAGCCCGTGGCCGTGGGTCGGCCACCCAGGGTCAGCGAGTCGGGGTCGACTCGGATGTCGGGACTGGGCGGCGCCACCGTGAGCGTGACGGCGATGTCCTGACTGGAGCCGCTCCGGTCCGAGCGGACCGTCACGCGCGCTCCGTAGGTCCCCACGGTGAGACCCGCCACGCGCGGTGAGAGCGTGAGCACGGTGGGCGCCGTGCTGGACGCGAGCGTTGCGTCCAGCCAAGCGCTGGCACCGCTTTGGTAGATGACATCGACGACCAGGTCGTTCAGCGTGACCCCGCCCCGGTTGTCCACTCCGATCCGCTCATCGGCTGGATCGGCCCCTCCCTCCACCGCGCTGAACTGGACATCCGCGTCCGAGAGTGCGACCTGCGCGGGAAGTCCGATCGATACCGCCGCGGATCCCGCCACTCCGGATCCGGTCGCCGTGACCGCAACGGTCCCCGGCGCCAACCCGGTCACGCGACCGCTGGCATCCACACTGGCGACGGCCGGATCGCTGGAGCTCCAATTCAGGGCCGGTCCGGACACCGCCGACCCGTCTCCCGAATACGCGGTGGCAGTGAGCTGCACCACCTCGCCAACCGCGATCTCGACGGACCGAGGCGCGATCTCGATCGAACTCACCGGAAGGGTGTTGACCGAAACGTCGTCGCACGCGGAGAAGACGGTGGCCGACACGACGCCCAGCCACGCGAACCGGTAGGAAACCCTGCGAAGCAAACCCCGAAACCCTCCTCAAGACCCGACGCACAGGGAATAGGTACTACCGGGGAAATGCGCAACAGGAAACGAGATCCGGCCATGTGACCCCGCTACGGGGCGGCGCGGATCCGCCAAGTGAGGAGTGGATGCGGCGCTGTTGCGTGGGCGCAGCGGCGCGAAGCGCGTCCGCCGTCAGGGAGTGAAGGTGACGAGCACGGTGACGGGCGCGGCCCCCGGTGTCGTGGATGCGATCACGACATTGGCCGTGTAGGTCGTTCCCGCGGCGAGACCCGCGACGTTCGTGTCGACCGTGAGCGAAAGCGTCGACGGGCTCGTGGTGGACGTCAGACTCGTGGAGAGCCAGCCGGTCGCGCCGCCCCCCGTGTAGCTGATGTTCGCCGACAAGCCGGACAACCCGTTGACTCCGCCCGCCCCGGAGTTGGTGATGTCGATGGTCTGCGTGTGTGAACCTGTGCCGACCGCGTCCGTGAACGTCTTGGAGATGTCGCTCACCGCAATCGTCGGCGGCGGTTCGACCACCATCACCACCTGGACGTCCCTGGGCGTGTTGGTGGCCCCGGCCACCTCGATGAACACCGTGGCCGCGTAGCTACCGGGAGCGAGACTGCCAGACGAGACGTTCAGGGTGAGCGTCGAGGGTGCCGACGTGGACGAAAGCACGGGATTCAGCCAGCCACCTCCTGTGACGTACGTGACGCTGGTGGTGATGCCTGGCATGGGATTGCCGTTCAGCTCCGTGATCGACACCTGGTCTGAGCCGCTCTGGCCCTGTTGCACGGTGATCTGCGAGGCGCCCTTGCTGATCACGATCGTAGGCGGCGGCGTCACGGTGAACGCCACGTTGATGGTGCGGGGGCTGTTGGTGACGCCGGTGGCCGTCGACGCGACCTGCACGGTCGCGTTGTACGTACCCGGCGTGAGCCCGCCCACATCGGCCTTCAACGTCACGGTGGCCGGTGCCGTCGTGGGCGAGATCGACGCGGTCAGCCAAGTTGCACCGCCGCTGACGGACAGCCCGTTGAGCGTGCCGGTTCCACCGTTGGTCACGCTCACGGTCTCATCGGCCGGGTTGCTCCCGCCCTGGATGGCCGCGAACGAGACGCTCGTCCGCGACAGCGCGATCGAAGGCGGCGCGGTCACCGTGTACTGCACCGCCACCGTTTGTGGGCTGTTGCTGGCCCCCGGAGCGGTCACCGAGATGGTGGCGTTGTAAGTACCGGGCGGTAGCGCGTCCGTGCTGGGCTGTACCTGCAGGTCCGCGGGTGCGGTGCTGCTCGTGAGCACGGGAGCCTTCAGCCAGCCGCTCCCCTGCTGGTAGGAGACGCTCGCCGCCAACCCGCTGAGCGTCTGGCCACCGGTATTGGTGATCGACACCGTCTTCTGCGCGGGAATGCCCGTGTTCTGCGGCGTGCTGAACGACAGCGAGCCCGTGCTCAGGCCGATGGCCGGCGGCGGCGGCGACACCACGAACGTGACCGCGATGACCTGCGGGCTGTTGGTCACACCGGGCGCCGTGGAGCTGACGGATACCGTGGCGTTGTAGGTTCCCGCGCTGAGCGCCCCGGTGGTGGCCGAGAGCGTGATGGTAGCGGGCGCCGTCGTGGGCGCGACCGGAGCGGACAGCCATCCGGTGGGCTGGCCGGCACCGTAGCTGACCGACGTGCTCAGTCCGGTGAGTTGCCCGCCCCCACCGTTGGTCACCGCGACGGTCTGCGAGGCTGGACTGGCCCCACCCTCCAACGCCTGGAATTCAAGCGGCGTGCTCGTTGACAGTACGATGCTGGGCGGGTTGGCCACCACGTAGCTCACCGATACCGTCTGAGGGCTGTTGGTCGCCGCGGTTGAACTCACGGTGAAGCTAGCCGTGTATGTTCCTGCAGTGAGTCCCGAGGTGTTCGGCTGCACCGTGATGGTGGTGGGCGCCGTCGTCCCGTTCAGGGTGACGTCCAACCACCCGTTGGCGCCCGACCCGTAATTGACCGTCCCCAGCGTCAGCCCGCTGAGCGGGGTGCTGCCCGGCACGGTGTTGGTCACATTCACGGTCTGCGCCGCCGGTTGTCCGCTGTTCTGCGTATGCGAGAACGTCAGAGAGGAAGGCGACAGCCCGATGGCCGGCGGGGGTTGCGTCACCACGAAGGCCACCGCGATCGCCTGCGGCGAATTGGTCACGCCGGCCGCCGTGGATGCGACGTTGATGGTGGCGTTGTAGGTGCCCGCGGGCAGTGAGCCCAGCGCCGCCGTCACGGTCAGCGTCGCGGGCGCAGCGGTGCCGGAGAGCGATGCCGTGAGCCACCCAGAGGTGCTCGCATAGCTGATGCTCGTGCTCAACCCGTCCAGGGTCGAACCACCCGTGTTGGTGATGCTCACGCTCTGGCTGGGCGGATTGGCGCTGCCCTGGGTCCCGTTGAACGTCAGCGCCGGGAGGCTCACGCCGATGGTCGGCGGCGCCGCCAACGTCAACGTCACGGACACCGAACGCGTGAGCGCCACCGGCGACGTGACGGGAACGGTCGCTGTGTAGGTCCCTGCCGCGAGCCCGGCCGTGTTGGGCGTCAGCGTCAGCGTGGCGGGCGCCGTGGTCCCGGACAAGCTCGCCGCCAGCCATCCGGAAGCACCGCTTCCGTACGTGATCGAGCCCACCGCCAGCCCGGTGAGGGGCTGTCCCCCGCCGTTGGTGACGCTCACCGTTTGCGCCGCCGGATTGGCCAGGCCCGCCACGCCGGCGAACGACACGCTGGTGGGGTTCAGCGAGATCGACGGCGCCGGTGTCAACACGATGAAGGTGACGGTCACCGGCTGCGGCGAGTTGTTCGCGCCGGCGGCGGTCACGTTGACCGTCGCCGTGTAGGTCCCCGCGGGCAGCGAGCCCGTGGCAGCGGAGACCGTCACGGTGGTGGGCGCGCTGGTGCCGCTCAGGGACGCGGACAACCATCCGGTGGGCTGCCCCGGCGTGTAGCTGACGGGAACGCTCAGCCCGCTCAGCGTGCCCGTCCCGGCGTTGCTCACCGACACGGTGCGCGCGGTCGGATTGCCGGCCCCCTGGATGGCGCTGAAGCTCAGTGTGTCCGTCGAGAGCGCGATCAGCGGCCCCGACGTGATGGTGAACCGCACCCGCAGGAACTGGGGAGAGTTGGACGCCACGCCCGCGACGACCTCCACGCTGGCTTCGTAGACGCCAGCCCCCAGGGCGCCCGGCACCACGGAAAGCTGCAGCGTGGTCGGCGCCGCCGCCGATGCCAGGGACGCCACCAACCAACCGGTGGGCTGACCCGGTGCGTAGGAGACCGCGGTCTGCAGCCCCGACAGCGTCCCTCCACCCAGGTTGGTGACCGAGACGTTCTGGGGAGACGGTGTCGAGGTCCCGACTGACCAGGCGAAGGTCACGGAGTCGGCCGACAGGCCGATCTGCGGTGCGCCACCGGCGGTCGTCACCGAGAACGTCACGTCGACGGTTTGTGGCGAATTGGCCGCTCCCGCTGCTTCGACCCGCACGGTGGCCCGGTATGTACCGGCCGCCAGTCCCGACTGGTTCGCTGTAAGGGTCAGCGCCGTCGGCGCGGTCGTCGCGCCCAGGCGCGCGCTGAGCCACCCGGACGGACCCGTCCCGAAGTCGATGGAGGTGGTCAGACCACTCAGGGTGCCCGAGCCTCCATTGGTGACCTGCACGGTCTGCGGCACCGGCACCGCCCCGCCACGCACCGCCTGGAATCCCACTGCAGTGCGATCGAGCTGGATCTGCGTTGCGGAGCCACGCACCGAAAGCGTCACGCGCACACCCGTGGGCGCATACCCGGGAGCCGAGATCTCCACGGACGCGCCATAGTCGCCTGGAGGCAGCGATCCGCCGTTCGCGGTCAACGTGAGGAGCGCCGGTGTGGTGGTGGAGGACAACCCTGCTGTCAGCCACCCCGCCGGCTGCCCGGCGTCGTAACCAACGGCCGCCTGCAGTCCGTTCGCCTGCACAGCCCCCGTGGCCGAGATGACGACTGCTTTGGGTCCGCTGGTCGACCCGCCGACCGCAGCGGTGAACGCAACGGAGGAACTGTCCACCTGGAAGCCGGCAGCGCTGCTTACGGTCACCTGAGCGGATCCCGTCACCCCACCGACGCGAGCCTGGATGGTGGCGGCGCCCACCGCGATGCCGCTCACGGTCCCTGACGCCGATACCGCCGCCACGCCGGGCGCGGTGCTGCTCCAGTCGATGGAGCTGGCCGAGAGAGGGCTGCCGTCCTCGTCACGCACCACCGCCTGCAACTGCCGGCTCTCTCCCACCGCCAGCGTGACGGACGCGGGCACCACCTCCACGGACACCACCAGCGGCGCCTGGACGGTCACCGCGTCGCAGCCCAATGCCAGCGCCGTGACGGCCAGGGCACTCCAGCAACGGGCTCGTGAAGCGAGGGAGGGGATCATTGCCGAATCAGTGCTGCAATCGGAAGAGCTCGATGCGCGTTCCCGTGGGTCCGACCGAGACCGCTGGAACCCCCAGCCTCAGCCCCCCTCCCCCTTCGGTATCCACCGACACCAGGGAGCTCACGTCGCCATTGCGCCGCTTCGCGCCGCGGTAGGCCTCGATGGCGGTAATCACGGTCAGCGCCCCGGCGACTCCCAGCGCGGGAGCCAGATAGGGCCGGGTGCTGGTCTGATCGGCGATGTCGCCCGGGGGACACACGTTGTTCACCGGGATCGAGCGGCACTCGATCACGATGTCGTCGGAGAGCACTCCGAAGGCGACCAACCCACCGACGGCCCCCAGGACCACCGCCCCGATCAGCGGCCTTCCGGTATAGAAGTGACCTCCGCCCGGGAACACCCCCGCGGCCAGGGCGGTGCCCGGGCTGAAGCGAGCCACCGGATTGGCCAGCCGCTCCAGGGCGGCGCGTACGGCGGCCGCGTCTTCCGCCTCGGGAGCGAGCGCCAGGTAGCGTTCGAGGTTGCTGGTGGCCAGGGCGGTCTGCCCCAGCTGCGCGTAGACCAGCCCCCGGTTGTAGTAGGCCTCCGGCCATTCGGGAGCCGCTTCGATCGCAGCGGTGAAGGCCACCTCCGCCCCTTGGGCCCGGCCGAACTGGAAGCTGTTGACTCCGAGGCGGAACTGGCGGATGGCGTCCTCGGAGTAGGCGGCCGCCGGGTCGGGAGCGAGCTCCGCTACGCGGGCCTGCACCTCGGCCGACTCCGCCGACTCGGGCGCCAGGCTCAGATAGCGACAGTACTCCTCGAGCGCGCCCTGGCGGTCGGAGACCTCGTCGCTGGCCCGAGCCAGCAGGTAGGCGACATCTGGGTCCAGAGGGTCGAGCCGGGCCGCACGGCGGAGCAGGGAGCGCGCCTGCTGATGATCCCCGATGATGGCCGCCTGGGTGGCCGAAGTGGTCAGGCGCGCGGCTTCCTGGCGGTCGGCCTCCGTCACGAGACCCGGGTCGGGCGCCTCGATGGCGGGGCAGATGCCGATCGTGCGCTCCGGCACCGCGGTCTTGATGGGGAGCTGCTGCGCCGCGAGGGGTGCGGTGACCGCCAAAGCGAGGCAGGCGCCCAGAAGACTTCGACCAGCCGATCTCAAAACACCTCCAGGGCCCGCGCCACGAGCGAAAACCCCGGACGCAGGCCGCGGACGCCCCGAAGCCTGAGGGGGCGCGCCGGGGAACCGTCCCGGGTCCCGACGCGGTACACGTCAAGGGGGTCCAAGCTAGTTACAATAACCGAACAGCGACAAGTAGATCCGGGCAGCCCTGGTCCGGGCGGCCTGGATCGGTGAGCTTGCGCCTTATCCCAGCAGCGCAGCCCAGACCGGAGACCGGACAACGTGGCCAATCGCATCGCCCGCTTCGACACGACCCTCGGGACCTTCCGCATCGAGCTCTTCGAAGATCGGGCTCCCTTGACCACCGGAAACTTCATCAGCTTGGTGGAGAAGGACTTCTACGACGGCGTCATCTTCCACCGGGTGATCGACGGCTTCATGATCCAGGGCGGCGACCCCACGGGTACGGGTCGAGGTGGCCCGGGGCACACCATCAAGGACGAATTCCACAAGGAGCTGCGCCACGACGACGCAGGGATCCTCTCCATGGCCAACGCCGGGCCCAACAGCGGAGGATCCCAGTTCTTCGTCACCCTGGCCGCCACGCCCTGGCTGGACGGCAAGCATGCCGTCTTCGGGCGGGTCGTCGATGGAATGGACGTGGTGCGGAAGATCGGATCCACGCCCACGGGCGCGGGGGATCGGCCGCGCACCGACGTCGTCATGGAGAAGGTCAGCCTGGAAAGCGCCCCCGAGTGATGCGCCCGGGTCGGGTGCGCCTGCGCCCGACGCACTCCCGAACAGCCTACCCGCGGGCCCCGGGACGCTGGGGCCCGCCCCAGCGTCAGCGGTAGTTCCCGAAGGTCAGCTCGACCCCGTAGTCCTTGCCCTTGAGGAACGCGATCACCTCCTGCAGTGAATCGCGGGAGGGGCTCTGCACGCGAAGCTGATCGCCCTGGATCTGCGCCTGCACCTTCTTCAGCTTCAGATCGCGGATGTCCTTGGCGATCTCCTTGGCGGTATCGGAGGGGATGCCCTGCTTGAGTCGGATGACTTGGCGGGCGCGGCCCAGGGAGCCTGCGTCGACGTTCCCTGGATCGAGGTTCCGCACGGGAACCTGGCGACGCACCATGCGCTCCTTGAGCACGCCCAGCAATGCCTCCAGGCGGTACTCGTCGTCGGCCTCGAGCTTGAGCGCGCCTTCCTTGCGATCGAGCTCGATGGTGCACTGGGTGCCCTTGAAGTCGAAGCGCTGGGCGATTTCCTTGAGGGCCTGGTTGACGGCGTTGTCGACCTCCTGCAGGTCGACTCCGGTCGTCACGTCGAAAGAGTAGGTCTCGGCCATCGATCCATCCGTTCAGGGTGCGAGCCGCCCGCTGGCGGGGACGCACGAAGTGGAACACGGACCCCGAGGACCGGTCAACTGGGTGGGCGGGTACCGTTGGAGATGCGCACACGCCCCGCACCACCGTCCACCGACCCGTGTGTTCCGCCCAGGCCGGTGCGGCTGCACCGCACGCGGACCCGGAGCCGGCTCCGCCTGGCGATCGCCACCCTCCTTTCCGGCACCGCCGCCTGCGGGAACCCCTCCGACCCACCGCCCCTGGAGAGCGGACTGGCCTTGGAGGAGGTGGCCAGGGGCCTCGAGGCACCGGTGTTCCTCACCGGCCTCGCCGGCGATCCCCGCCTGTTCGTGGTGGAGCAGCCCGGGCGCGTCCGCATCGTCCGCGATGGGCAGCTCGAGCCCGGGGCCTTCCTCGACATCGCCGCCCGCGTGGGGTCGGGGGGAGAGCGGGGCCTGCTCTCCATCGCCTTCGCGCCCGACTACTCGACCTCGGGCCACGTGTTCGTCTACTACACGAACACGGCCGGCGACACGCGCGTGGCGCGCTTCGAGCGTGCAGCCGACCCCGATCGCCTGGACCCCGCGTCCGAACGCGTGTACCTGCAACTCGACCAACCGTTCAGCAACCACAACGGAGGCCAACTGGCTTTCGGTCCCGACGGATACCTCTACATCGGTCTGGGAGACGGCGGCAGCGGCGGCGATCCCCTGAACTCGGGACAGGATACCAGCACACTCCTGGGCTCCATTCTGCGCATCGATGTCTCCTCCCCACCGCCCTACCATATTCCGCCAGACAACCCCTTGGTAGGCGAGGCAGGTGCGCGCCCCGAGATCTGGGCCTGGGGGCTCCGCAATCCGTGGCGGTTCTCGTTCGATGCTCCGAGCTCGACGCTGTACATCGGTGACGTAGGCCAGAACCAATGGGAGGAGATCGATGCGCGCCCCGTCTCCGAGGGGGGCTTGAACTACGGGTGGCGCATCCGCGAGGGACTCGAGTGCTTCGCAGCCGCGGGCTGCGCCACCCAGGACCTCGTCGATCCGGTGGTCGTCTACTCCCACTCCGAGGGGTGCTCCGTCACGGGAGGCTACGTCTATCGGGGCGCACGCATCCCCTCCCTCCAGGGACGCTATCTCTACGGGGACTACTGTGGCGGCTGGATTCGCAGCTTCCTGTTGTCCGGGGGCGTGGCCACGGAGCAGCGACAGCTCGACCTGCCTGAGGTCCCCAATCTCTCCTCGTTCGGCATCGACGCCGCCGGCGAGGTCTACGCGCTGAGCTTGAGTGGGCTCGTCTACCGTATCGCTCCGGCACCCTAGTGCCGTCTCCGCGACCTCCTTCGAAACTCCAGCCTCACCGCTCCCGTAGTCGATCTGGAACTCCGATATATCGTGAGGGATAGTATTCGATATATCGGCTCAGGCGACGGCGGCCCTTCGAGGAGGGATCAATGCGGTTCTCGGAGTTCTTCGGGTGCGAGTGGGTGGATCTGGGCGGTGGACGGTTCCGGGGCGGGCTCTTCGACCGCGGGGACCTGAAGTTCATGATCCTCAAGGTGATCGCCGGTCGGCCCATGCACGGATACGAGGTGATGCGGGCCTTGGAGGAGGAGTCCCGAGGCTGCTACCGGGCCAGCCCGGGCTCGGTCTACCCCACCCTGCAGATGCTCGAGGACGAGGGGTTCCTCACCTCGGAGAAGCAGGACGGGAAGCGGGTCTACTCGGTCACCCCCGAGGGGGAGGCGTACCTGGCCGAACACGAGGAGAAGGTCAAGAAGATCGATGAGCGCATCCGCGAAGCCACGGAGAAGTTCTTCGGTCAGGACATGAAGAACCTGGTGGACTCGTTCTCCAAGCTGGCCGAAGAGACCTTCGAGGGAGCATTCAAGTGGACCGAGGACGCGGACTTCATGGGCCACGTCAAGGAGATCCTGGACTCCGCCTCGGAGCGCATCGAGGAAGCGCGCGGCGCCGCCCGGGAAGCGCGCCGCGCTGCGCGTGACGCCAGCCGCGCCGCTCGGGAGGCCGCCCGCGAGGCGGCGCGCGGTGCCAAGGAGGCCGCCTGGGAAGCGGCGCGGGAGGCCCAGCAGGCCGCCCAGCGCGCCCGCGACGCGGCCCGGGAGGCTGCCGAGGCACGACGGGCTGCCGCGAGCGAGCAGGGCACTCCCCCCGAGGAGGAAGGCGCGCCGGCCTGACGCCCTGGCCGCAGACGAACGAGGCCTCGGTCGCCTTCGGGCGGCCGGGGCCTCTCACACAGCGACCGAGGGTACCTCGTCGTCGCCTAGACCCCCACCACCACTTCCGGCCCCTCCCTGCGGGTCGGCCCGGCCGAAGCGCGCGGCCCCGGGCGACGCCACAGCACCCTGAGCGCCATCAGTCCGGCGAACACCAGCGCCGCCACCAGCGGCCAGCGGGTATCGGCCTTCACCTGCCACCAGTAGTGGATCACGACGAGCGGAGCAGCCAGGTATACCAACCGGTGCAGCTTCTGCCAGCGACGTCCCAGTCGCCGCGTCCATCCCTGCGTCGAGGTCACGGCCAACGCCGTGAGGATGAGAAAGGCCGCCGTGCCCACGGTGATGTAGGGGCGCTTGGCGACGTCTTCCAGGATGAATCCCCAGTCGAAGGTCTGGTCGAGCCCCAGGTAGGTCAGCATGTGCAGCGTCGCGTAGAAGAACGAAAACAGACCGAGCGGCCGACGCGCCTTGACCAGGGAGTTGCGCCCGCTGATGCGACGCAGTGGGGTGACCAGCAGGGTCACCAGCAGAAGGATCAGGGCCCAGTGGCCGCTGAACTCGATCAGCGTCTCGATGGGGTTGGCGCCCAGCCCCTCACGGCGTACGCGCAACGCGAGCAGCACGAACGGGAACAACCCCAGGGTCCAGACCAGACCTCGGACCAGACGGGCTTCTCGTTTGGCGTTCATGGGCAAGCGAAACCGGGGCGCGGTCGCCTCAGTAGAGGCGCCGCGCATCCATGCCGGCGTAGAGTTGGCCCACCTGCTCGGCGTACCCGTTGAGCATCAACGTGGGCCGGCGGCGGAGCTCGCCGATGCGGCGCTCCCGAGCCTGACTCCAACGGGGATGGTCGACCTCCGGATTCACGTTGGCGAAGAAGCCGTATTCACGGGCGTTTTGCACCTGCCACGTGTTCAGAGGCTGCTCCGCGACGAGGTCCATCTTCACGATCGACTTCACACCCTTGAACCCGTACTTCCATGGCACCACCAGCCGGAGCGGCGCCCCATTCTGGTTGAGCAGGTCCTCTCCGTAGACCCCGGTCACCATCAGCGTCAACGGATGCATGGCTTCGTCGAGACGAAGTCCCTCCACGTAGGGCCAATCCAGGATCGGGCGGCGCTGCCCCACCATCTCCGACGGACGCACCACAGTCTCGAATCGCACATATCGCGCTGCGGGCGTGGGCTCCACCCGCGCGAGGATGTCCTTCAACGGGACCCCCCTCCAGGGGATCACCATCGACCAGGCCTCCACGCAGCGGTGGCGGTAGATCCGGTCTTCCATCCTGGCCGGCTTGAGGAACTCCTCCAGCCCGTAGGAGCCCGGCTTGGCCACCAGGCCACCGACTTCGAGCGTCCAGGGCTTGGGCTGGAAAGGACCCGCGTTCTTGGCGGGATCGCCCTTGCCGGTGCCGAATTCGTAGAAGTTGTTGTAGCTCGTCACGTCGTCGTACGGCGTGAGCGTATCACCCTGCTCGTCCTTGAACCCTGCGAACGCCCCACGCCCGTTTCGCAGAACCGGCTCTTGGCCTTCGCGGAGGAGAGGAACCCCAATACCGGCCGGCACCTGTTGCGCGGCAAGGGTCTCCGGCCCGACCAGATGTTCGAGCGCACCTGCCGCGACCAGCGCGCCCGCGCCGACCTTCAGGAAGTCGCGGCGGTCGACATAGAGGCCACGGGGAGTGATCTCCGACGAAGGGATTCCCTTGGAGGTCCGGATCAGCATGGGTTCCTGTCCTGGGTTCGGGCTGGCCCCGTTCCGGGGTCCATCGTAGAACGCACCCTCGGATCGCAAGGTTCCCTCCAGCCAGCGAGCGCGCAACCAAGCCGTTTTCGCGCGGCCGGGCCGTTCCATGGAACAAGGGGGACGTTCCGTCGCCGAGCCGCTTGCCTGCTCCCTGCATCGATTCTAGCGTTGGCGTTCCCCCTCCACTCCAGCCCATCGGTGCCATGACGCCTGGATCCTCCGCGCGCTGCCCCTCCCCCTGTCTTGCCTTGGTCCTGCTCGCCGGTCTCGCGGGGTGCGCGTCCGGCACGCCCGCCAATACCGGCCCCGCCCAGCCCTCGGCGCCGACCGCGACGCCGGCGGCGGCCCAGCCCGCGGTGACCGGTGCGAATGCCGGGATCTACACGGCCCGTCAAGCCGACCGCGGCCAGGAGCAGTTCGACGTCTCCTGCTCGGAATGTCACGCCACCTCCGAGTTCCGAGGTCGTCAGTTCATGTTCTCCTGGGGTCGGCGGTCGGTGGGCGACCTCTTTCGCCATATCGTCGACAACATGCCCGAGGACAATCCAGGGAGCCTCACCGCGCAGCAGTATGTCGACGTCGTCGCCTACATCCTGGAGCTGAACGACTTCCCCAAGGGTGACGTGGAGCTCCCGCCCGACGAAGACGTCCTGCGCACGCATCGCATGACGTCGACCAACGATCGCTAGCCCGCCGCCACAAGGAGACTCCGACGTGCCCATCGATCGCCGTGGCTTCCTGAAGGCGGCCGGCGCTGGCGCCGGCCTTACGCTCGCGGGCGCCCGCCCGGAGGCGGTGGAGGCAGCCCCCCGCCGCGCACCCCTGGTCCGCAGTGGACAGGCCTCCGACGTGGTGGTGGTGGGCGCCGGCTCCTTCGGAGCCTGGACCTCGCTCCATCTGCAGCGGATGGGTGCTACGGTCACGCTGGTCGACCAGTACGGCCCCGCCAATTCGCGTTCCACCTCGGGCGGCGAGACTCGCGGTGTGCGCTCGAGCTACGGTGATCGCCCGCAAGGGTTGCAGTGGGGTCAGTGGGCGGTCGAGGCCATGCGCCGCTGGAAGGCCTGGGACGAGGAGCACGCGAGAGATCTGCTGCCGCCGCTGTTCTTCACGACCGGTGACGTGATCCTGCGCGCCGAGATGGAGCCCTTCCTGGAGCAGACGGTCGAGAACTGGAAGGTGATGGGGCACGAGCACGAGATCATCGATGCGGACGAAGTACGGCGCCGCTGGCCCGTGATCGCCACGGACGAGATGCAGGTGGCGATCTACGAGCCCTCGGCCGGAGTCGTGCGGGCCCGCCGCGCCATCGAATCGGTGGCCCAGGTGTTCCAGCGCGAGGGTGGGACCATCAAGATCGGCCGAGCCACCCTGGGTGCCAACCAAAACGGGACGCTGTCGGAGATCGTTCTGGACAGCGGCGAGCGCGTGACGGGGGACACCTTCGTCTTCGCTTTGGGGCCTTGGTTCCCCAAGGTCTTCCCCGAACAGATGGGGCGCCGCATCCGGGCCTCCACGTTGGGCCACGTGCTCTACATCGCCACGCCGCCCGGCGACCATTCGTACGAGTGGCCCAATCTACCCAGCTACAACGTGCCCGGGTGCACCGGTTGGCCGGCTCTGCCTCCGGACTTCCGCGGCTTCCGCATCCGGGTAGGCGGTCATTCCGAGGAGGATCCGGACACGAGCAGCCGCTGGGTGCCCCTGGATGCGCAGGAGCGCCCGCGGGAGATCCTGCGAACCTACTTCCCGGCCCTTGCCGAGCTCCCCATCAACGAGACCCGCGCCTGTCACTACGAGGGCAGCGTCAGCCGCAACTTCATCATCGACCGTCAGCCAGGGTCGGAGAACGTCTGGTTCGCCGGAGGCGGGAACGCCGAGGCCTTCAAGCAGGGTCCTGTGTTGGGCGAGTACATCGCGGGACGCGTCATGGGAACCGAGACCGATCCCGAACTCATCGAAGCGTTCAAGTTCCCCGAGGAGGAGTACGACCTCGAGGAGGAGCGCCGGCGAGAAGAGGCGCGGCGCAGGCGCGGCGAGGACTAGCCGGTCCTGGTTCGACAGGGGCGCCGTGGGTCACGCACCGGTCCGGGTTCGGTCGAACAGGACCATGTCGGTGGAGACGCCGGGTTCACCCAGCTGTCGCAACTGGTGCACCACCTGTCCCCGGTGATAGGTCCCGTGGTTGACCACGTGGCGAAGCAGGCGCCACAACGCGGAGCGGAACGGCTCGCCGCGCGTGTTCTGGTAGTCCAGCTCCGCGTGTAGCGCTTCGTCGTCGAGCTGCTGCAGGAAGCGCTCCCGTCGTTCCTCGACCTCGGCGAAGCGGGTTTGGATGTCAGCCAGGCCAGAGAGGTCCCAGCCGGTATCCAGGGACCGCGGAGAACGCCCGGTCCAGCGCTCCAGCCAGATCCACTCGGCAGCCAGCATATGCGCGAGAGTGTCACGGACGCTTCCAAAGCTGCCACCCAGGTCACGACCCAGAGCCGCCTCGTCCAACTGGACGACCGCGGCAAGGATGCGCTCGTTGGCCCAGCGATTGTACGCGTACAACTCACGGATCTCGTCGATCACGGAACCTCCTGAAGCAAGGAAGCGCTCGCCCTGGCCCCCGGGGACCTGCGGAGGCCCGCCCCACTCCACCCGGTGCCGGGCAGAGCGAACGTATGGTCCTGCGCGTCCCCCACAAGTAGTCTGGTGCGCATGGACCCCCGACGTTGGGCTCACATCCAGGACGTCTTCCACGCCGCTCTGGAGCTACCGCTGGAGCAACGCGACCGCTTCGTGCGCGAGCGCTGTGCCGGCGCACCCGAGGATGCCGAGCAGGTCCTCGAGCTCCTCGCCGAAGACGTTCGCTCGGGCTCGCTTCTGGACCGGGAGATCGGCGTGGTGGCCGACTCCATACTCGACGGGTCCATACCGAAGATGCCCCAGATCGGACCCTACCGGATCCTCCGGGTTCTGGGACAGGGCGGCATGGGCGTGGTGTACCTGGGAGAGCGGCCCGATCTGGGGGCGCGCGCCGCCATCAAGGTGCTCAGGGACGCCGCGCTCTCGCCCCATCGGCGCGAGCGGTTCTTGAGCGAACAACGCACGCTCGCCCAACTCGAGCACCCGCGCATCGCCCGCATCTTCGATGCGGCCGTGCTCCCGGACGGCACACCGTACTTCGTGATGGAGCACGTCGAGGGTCGGCCCCTGGACCGCTATTGCGCCGAGGTCCCACTCCGGATCGACGAGCGTCTGCACCTGTTCCGCGCCATCTGCGAAGGGGTGCGGTTCGCGCATTCCCGCGCGGTCATCCACCGCGATCTCAAGCCGTCGAACGTGCTCGTCACCGAGGACGGTACGCCAAAGCTCCTGGACTTCGGGATCGCCAAGCAGCTCGACTCCCTCGATGGCGTCGGTGACCGGACACGCACGGGGCTGGCACTCATGACCCCGGCCTATGCGGCCCCGGAGCAGATCCTGGGTCAGCCGCTGGGCGTCTACACCGACGTGTACGCGCTGGGCGGGCTCCTCTACCAGATCCTCAGCGGACGTCCGCCCTTCGATCTGCAGTCCCTGACTCCAGCGCAAGCCGAGCGCGCCATCACGGAGACCGGCGCGCCGCCGCCCTCGCGCGTCGCTGACCCAGCATCGGCCCCCGGTCCCACCCGACCGGAATGGGAAGAGCTGGACATCTTGTGTGGAACCGCCATGCATCGCGACCCGCTGCGACGGTACGCGTCCGTGGAGGCCTTGATGCGGGACGTGGACCACTTCCTGGCCGACGAGCCCCTGGAGGCACGACCCGACTCCGCCCTGTACCGACTCGGCAAATTCGCGCGTCGCAACACTCGGGCCCTGACCGGGGTGGCCACGGCGATGGCGGCGCTCGCAGGCACGGTCGGGTTCTACACGTGGCGGCTCGCGGACGCACGCGACCAGGCCTTGGCGGAGGCACAGCGAACGCAGCGGATCCAGGCCTTTACGCAGAGCCTGTTCACGGGTGGCCAGGAGGAGATCGGGCCCTCCGATACTCTGAGAGTGCTGACCCTCCTCGATCGCGGCGTGCAACAGGCGCGTTTGCTGGATGCGGACCCCGCCCAGCAAGCGGACATGTACGTGACGTTGGGCAGCATCTTCACCCAGCTCGGACGGTATGCGAGCGCGGATTCGCTGCTGGGGCTCGCGGTGGCCCTGCGCCAGGCCTTGACGCCGGCCGATCCGCACGCGGTGGCCGAAGCGCTGGTCGCTGAAGGCGAGTTGCGGCTGCAGCAAGGAGAATACGAGGAGGCCGAGGGGATCTTCCAGCGCGCCCTCGAGCTGCAGCGCGCCGAGGGCCCCCCCACCGACCCACGGATCGCCAGCAGTCTCACGGGCCTCGGAAGCGCGCTGGAGGGGAGGGGCGAGTACGAGCGGGCCATCACCCTCCTCGGCGAGGCCGTGCGTGCGCTGGAAGCCCAGCCCGGCCGGGAGGAGGATCTGACCAGTGCCCTGGCAGCGCTGGCCAACACGCAGTTCTATGCGGGGGATCTCGACGCCTCCGACTCGCTGAACCTCCGTGCCCTGGCCATCTACCGGCGACTGCACGGTGAGCGCCATCCCGATGTCGCGGACGGACTGATCAATCTCGCCGTGAACGAGAACCAGCGGGGGCGCTACGACGCCGCTGAGCCGCTACTCCGCCAGGCGCTGTCCATTTTCGAGGGCTACCACGGACCCGAGCACCCCGAGGTGGCCTCCGCCCTGCGCATGCTGGGCAACAACTTGATCTACCAGGGGCGGCTCGACGACGCCGAACCCCTGCTGCGACGCTCGTTGTCGGTCGGCGAGCGCGTGCTGGGACCCAACCACCCCCGACAGGCCAACACCCTGGGGGATCTCGCCTATGTCGAGCTGCAGAAGGGACGCTTCGACGAGGCGATCGAGGCGTACCGGCGGATCGTCACCATCTACGAGGAGGCGAACGGACCTCGGCACTACTTCGTGGGCATCGGCCTTTCCAACCTTGCCAACGCCTACATGGAGGCCGGACGGCTGACGGAATCCGAAGCCATCTTCCGCGACGTCATCGAGCGTTTTGCAGAGGCACGCGGTGCCGAGCACGTAGACACGGGGATCGCCCACATCAAGCTCGGGCGCGTGCTCCTACGCCAGGAGCGCGCCTCCGCGGCCGAGCGAGAGCTCCTCGCCGGATACGACATCGTACGCCCCCAGATGGAGCCGACGGTCAGTTGGCTCAGGGCGGCTCGTACCGACCTGGCGTCCGCCTACGATGCGTTGGGCCGACCGCAGGACGCGGAGCGCTTCCGGCGCGAGCAGGCCGGGGTGGACTCGCTGGCCGCCGCTGAACGCTAGGTCACAACGAACGCGGATCGTCAGGAAGTGACCGATACCGGAAGTCCGCACATCTGCCCGACGTAGCTGTAGGTGGAGCTGGCTGCACCCCCCACCACCGTCGTGGCCGACATCATCTGCACCGAGACCGTGCACTGGCCCGACCGACTTCCGTTCGTCCAGGAGAACGCTCCCGCCCACAGCCCGTCCCAGCTGACCGAGGACGTGGACAGCGTGGCGCCGGTCAGGAGCCGCGCAAGATCGATGTCTCCTGACAAGTCGATCCCGAACGTGAGCCCGGGCGTGGCGTCGAACGTCCAGACGTTGCCCTGGGAGTCGCGCGTGGCACAGCCCTGGTAGCGGGTCTCCACCTCGGTCCGTCCACCCCAGCTGGAGTTGGTGGCGAAGAGCGTGTCGGGATGCGGGTTCAACCGCGTGTCCGTCACGACCCGGATGGAATCCGCGTTCAGGACCAGTACGGCGCCTCCCGCCGGGCAGGCCGCGCTGTTCTGGGTGGTGTCGGCGATGAGGGTGACGGTGGGCACCCGGGCACTCCCATTTCCTCCGGCCTGAACGGGGCTGGGCGTCGAAGGCGACGGCGTGTAGACCGAGAGCAGCATCGACATCACCACCGCTGCCTCCGCCTGGGACAGCGCGTTGTCCGGGCCGGCCCCCTCCGAATCGCCGCCGCAGGCCGCCAAGGTGCTCGCGGCCAGCACACCTGCGAGCCACGTCGTCCACGTGCGTCGTTGGATGTTCCTCCCTCCCCCCTGCTTCATCGCGCCTCCCGCGCTGGGCCGTCTCATCGCCGTCAGGGCCGCCCGGTGATGGGCCCCACCCGCAATACGCGATGTCGGGCTCAGAACCGTCAGGGAGTTCTGGCTGTCGCCGGGGTTGGGGATCGGTCCCGCCTGAGGACGAGGACGCCCGCCGCATCCGTGGTCAGGAGTACCGTCTCACGGCGCTGGACAACGACCGCTGTGTCGAGCTCCAGCGTGCGGGATGGATCGCCATCGACGGTGAAGATCACGTGCAGGTCATGCGGACCCGGATGGAGCGCGATCTCCTCGAACACGTAGATGGGGCTGTCTCCCCGCGCGCCCGAGCCTTCCAGCGTCCGACTCAAGGCCCGCCCCCCGTCCAGTCGCACCTCGAGGTCGTGGGCGGAGGCGCGCGTCTCGCAGATCCGTTGCGGCCGCATATGGGCGGGAAGTCCGGCGACCTCGTCTTCGGTGGGAGGCCGACAGACTTCCGCTGCGGACGACACCACCCTCCAGGAGAGCCGCAGACGACCCTGGTCGTTTCCCCCCGCCCAGGGGATCCGGGAGACGCCGGCGGTGAAGACTCCCGCCACGATCACCAACAATCCCGCAAGCGCGGGCCGGGCGCCGCTCATCGGGGCTCACCGCTCGTGACGGGCGGCTCGCAGCTCTGATCCAACTCCACCGCCTCCTCGGTCACCGGGCGCGCGAGGTCGGCCAGATCACTCTCGAACGCCGCCCGTGCTCGGGCCACGCGGGAGCCCTCGGCAGCGGACGCATACACGACGCGCACGCGTCTACGGTCGACGCGAGCTTTCAGCTCCGCCTCCCGGTCGTGGTAGATGCGCTGATCGAGCCAGCCCGGGCCTTCCCGACTCCAGCAATCGCGCGGCGGACAGGAGACGATCAGAACCCCGGGGACTCCCGATCGCACCAGGATCTCGATGATCGATGTGTGCAGGTTTCCCAGGCAGGAGACCAGCAACCGGTCCCCTGCCGGACTCCGGGGCCCACCGGCGCCGCTGTTGGCGCACCCGATGACCACGGGCCCGCGTTCATCTGGCCCGCGCCTCGCCAGGAAGGCCCGGGCATCGACGAGTTGATCTCGGCCGTCCCGCCCTGGAGGGCCCACCCCCATGGGCGCGCAGGAGCCCGCGCAGATGCCACAGCTCACGCAACGCGCCGGATCGACGCGGGCCACGAGCGTGGCGCGGCCGTCGCCCCGCTCGACCATGGAGATGGCTTCGAAGGGACAATCCACGAAACACTGCTCACAGCCCGTGCAGAAGCGCTCTTCCACCACGCTCGCTGGCAACGCAGCGGACGCCCGTGGCCGCGAAGCCAAGGGAACCAGCAGAACTCCCAGGGGCAGGCCCACCAGGAGCAGCCAACCGGACCAGGGACCAAGCCGCAACTGAATGGGGACCCAGAATCCGTAGAGCAGATCCAACGACAGCGACTCGGGGCGCTGGAATGGATTGGCTGGGCCTTCCAGGGGCGCAGGCCACACGACCGCAAGCACCAAAAGCACCCCAACCACGGTCAGCCACAGGCGCCGGGGAGGCAGCAGCACGGGACGCGATACCCGGGAGACGTGCAGCCACAGCATGCCCGCCATCCCCACCGGGATGGCGATGTGCGCGAAGAGGTTGAGGAAGAAGAACGCCCCCGGGATCGGCTGTTCCCCCACGAAGACGCGAACGAGGGGCTCCGAGAACAGAGGGAGGGCGTCCAGGAGGCGAGCGCCTTCCGTGGCCAGCAACTGGGCCTGTGGATCCCAGACCATGACGTAGCCCGTCCAGCCACAGAGGTACAGCAGTCCGACCAGGAGAACTCCCGAGGTCCACGCCAGGACCCTGGGCCCCCAGCTCCTTCCCTGCAGGAACAGTCGGACGGCGTGCGCCACCGCCGCCAGCACGGCCAGATCGGCGGCATAGCGGTGCAACGCCCGCATCCAGCGGCCCGCCCAGATCTGCGTGGAGATCCGCTCCACCGACGGGTACGGTCCGCCGATCCGGTAGAACAACAGCAGATACAACCCCGTCAGCAGCATGGTCGCGAGTGCCACCACAACCAGCGCCCCGGACTGGTAGAGCGGATTGTAGCGCCAGGTGTACAACCGGTTGACCTGCGCATCCACCACCGCGAGGATCCGCCGCGCAGCACGTGTCAAAGGACCTGCCACCGATGGAATCTCCTCGTACCGATCCGCCCTCGGACGCCGGTACCCTCCGGGGCCGTCGTCACCTGCCCTTGCGAAGTCGCCAATACATCACAATATCATGAAAAATTCAAGAGTCCCCTGCCACCCGAGGGGACGCCCATGAAGCTCTCGCGGACGGCCGAGTATGCGTTGCGGGCAGCCTTGCACATCGCCGAGAACGCCGCCGAGCGGGCCACGTCTGTGGACGTCCTCGCGGACGAGCTGGACGTGCCCCGGAACTACCTGTCCAAGATCCTGCACCGCCTCACCCAAGCCGGAGTCCTCGCCTCCAGCCGGGGACCCAAGGGTGGCTTCCGCTTGGCCCGCCCAGCGGACCAGATCACGCTGGGCGAGGTCGTCGACCCGGTCGATCCGATCGCCACGGACCGTACCTGCCTATTGGGTCGACCGCAGTGCTCCGACACGCATCCCTGCCCCGCCCACGGCCGCTGGCGCGCGCTGGCCGAGGAGCTGCGGGTGTTCTTCCACGAGACGACGCTCGCAACCCTCCTCGCTTCAGAGGCGCCGCCCCCCGCTCGCTGACCGACTCTCCCGACCCGCATCTCCACGCCGGGAGCCGCGCCGAGTGCGCGGCCCCGGCGTTTCTTATTTCCCCGGTTTCCCGACGGAGACACCATGAGCGAACCCGAGGTTGACGCCACGCATCCGCACGAAGACTCCAAGATCCCGCTGGGGCAGCGCCTCTTCGATCGCCCCTTCGTCCTGCTCCTGATCGGTGTGGTGGTGATGTTCGTGTTCTACACCGGATGGGGACTGCTCGAGATCCTCTCGCTCACACCTGCCCCGCTGCCCTGAGAAGGAGGCACGCATGTACCACAGTGGCCTGGACGCCCCCCAAGGCGTCTGGTGGACCAAGGTGCACGGATCGGAAAAGATCTGGGTGAGCATCGCCTTCGTCTGGTGCCTGATCCTCTTCGCGATGATGCCGCTCTGGCACCTGCGTGGTGGCCAGAACCCCTCCGGTATCCGCCACACCGTGGACGCTCCCGCGTTCCAGGAACGCGTCGACCAGTTCATTCGCGACTACCAGGTCGGCAGCGACGGAAACATCCCGGTGGTGGCGCCGCCTCCGGGCAGCGACATCTATCTGCAGGCGTCGATGTGGTCATGGCGACCTGTGCTCCAGCTGCAACAGGGAGCGGAATACACCCTGCACCTGTCGTCCACCGACGTGAACCACGGGTTCAGTCTCTACCCGCTCAACATCAACTTCCAGGTGGTTCCGGGCTTCGACTACGGGCTACGCGTCACGCCGACGATCACCGGTGAGTTTCACATCGTCTGCAACGAGTTCTGTGGAGTCGGCCATCACCTGATGGTGGGCAAGGTGATCGTGGTGCCCACCCAGACCGCCGCTGCACCGGCTCCCTCCTCTGCGAATCCAGGAGGTGGGCGATGAGCGCGACCTTCCGCACCTGCCCAAGCACAGGCCTGAAGGTGCACTCCCAGGCGGACGCCTTGATCAAGGCCAACGCCGTGGTCGCCACGGTCGCGCTGCTGGTGGGCGGCATCGCCGCACTGCTGGTGCTCCTGACGCGCTGGCAGGCCGTGCACCTGCTCGATGCATCCTTGTTCTACCGGATGCTCACCGTGCACGGGATGAACATGCTCATCTTCTTCATCTTGTTCTTCGAGATGGCGGTCCTGTACTTCGCTTCCGCAGTCCTGCTGAACAGCAGGGTGCCGATGCCCTCCTTGGGCTGGGTGGCGTTCGGTCTCATGGTACTCGGCACGCTTCTGGTCGAATGGACCATGTGGACCGGTCGGGCCGACGTCCTCTTCACGTCGTATGTACCGCTGCGCGCCCACCCCGCCTTCTATCTGGGGGTGATCCTCTTCGCCGTGGGCGCCATCCTGGTCGTGAGTCTTTTCTTCGCGACCCTGGTGGTGGCCCGGCGGGAGAAGACGCATACGGGCTCGGTCCCACTCGTGACGTTCGGCGCGCTGACGGCGGCGATCATCGCTGCGATCACCCTCCTGCACGGTGCCATCATCTACATCCCCACGTTCCTGTGGTCGATGGGACTGATGGACATCAATCCACAGATGTACCGGCTGGTATGGTGGGGGCTCGGCCACTCGTCCCAACAGATCAACGTCGCCGCCATGGTCTCGATCTGGTATCTGCTGGGCGCGCTGACGGTGGGTGGCGTGGTGCTGAACGAAAAGGTGAGCCGGTCCGCGTTCGTACTCTACGTCCTGTTCATCTCCATGGCCTCGGCCCACCACCTGCTGGTCGACCCGGGGATGGGACCCTCGTGGAAGGTGTGGAACACGTCCTACTTCATGTACATGGCGGTGCTGGCCAGCATGATCCACGGCTTCACGGTACCGGCCGGCATCGAGATCGGGCAGCGCCTGCGCGGTGTTACGCAGGGGCTCTTCGGATGGTTGAGCCGTGCGCCCTGGGGGGACCCGGGGTTCAGCTCCTTGATGTTCTCTCTCGTGATCTTCGGCTTCGTGGGAGGAATCACCGGAGTGACCTTCGGGACCGAGCAGATCAACATCATCGCTCACAACACGCTGCGGATTCCGGGTCATTTCCACGCGACGGTGGTCTCCGGGACGGCGATGG